>CAZCCL010000049.1:0-18741 GCA_964497095.1 uncultured Gaiellales bacterium | reverse complement strand
GGACCGGAGCGGGGTCATCCTTGACATCTTCGCCCAGAGGGCGCACACGCATGAGGGCCGCATTCAGGTGGAGCTGGCGCAGTTGGAGTATCAACTACCCCGTCTGACCCGGTTGTGGACCCACCTGTCGCGCACGGGTGGAGGCATCGGCACGCGCGGACCGGGCGAGACTCAGCTCGAGACCGACCGCCGGGTGATCCGCCAGCGGATCAGGAAGACGCGGGAGCGGGTGGATGAGGTGCGCGGGCGCCGGGAGACCGCGGCCCGCGCACGCGAGCGCCGTCTCCTCCCGAAAGTGGCCATCGTCGGTTACACCAACGCCGGCAAATCGACGCTGCTCAACGCCTTGGTGGGAGAGGAAGCGGCCGCTGCCGAAGATATGTTGTTCGCCACTCTCGACCCGACCACCCGCAGGGTGCGCCTGGGTGAGGGGCAGATAGCCATCGTCAGCGATACCGTGGGTTTCATCCACAAGTTGCCCCATCAACTGGTGGAGGCCTTCCGGGCGACGCTGGAGGAGGTGACGAGGGCAGACACCCTGCTGGAGGTCGTCGACCTGGCCGATCGGCATGCGGCGGAACATCGCCGTACCGTGCAGGCAGTGCTGGACGAGTTGGGAGCCGGCCACAAACCCCGCATCGTGGTCCTGAACAAGGCGGACCGGGTCGACGCGATGCATGTCGGCGATGGAGCTTCGGGCGGAGTGATCCACCGCGACGACCGACATGTCCTGCGGTTGTCGGCCCTCACCGGGATGGGCATCGACGCCCTGCGAGAACTCATGGGACTGGTGCTGGCCGAGCTGTGGTTCGACGTGGACGTTCTCCTTCCCTACTCTGCCGGTGGTCTGATGGCTCGGGCCAGAGAGCGCGGATCGGTGGTCTTCGAGTATCGCGACGAGGATGTGCGGATGGAGGGCAAGGTCCCACCGTCCTTGGCCGGGGAGTTAGAGAGGGCGGCAGCCAGCTGGAAACGTGTCCAGCGGGCGCGACAAGCTACCGACGGAGGAGGTACCGAAATGGCGGATGAGTTGTTGACGGCGGGCAAGATCGCAGAGAAGCTGGGAGTGTCGGCGGGCAAGGTGAGCAAGACCATCAAGGCGGAGGGCCTCGAACCGGACCAGAAGAAGGGCAATTGCGGCTATTTCGGGCCGGAGAAGGTCAAGCAGATCGAGGAGGCGCTCAAGGCCAAGTGATCGCCGGGCCTGCACCGTGCCGCGCCTGCGTCGCGCTGTGGCCGGGGGCTAGAAGTACTCGTGGGTCCGCTGGATGGCGGCGGCCATGAGCTGGGCCCCCTGGTCCAGGTCCCGCAGCGACAGCACCTCCACCGGCGAGTGGATGTAACGGGCCGGCACGCTGACCACACTGCAGGGGACGCCGGTCTTGGAGATGTAAATGGCGGTGGCGTCGGTGCTGCCGCTCTGTCCGGCCTGTAGCTGATAGGGGATCGACGCTTTCTCCGCCGAGTCCCGCAGCCAGCGGAGCACCGGCCTCGGGGCCATGATGCCCCTGCCGGCGGCGTCGACGACGGTGATGACGGGGCCCTTGCCGGCCACGACGTGGGCTTCGTTCCTGCTGACCCCGGGATGGTCGCCGGGGATGGTCACATCGGTGGCAAGGGCCACGTCCGGGTCGAGACCGAACGCGCTCGTGCGGGCGCCCTTGAGGCCGGTCTCTTCCTGCACGGTTCCCACGGCCTGCACGGTAGCCCGGACCTTCTTGCCTTTGAGGCGCTGCAGCGCACCCAGCATCATCACCACACCGGCGCGGTTGTCGAGGGCCTTGCCGGTCACGAAGTCGTTACCCATCCGTTTCAGTTCACGATCGATGGTCATTGGCGAGCCGATCTCGATGCCCAGCTCGTCGGCGTCGGCCACGCTGGTCGCCCCGCAGTCCACGAACATGTCCTTGAGTTTGACCATCTTCTTGCGTTCCTCGCCATCCATGAGGTGGGGCGGCCGGGAGCCGATGACCCCCGGTATGCGCTTGCCGTCCCGGGTGTGGACCATGACCCGCTGACTGAGGATGGTCTGGTCGAACCAGCCCCCGATAGGCACCACCCGCAAATAGCCGTCGTCGTCGATATGGGAGACCATCAGGCCTATCTCGTCCATGTGGGCGGCCACCATGACGGCGGGACCGTCGCCCTCGCGGATACCGACTACATTCCCCATCTTGTCGACGCGGACCTCGTCGACCAGCGGTTCCATCTCACTGCGCAACAGGTCCGCCACTTCGTCCTCATAGCCGGACAGGCCGTGAGCATCGGCGAACATGGCGAGCAGGGCGGCTATGTCTCTCATCTCAAGGCTCCCGTACTAGACCGGTGTTTTCTAACTCGTTTCAGAACGACATCTCGGCCGCCGAGGCCGCGCTTTTCGGCCGGACGCTTCGTCCTCTCGTCGCGTCCCCGGAGCTCCGCTATGCCCGCTTCTTGCGTCCTTGCCT
The DNA here is from genome assembly GCA_964497095.1 of uncultured Gaiellales bacterium. Lineage (GTDB taxonomy): Bacteria > Actinomycetota > Thermoleophilia > RBG-16-64-13 > RBG-16-64-13 > CAVPLM01. Next base: position 16,294 of record CAZCCL010000049.1, on the reverse strand, counting down.
CTGGCGTGCCGATCTCACCCTGCTGGCGAAAGGTCATTCTGAAACGAGATCTTAGAGCATCGTTCGCAGAGCATCCATGTCTGAGATCAGTCCGGCCTGAGAGGCCTGGTAGTCCAGACCCGAGGACTCAAGGATCGTGGCCGCTTCGGCAGCCGACCAGAATCCCGACCCCAGCAAGATCTCGTTCGCGATGGCGAAAGCACTCTGCGCGCACAAGGCGGCGTCGATGCGCGCGCACAGCCTCAAATAGTCGGCCCTGTCGGCAGGCAGGCCGTCGCCTTGGGCGATCTTCTTGATCAGGGCGGCGCCGGTCTCCGATATCGACGCCAGCGTGGCCAAGTCGAACATGATGTGCTGCTGGCGCGTCGCCTTAGTCCTATGCACCTCAGTGAAGAGGAGATTGAGCAGACGCAACATGGCCGCGTAGGTATCGGCCTTAAGATCGCCGTGCTCTCGATGGGCCGAATCCATCTGCCGTGCCAGCTCTTCGTAGAAGGCGCCCTTGGAGGAGACCGAAGACCTCCATCTGAAGGTGCTCACGATCATCTGCTGGATCTCGCTGGTCCCTTCGTAGATGGTGGTGATCTTGACGTCCCGCTTTATCTTCTCGACGTCGTATTCCCTGGTGTACCCGTAGCCCCCCAGCGCCTGGATCGCCGCGTCGGCGCAGGCGTTGGCCACTTCGGTGGTGTAGAGCTTCGCCAACGAGCCTTCCACCTCCAGGTCGGTCTCTCCGGCATCCAGCCTGGTGGCGACCTCTTCGATGTAGGCTCGAGCAGCCTCCAATTTGGCCACGAAGGGTAGGATCAGCTTGTGGGTGTAGCCCTGCTTTTCGATGAGAGGGGCCCCGAACTGAACACGCTCTTTGGCGTAGGGGATCACCTTCTCCAGAGCGGCCACGCCGGCGCCCAGGCCGAACGCCGCCACCATCAGCCGCGTGTATCCGAAGACCTGCTTGGCCTGTGTCAGACCCTGCCCGGGGACCCCGCCCACGAGGTTCTCCACTGGGACGAACACGTCATCAAAAGTAAGGGAGGTCGTGTTCGAACACCTGATCCCGTGTTTCTCCTCGGGCCTGCCGGAACTAAACCCCTTCGTGTTCTTCTCCACTATGAAGAAGGACGGACCCTCCGGCGCGTGGGCGAGGACCGTCAAGAAGTCCGCATAGCCGCCGTTGGAGATGAACTGCTTGGTACCGTTGATCCTGTAGCCGGTAACGGTGCCATCGTCATCGAGGACGGGCACCGCCGACGTGGCCACGTGGGAGAGATCGCTGCCGGCCTCGGGCTCGGTGACGGCATAGGCGACGATGGAGCCTTCTTCCGCGAGTCTGGTGAGCCATTTCTGCTTCTGGGCCTCGGTCGCGCCCACGAGGATCGGGTCGGCTCCCAGGTGGATCGCCAAAAACCCGGTGCCGACCCCCAGGCAGATCTTTCCCAATTCCTCTGCGACCGCCGCTATGTCCCGGGCCCCGGCACCGAGGCCGCCGTATTCCTCGGGAATGAAGAGTAGCTGCAGACCGATGTCGGGCCCGAGCAACTCGCGTATGACCTCCTCAGGAAAGACCTCTTCCTGGTCGAAGGCGCGAAGTCTCTCGGGTGTCAACATCCGCTGACGGAGCTGCGACAGCAGGTCCAAGATCATCTGACGTTCTTCCAGTGGTAATCCTGCCAGTGCCACTTTTACCCCCGTCGGCTAGGGTCGGATGACGGTCGCAAGAGAGGGAGGTCGTAGGCGCGAAAGTATAACACGGGGTCTCGGCGCCTCCGCCCCGCGACCCTCCGCGATCTCTGTGAGTGACTGCGGCTTCCTCCGTGTTCGGGCGCCCTCAGTGGAGTGGCTTCGACGAGGGGGTGGAGTACACTTGAGGCGTATGAGCGCGACCGAGGAACTACGTCATCAGATCCAGCACGCCCCGGACGTGCCCGGCGTCTACTTGTACCGGGACGAGAACGGGGAGGTGCTGTACGTGGGCAAAGCCCTCTCTCTCCGCAAGCGCCTGGCCGGCTATCTCCCCGCCGTGGAGGGCAAGAACGGCGGCAGGGCCCCCGCCCGCGTGACCGAGATGGTCGGTCGGGCCGCTACGGTGGAATGGATCGCCACCACCAGTGAAGTGGAAGCGCTTCTGCTGGAGCATAACATAATCAAGCAGCATCGGCCTCAGTTCAATATCCGCCTTCGTGACGACAAGTCCTATCCGTACATCGTCATCACCGCCGAGGACGAGTTCCCGCGGGTCATGTTCACGCGCCAGCGGCACAAACGCGGCAATCTGTACTTCGGTCCTTTCGCCAGCGCCGCCAAGGTACGTGAGACTCTGGACGTGCTCGGGCGCGTGTTCCCGGTGCGCTCCTGTCGTGGAGCCCGACCGGGCAGGCGGAGCGGCTCTCCCTGCCTCCAGTTCCATATCCAGCGGTGTCCCGGTCCTTGCCAAGGGACGGTGGACGCTGCCGAATACAGGGCAGTGGTGGAGCAGGTGGTGCATTTCCTGAGCGGCCGAGAGAGCCGGGTGGTGGCACAGCTGGAACGGTCGATGCGCGAGGCAGCGGGACGGCAGGATTTCGAGAGCGCTGCCGTGTTCCGCGACCGCTTGGAGGCCTTGAACCACGTTTTGGAGCGGCAACGCGTCGAGTCGAGCTCCCTGCGCTCGACGGACGTCACCGGCATGGCCACGGACGGCTGGGGAGCAAACGTGCAGATCTTCATCACGCGCGACGGCAAGCTGGCCGACCGGCGAAGCCTGACGCTGATCAACGTCGAAGGGGCCACGGCGCAAGAGGTCTTCGAACGTTTCGTCGCCGAATACTACGGGTCCGCGGCCACATTGCCGGCGGAGCTGATCATCCCGGGGGGGATCGCCGACGCCTCCAGTCTCTCCGGTTTTCTTCAAACCCTGAGAGGTGCCAAGATCGAGGTCAGGCACGCAGAGCGAGGCGACAAGAGGCGGCTGCAGGATCTGGCCGATCGGAACGCCCGCCTGGCCCTGGCCCACGAGCGGCTCCGGGAAGAGCGCAGTCGGGAACGAAGATACGGAGCCCTGACTTCCTTGGAGGAGAATCTGGGGCTGGAGGGGATCCCCGTGCGTATCGAGGGCTTCGATGTGTCCAATCTGGGAGCCGATAACATCGTGGCCTCTATGGTGGTGTTCGAAGGAGGGATGCCGAAGAAGAGCGACTACCGCAAGTTTGCCATCGCTTCCACCCGAGGGCAGGACGATGTGGGAGCTATGAGAGAGGCGTTGCTGCGCCGTTTCAGTCGGGGCGACGAAGCGATCGACGGACGGTACGACCCTTCCTTCGAAGCTGTGCCCGACCTGGTGGTGGTGGACGGGGGCAAAGGACAGCTTGGGGCAGCGGTCACTGTGTTGCGAGAGCTGGGTCTTGAGGGCGCAGTCACCGTGATATCTCTTGCCAAGAGGGAAGAAGAGGTGTTTGTGTCCTGGTCTCCAGACCCGTTGGGGCTCAGTCGGGACGACGCCGGTCTCCTTCTCCTGCAAAGGGTCCGGGACGAGGCTCATCGTTTCGCTCTGGGATTCCACCGCGGCAGGCGGAGCACCCAGGCCACCGCGTCACTCCTGGATCAGCTCCCAGGTGTCGGGGTCAAACGTAAAAAGGCCATAGTGCAGCATTTTGGCTCTCCCGAGCGCTTCCTGGAAGCGAGTCGGGAAGAGCTCGAGGCCGTGCCGGGGCTGCCCGGCAAAGTGGCGAGGGAGATATACGCGTATGTCCACAAGACGGGCTAGTCGGTACGAGACCCCCTGGGGGGACGGTCTGGTCTGGGTGAGCAATGGACAGCTGATGGCCGTCGAGTTGCCGGAGACCAGGGTGCCGGCGGCCGTTCCGGCGGCTTCGGCGCCGGGACCGTCCGAGCCGCAGGAGGTCTCGGAGAGCGACCAGGCGGCCCTGGAACACTGGGTGGCCGAGCTGGAGGCCTACTTCCGGGGGGAGCGCCTGGCCTGGTCCCTGGAGGAGCTGTCTCTTGAGGCTCTTTCTCTGGGGCCGTTCGCGCGCTCGGTGTACGAGGCCTTGCTGTCGGTTCCTCCTGGGGAGACGGTCGCCTACGGCGAGTTGGCGGACATGGCCGGGTACCCTCGGGCCGCCCGAGCCGTCGGCAACGTCATGGCGGCGAACCCCATCCCGGTGGTCGTTCCCTGTCATCGGGTTATCCACGCGGACGGAAGTCTGGGTAACTATGGAGACGATCCCACCTGGAAGGGCCGCCTCCTAGAGCATGAGCGTGCGGGAGTTTCTACCTCGTAAGGGGGAAGACGTGAACGAGGCGTGCCCGCTGCACCTCACTGTCATCACGGGGCTTTCCGGGGCGGGGAAGTCGGAGGCGGTAGCCACCTTCGAAGACATGGGCTACTTCTGCATCGACAACCTCCCGCCCCAGATGCTGTCCCGGGTGGTGGAGCTCTTCTGTCTGGAGGGCAGCCGTGTCGAGCGGGTGGCCCTGGTGTTCGACGTGCGGGCGGGCACGTATTTCGAGCAGTTGGGAGAGTCGCTCGAATACCTGCGTCGGTCCGGCGTCTCCTACCGCCTGCTGTATCTGGAGGCGTCCGAAGAGGCCCTGGTGGCCCGCTATCAATCGACCCGGCGGCCGCATCCTCTCTCGCGGACCAGTCCGATCAAGGGTATCCAGCGCGAACGTTCGCTCCTATCCGCCCTGCGCAGCCAGGCCGATGTGGTGATCGACACGACCGGCCTGTCACCGCGCGAGCTGCGGAGGCGGCTGGAGGAGACCCTCTTGGCCGAGCAGCTCACCGATCAACTGTTCTTGAGCATGGTGTCCTTCGGATACAAGTTCGGACTCCCCGACGAGGCGGACATGGTATTGGACTCTCGCTTCCTGCCGAATCCTCACTGGGTCCCCGAACTGCGACCCCTGAGCGGTCTGGACGAACCGGTGGTGCAGCATGTCCTGAGGCTCGAGGGGGCCGAGCGCCTTCTTGACAGCATCGTCGAGATGGTGCGCTTCCTGGGCCCGCGGTTCCTCGCCGAGCAGAAGCCACGAGTCGTCTTGGCGATCGGGTGCACGGGCGGGCGACATCGGTCGGTGGTCTTGGTCGAGGAGCTGGCCCGAAGGCTGAAGGGCGAGCCGTGGGTGGTCACAAGCATCTCTCACCGGGATATCGAGCGGACGGTCTGAGCATGGCCGCCGGGTTCACGCGCACCTTTCGGGAAGAGTTGGCCCGCGTCGAGGAGCGGCAGTCCTGTTGTCGCGTGGCGGCCCTGGCCGGGCTGATGCACACTACCGGATCATTTCTCATCAAGGGTGGCGTGGCTGAGGCGGATCGCTACGAGATACACCTCTCCACGACGGTGCAGGCGGCTGCCAAGATGGCTTTCTCGCAGTTCAAATCTTTTGGGGCGGAGGGAGAACTGCTGACCCGCAGGGAGCCCCGTTTCCAGCAACGCTTGGTGTACGAACTCCATTTGAAGGGGTCGCCCCCGGCTTTGCAGGCCCTCAACGAGATGGGGGTGCTCAGCGACAACTTCCAGCTTCAGCCCGGCATCGCCAGGCGGCTGGTCAAAAAGGGCTGCTGTAGGGCGGCTTTTCTCCGTGGCTGCCTGCTGGGGGCAGGTTCGGCCAACTCGCCGCAGCGCGAGGCCCATCTGGAGATCGTGAGCCCTCATCAGGTGTTCGCAGATGATCTCGTGAATCTACTGGGCGAGATGCACTTTCACGCAGGTCAGAGGTTCCGGCGGGGCAGTTTCGTGGTATATCTCAAGGGCAGGGACGAGGTGGCCGGGCTGCTGGCGCTGGCTGGAGCGCACGAGTCGGCCTTACTGCTCCAGGAGCAGGCCGTGATGAAGGAAGTGCGGGCCCGTGCGAATCGCCTCGCCAACTGCGACTCTGCCAACGTCCGTCGGACCGGGACGGCGGCTGCCCGGCAGCTCGAGGCAGTAGCGGTATTGGAGCGAACGGGCCGTTACGCGACGCTCCCGCCCGCAGTGCGGGAGGTGGCGGAGTTACGGTTGCAGTTCCCGTACATGAACCTCGCTGAGCTGGCGGAGGCAGGTGAAGAGGGGCTTACCCGGTCTGCGGTGAATCATCGTCTGCGACGTCTGGTACAGGCCGCTGAGCGGGCAGAGGCCCAGGGCGCCTGTGATAAGATGCGCGTTCGCTGACGGAACGGTCGAGAATCGTCGAGTCAAGAGGAGCTGGTGGAAGTGAGCACCAAGATCGCCATCAACGGGTTCGGACGGATAGGCCGACTCTTCCTGCGGGCGGCCGCCAAGAGCGGGGCAGACATCGAGGTGGTGGCGGTCAACGACCTGACCGATGCGGCGACGCTTGCTCATCTGCTCAAGTACGACAGCGTCCATGGCATCTGGCCCGGTGAGGTCTCCCATACGGACGAGGATATAGTGTTCGAGGGCCGCGCGATCAAGGCCCTTTGTGCCGCGGATGTGAGTCTCCTACCTTGGCGCGAGCTGGGGGTGGACGTAGTAGTGGAATGTACGGGTCGCTACACGGAGCGAGGCAAGGCCGCTCTGCATCTCGACCAGGGGGCCAAGAAGGTCGTCATAAGCGCACCCGCCAAGGACCCCGACATCACCGTGGTGCTGGGGGTGAACGATTCCGACTACGACCCCGCCCGCCATCACATCATCTCCAACGCTTCTTGCACCACCAACTGTCTGGCTCCCGTGGTGAAGGTGCTTCTCGATTCCTTTGGCATCGAGCAGGTCTTCATGTCCACGGTCCACGCCGTCACCAACGACCAGCGGATCCTCGACCTGGCCCACAAGGATCTACGCAGAGCCCGGGCCGCCTTTCTCTCGGTCATCCCTACCTCGACGGGGGCGGCCAAGGCTATCGGCCTGGTATTGCCCGAGCTGAAGGGTAAGCTCGATGGGTTCGCGTTTCGAGTGCCGGTAGCCGACGGTTCGGCCGTGGACTTGGTGGTTGCTCTCGAGCGAGAGGTCACCGCCGAAGAGATCAACACTGCAGTGAGGGCGGCCGCAGAAGGGCCTTTGGCCGGCATACTCCGGTACACGGAGGAACCGCTCGTGTCCTCGGACATCGTAGGCGACCCTCACTCCTCCGTGTTCGATTCGAGTCTGACTATGGTCATGGGCCGCCGTGCGAAGTTGGTCATGTGGTACGACAACGAATGGGGCTATTCGAGCCGCTTGGTCGACCTCTGTACCCGGCTGTTCTAGGGCTCCTCTGAGCACAGGTCCCAGGAGAAGATGCACCATGGCTAAGAAGACCGTCAAGGATGTGGACGTCGCTGGCAAGCGGGTGCTCGTGCGCGTGGATTTCAACGTTCCCCTCAAGGATGGGTTCGTGACGGACGACACTCGGATACGGGCGGCTCTACCGACGATCGGCTATCTGCTGGAGCAGGGCTGCCGCGTCATCCTCATGTCCCACCTGGGTCGGCCCAAGGACGCTCCCGATGCCGCTCTGAAGCTCGATCCCGTCGCAACGAGGCTGGCGCAGCTTCTTTCGATGCCGGTACGCGAGCTGAGTGAGCTCTCGGGTCCAGGAGTCGAGGCGGCCGTCGGCAGCATGAAGGCAGGCGACGTCCTGCTCCTTGAGAACTCCCGTTTCGACCCCCGCGAGAAGAAGAACGATCCCACCCTGGTGCAGCAACTGGCTCGCTTGGGCGACCTGTACGTCAACGATGCCTTCAGCGCCGCCCATCGAGCCCACGCCACCACAGCCGGCCTGGCGGCGGTCCTCCCGGCGGTAGCCGGTCTGCAGATGGAGAAGGAGTTGACGGCCCTGGAAGGCTTGCTGGCGGCTCCGGAACGGCCGTTCGTTGTAGTTCTGGGTGGAGCCAAGGTGACCGACAAGATCAAGGTGATCGACCACTTTCTCGAACTGGCCGACAAGGTGCTCATCGGAGGAGCGATGAGTTTCGCCTTCCTCAAGGCGAAGGGCTTGGCCGTGGGGGCTTCCAAGGTCGAGGAGGAAGGTGTCCCGGTAGCGGAAGCTTCCCTAAAGAAGGCTGCGGGTGTCGCCTGCGAGTTGATCCTCCCCATGGACGTCCTGGTGGCGGACGCCTTGGCCGACGATGCCGCTACGCAGGTGGTGGGTGTCGACGCAATCCCTGAGGGCTGGATGGGGGTCGATATCGGCCCGCGGACGGCTGCCGCCTACGGCGCTGCCATCGCCGAGGCGGGCATGGTCTTCTGGAACGGCCCGATGGGCGTGTTCGAGATACCCGCCTTCGCCGCCGGCACCAGGGCGGTAGCGGAAGCCATGGCCTCCACCCGGGCGACGACCATTGTCGGAGGCGGCGATTCCGTGGCCGCCGTCAACACGTTCGGAGTGGCGGACCGCATGGACCACGTCTCCATGGGCGGAGGGGCTTCGCTCGAACTGCTCGAGGGCGCCACCCTCCCAGGAGTGGCCGCCCTTCCCGACCGCGATCAAGGCGGGGATCAAGCCTGATGGCCGGAAAGGGCACCGCTCCGTTGCGGGTACCTCTTATCGCCGGCAACTGGAAGATGTACAAGACCAGCGGCGAGGGCGCCGTGTTCGTGCGGGCGCTCGCCGCTCGGATCGGCGCGGTTGAAGGTCGCGAGGTAGTGGTGGCGCCGCCCTTCACCGGCCTCTTGGAGGCGGTGAGGGCGGCCGCCGGAACCTCCATCGCGGTGGCGGCCCAGGACGTCTTCTGGGAGAAGGAAGGGGCCTACACCGGTGAGGTCGCGCCGGCGATGCTGACCGACCTAGGCGTGAAGGGAGTTATCGCCGGCCATTCCGAGCGGCGGCAGTACTTCGGCGAGACCGACGATCAGGTCTCGCGGAAGGTGCGCGCCGCTCTCGATGGGGGGTTGTCGCCCATCATATGCGTAGGGGAGAGCGCCGGTGAGCGAGAGAAGGGCCTGATAGAAGAGGTACTTTCCAGGCAGATCCGCGCCGCGCTGTCATCCGTTCGTCCTGAAGAATGCGGTTCGGTCGCACTCGCCTACGAGCCCATATGGGCCATAGGCACCGGCAAGACCGCCACTCCCGAGATGGCTCAGGAAGCAATCGCCTTCTGCCGGGAGCTGGTCGCGGACCGCTTGGGCGGAGAAGTCGCGGGCACGGTCCGCGTCCTCTACGGAGGCAGCGTCAGACCCGACAACATCGATGACTTGATGGCCCAATCTGATATCGATGGGGTGCTGGTAGGCGGTGCGAGTCTCGATCTCGAGGCTTTCTGCCGTATCGTCGAGTTCGTGGCTCGGTAGCTTCGATGCCTTGTGAGAGCAAAATGGGCCACCGGCGCGCGGCCCTCGTCATTCTGGACGGGTGGGGTTGGGCGCCCCCCGGGCCCGGCAACGCCATCTCTCTTGCCAATACTCCGGTCTGGGACGCGCTCTTGGCCCGCTACCCGCACGCCCTCATCGAAGCCAGCGGCGAAGCCGTCGGCCTGCCCCCGGGCGTCATGGGTAACTCGGAGGTGGGGCACCTGACACTTGGCTCGGGGCGCATCATCTACCAGGATCTCTCGCGCATAAACCGGGCTATCGCCGACGGCTCGTTCTACGAGAACCCCGTTCTGGCGGCGCTGATGGACGGAGCCATCGGTCGCGAACGTTCAATCCACCTGATGGGGCTGCTGTCCGACGCGGGGGTGCATTCTTCCCTCGAGCACGTGAAGGCGCTTGTGAGCATGGCCCACGGGCGGGGGGCGCAGAGAGTCTACATCCATGCGTTCACCGACGGTCGCGACACGTCGCCGACTGCGGGGGCGTCGTATGTGACCGAACTCGACGACTTCCTGAGAGCGAAAGGATCGGGAGCCATCGCCACGATATCCGGCCGCTACTACGCCATGGATCGCGACCGCCGTTGGGACCGGGTGAAGAGGGCTTACGACGCTCTGGTCCACGATCGCGGATTGCGGGCCGCCGACGCCTCCGCGGCGGTCCGCGAGTCCTACGCCCGGGGCGAGACCGACGAGTTCATCCAGCCGACCATAGTGAGCTCCGACCCCGACTCCCGAGTGGACGACGGAGACGGGGTGATCTTCTTCAACTTCAGGCCCGACCGGGTGCGGGAGCTGGCGGCGGCACTCACCAGCGACGACTTCAGCGGCTTCGACCGGTCCGGGGGCCCTCCGGACATCGACTTCGTGGGTATGACCGAGTACGATCCGCGACTCGGACTGGCCGTCGCCTTCCCCAAGGACGAGCCGCGCCATGTGCTGGCCGAAGTGGTGAGCGATGCCGGCCTCGCTCAGCTTCATATCGCCGAGACTGAGAAGTACGCGCACGTGACTTTCTTCTTCAACGGCGGCCGCGAGCAACCGTTCCCGGGGGAGATGCGGAAGTTGGTGCCCTCACCGAAGGATGTGGCCACGTACGACCAGAAACCGGCCATGAGCGCCTACGAAGTGGCGGACTGCCTCGAGGAGACGATGGCCGAGGAACCGGTGGACTTGGTGATCCTGAACTTCGCCAATCCCGATATGGTCGGCCACACCGGCGACATACCCGCGACGGTGGAGGCCATTGAGCATGTGGACCGCTGTCTGGGAAAGGTATTGAAGGTTTTGCAGGGGATAGGGGCGAAAGTCATTGTGACTTCCGACCATGGGAACGCCGAATCGATGCTGGAGACCGATGGGGATATCAACACCGCCCACACGACAGCCAAGGTACCCTTGGTCGTGCTGGACGAGAAAGTGGACGTCCGCGACGGGGCTGGCCTGGCCGATGTGGCTCCGACGATCCTGTGTTTCATGGGCCTAGAAGGGCCGATAGAGATGACGGGGGGGTCCATATGTGGGCGTGAATAAGAAAACTGTGTATGCAAGATTGTGTTCACGGTGGTGTGTTTCGCGGTAGAATGGCGGGAACGCTGCGCGTAAGCGAAACTGATAGCCGGGGAGAGGCAGTCTGAAGTGTTGTACGTTCTGGTTGCGCTGGAGACCATCTTTGGTCTAGGTCTTCTGTTCCTAATCTTTCTGCACTCGGGTAAGGATGCCGGTCTGGCCGCCACTTTTGGGGGGTCCAGCACGTTCGGTGGCAGCTCGGTAGTACAGAAGAACCTCGACCGGTTGACCGTCGGTTGCGCGGCGGCTTTTTTCGTCGTGACGATAGCCCTCGTATTCGCGGTTTGAGGGCGCCGTTCAGGAACCGGCTTTGTACATCGTCCGAGGAGAGGCGTACGAGAGTGCGGGGGAGGTGGTGAAGCGCAAAGAAGGCCTAGCAGGTCGGCGTGGGGTGTATCGAACTAAGGAGGGAACGTTTTGAAACTGAGCAAGCACAAGTGGTATGGACTCCTTCTGGTCCTTGTCCTGGCAGGTACGGTGTTCGCGGTCGCCGCTTGCGGCGGCGACGAAGAGACCGCTACCACCGCTGCCGGGGGCGAAGAAGCAGTCCAAGGTGGGATATTCAACTACTACATCAACGAGCCGGCCTTCATCGACCCATGGAACGCCCAGGAATCCGAAGGCATACAGGTCACCAACGCCGTCTTCGACAGCCTGGTGGCATTCGACCCATTGACGTCCATGCTTGTCCCGTCGGCGGCCGAGAGTTGGGAGGCCAACGCTGACGCCACGGTTTGGACCTTCCACCTGGCCGATGGCAAGTTCCACAACGGCCGCGATGTGACCGCCGCCGATTTCAAGTACGCCTGGGAACGTATCTGTAATCCGGCGAACGAGTCAGAGATCTCCTATCACCTTGCGGCCGTCAAGGGTTACGACGCCATGCAGGACGGCAGCGCTACCGAGCTTGAGGGCGTCAAGGCTATAGACGACAAGACGCTCGAAGTGACGCTGGCCTATGCGTACGGCGACTTCGAGTTCGTGGTCGCCCACCCCGCTTTGGGACCGGTGCCCAAGGAAGAGGTGGACAAGGACCCCGAGGCCTTCCATGAGATGCCCATCGGCAACGGCCCCTTCATGATGGCCGGGCCGTGGCAGCACGACCAGCTGATCCAGGTGGTTCGTTTCGAGGATTACCCTGGCCAGAAGGCCAACCTGGACGGGGTCGACTTCAAGATCTTCAAAGATTACGAGACCGCTTTCCTGGAGTTCAAAGCCGGCAACCTGGACTTCACGTCCATCCCGAGCGGCCAGGTAGCCGCCACCAAGGCTGAGTACGGCGAGAGTGCAGATGGTTGGACGGTGGAGCCCGGCAAGCAGGTACTTACCGGTGCCGAGATCGCTACCTACTACTGCGTTTTCAATACCAAGGACGAGATACTCGCCAACGCCGACCTCCGCCGGGCGATCTCCCTGGCCATAAACCGTCAGGCCATCTGCGACACAATATATGAGAGCGTCCGTACCCCGGCCACCAACATCGTGCCGCCTGGTATCGCCGGTTTCTTGCCCGATCAATGGCCCTATGCGAAGTACGACGTGGAGCAGGCCAAGCAGTTGCTCGAGAAGGCAGGCTATCCCGGCGGCGAAGGTCTGCCCGAGCTCCGGGTTGGTTTCAACAGCGGCGTAGGACATGAAGATGTCTTTGCCCTGGTCCAAGCCGACCTAAAAGCCATCGGCATCAACACGGTGCTCGAGGGTGTGGAATGGGCCCAGTGGCTCGATCAGATGGATGCGGGAGACTTCCAGCTCGGCCGTCTCGGTTGGTCCAGCGACTACCCGATCATGGACAACTGGATGTACCCGTTGTTCGAAAGCACGAGCGTCGACAACCACTCGTTCTACACCAACCCGGCGGTTGACCAAGGGATCCTCGAGGCTCGGCAGATCGTCGACACCGATGCCAGGATCGCCAAGTACCAGGAGATCAACAGGATGATCGGCGAAGATGCCCCGGTTGCTCCCATGGTCTTCTACGCCCATTCACACGTGGGTTCCGACCGGATCATGGGCTTCATCTACAGCCCTCTCAACTTTGCCAACCTCGAATCCTGCTGGATCAAAACTGCTGAATAGCAGCTTTGTTTAGCGGTGTGTAGAAAACGAAGCAGTCTAGAAGCGGTAGGGCGCCGGCGGCGGCGCCCTACCGCTTCCTTCTATGATGTAGGAAACCAGAAGGCGTCCGGATGATCGGCTATATCTCCCGCCGGGTCCTGCAGATGATCCCGGTCTTCATCGGGGTCACCATCATCCTCTTCATCCTTCGCGCCCCGGGCATCTTGCCGGGCGATCCCGTCAGGATGATCACGGGCGAGAAGGCTATTTCCGAGGACCTCTACAACCAGATAGTCGAAAGATACGGGTTGGACGACCCGCTGATCGTTCAATACTTCAACTACCTGGGTGGTCTCCTCCATGGAGATCTGGGCGACTCCTATCAGAAGGGGCGTTCGGTCAGCGGAATCCTGATGGACAAGCTGCCGAATACCATAAAACTCGCCGTGGCGGCCATCATCATCGAGATGATCTTCGGGATTGCTGCGGGGATCATATCCGCCATCAAGCGCTACTCGTTCTGGGACGTGCTGGTGACGCTCAGTACGTCTGTGTTGGTCTCAGTCCCCGTCTTCTGGCTCGGCATGCTGCTGCAGATCCTGTTCGGCATCAAGTTCAAACAGTGGGGGCTACCCTATCTCCCGATCTCGGGCATGTCGTCGCGGGAATTCCCGACCGCCATCCATATCATCCTCCCCGCCATTACGCTCGCCTCGGTCTCTACGGCCTACTGCGCCCGCATCCAGCGCAGCCAGCTGCTCGAGGTCACCGGCCAGGACTACATCCGCACGGCTTCGGCCAAGGGGCTCTCGTACCGGCGCGTCATCGGCAGCCACGCCATGAAGAACGCCATGATCCCGGTAGTCACGTTCCTCGGCCTCGATCTGGGAGCCATGATCGGGGGCACCATCCTCACGGAGACCGTCTTCAACTGGCCGGGGATCGGCTACGAGATGTTCCTGGCCATAGGTACGCGGGACTGGCCCATCGTCATGGGGGGCACGATCATCATCGTGGTGCTGGTGATGATAATCAATCTCCTCGTGGATATCAGCTACGCGTTCCTGGACCCCCGAATCCGCTACGGGCACCAAGAGGCCTGAGCTGTGGCCAAGGACATCATCGAACCGAGTGAGACTCCGGTATCCGCTCCCGATGGCGGCCCCGCCGACATAGCCATCGGCGATCTGGAGGAGTTCACCGGAAAAGGCCGCACGCTGCGGGCTGACGCGTTGCGGCGCCTACGCAAGAACAAGCTGGCCGTTGCTGGGCTGATCTGGATCATCATCGTGATTCTCATCGCGATCACTGCCGATCTGTGGGCACCGTATTGGTTGGGCGATCCCATCGCGATCGATTCGACCACTGTCGCTGAGCAGAGTCTACAGCCCCCCTCGGTCGACCATCCTTTTGGCACCGACAAGCTGGGGCGGGACATAGCTTCCCGGGTCGTCTACGGCGCCCGCGTCTCACTCCTCGTAGGCGTGGTGGCCGTCTTCATCATGGTCGTGATCGGTCTAGTCACGGGAGCTATCGCCGCCTACTACGGGGGTATCTGGGACAGCTTAATCATGCGCACGGCCGACGTCTTCTTCGCCTTTCCGTACATACTGTTCGCCGTCACGCTCATCGCCGTGCTTGGTAAGGGCTTCCAGAACGTCTTCATCGCCATCGGCATACTCGGGTGGCCGAGTATCGCCCGGGTCTTCCGCAGCTCTATTCTAGGCATCAAGAAGAACGAGTACGTGGACGCCGCCCGAGCTATGGGGGCGTCGACCACTCGCATCCTTTCCAGGCACATAATGCCGAACTCCATCGCCCCCATCATCGTTTACGCGACCATGAGCGTCGGCGGTGCCATTCTGGCCGAGGCCGCCCTGAGTTTCTTGGGCATGGGCGTGCAGCCTCCCCAGCCGTCCTGGGGTCTCATGCTGTCGGATGCCCGTGCCTACATGTTCACCGCGCCTTGGCTTATGATCTATCCCGGCCTCGCCATCCTGACCACTGTGCTGGCATTCGTCCTGCTGGGCGACGGGCTGCGTGACGCGCTGGACGTCAAGCTCAAGGAGTAGTCTGTGACCCCCGTTCTCGAAGTCGACGACCTACACATGCACTTCTTCACCCGCGACGGCGTCGTCAAGGCTGTCGACGGGGTCACGTTCGCCCTGCAAGCAGGAGAGACTCTGGGCGTCGTGGGAGAATCGGGCTCGGGCAAGTCGGTCACCGCGCTTTCCATCATGCGCTTGGTCCCCGAGCCTCCCGGGAAGGTTGTGAGCGGCGATATCCGGTTCAAGGGAGAGAGCATCCTGGCTATGGACGAGAAGGACCAGCGCGCGCTCCGCGGCAACCGGATAGCCATGATCTTCCAGGACCCCATGACCTCGCTCAACCCCGTGTACCGCATCGGGAAGCAGATAGCCGAGCCGCTCCGGATACACAAGAACATGAGCAAAGGCGACGCCTGGGCAGCCGCGGTCGAGCTCCTTGCGCAGGTGGGGATCCCCCAGGCCGAAGAGAGGGCGCGTCACTACCCCCATGAATTCTCAGGCGGCATGCGCCAGCGGGCCATGATCGCGATGGCCCTGGCCTGCGGGCCCGACATCCTCATAGCCGACGAGCCCACGACGGCTCTCGATGTCACCATCCAGGCTCAGATACTGGAGCTCATGCTGGAGATCCAGAAGCGCACGGAGTCGGCGATAATCATGATCACGCATGATCTGGGCGTGGTCGCGGACATGGCGAATCACATCTTGGTCATGTACGCGGGCAAGGCTGTCGAGTTTGGCCCAGCGGATGACGTCTTCTACAGGCCACTCCATCCCTACACGTGGGGTCTGCTCGAGAGCCTTCCGCGGCATGACGTTGACGACAAGGGTGCACTGTGTCCGATCAAGGGGCAACCGCCGAGTCTCATCAATCTTCCGACGGGCTGCGCTTTCAATCCCCGCTGTGCTTATGCCCAGTCCCAGTGCCGCAGCAGCGTGCCTCCGCTGGTGGAGATAGAGACCGGGCACTACTCCTCCTGTCATTTTGCCGGCGATGCGGATTTCATCGCCCAGTTCGACAATCGAGCCTGCTATGCGGGTAGTCCGTCAGGGGACGGGGCAAATTGAGTGCGCTGCTGGAAGTCGCGGGCTTGACCAAGCATTTCCCTGTGAGCAAGGGAGTGATCCTGTCGCGGCTGGGAGATACGGTCAAGGCCGTTGATGACGTCAGTTTCTCGGTCGCCCAGGGTGAGACCCTCGGTCTGGTGGGCGAGTCGGGCTGCGGGAAGTCGACGACGGGCCGTTGCATCATCCGCCTTCTCGAGCCCACCGCCGGAACGGTCCACTTCGAGGACAAGGACGTGAGAGCCCTGAAGGGGGGGAAGCTCAAGGCTTTCCGCCGTGACGTCCAGTTCATCTTCCAGGATCCATATTCCTCGCTATAATAGCCATAATACCTACTTTGATAAGC
>CAZCCL010000048.1:0-19116 GCA_964497095.1 uncultured Gaiellales bacterium | reverse complement strand
ACAGAGCTTTACGACCCGAAGGCCTTCTTCGCTCACGCGGCGTTGCTGCGTCAGGCTTTCGCCCATTGCGCAAGATTCCCCACTGCTGCCTCCCGTAGGAGTCTGGGCCGTATCTCAGTCCCAGTGTGGCTGATCATCCTCTCAGACCAGCTACCCGTCGTAGCCTTGGTGAGCCGTTACCTCACCAACAAGCTGATAGGACGCGGGCCCATCTCAAGGCAGAGGCCGAAGCTACCTTTGGTCGGCTCGCTTGCGCGAGACGACATCGTCCGGTATTAGCCCCGGTTTCCCGGGGTTATCCCAGTCCTTGAGGCAGGTTACCCACGTGTTACTCACCCGTTCGCCGCTTTACTCAGGGCCGAAGCCCTTTTCACGCTCGACTTGCATGTGTTAGGCACGCCGCCAGCGTTTGTCCTGAGCCAGGATCAAACTCTCCGTGAAGTTTTGCGAAACGGACTTGCGTCCGGATCTGACTTTGGGGAGAGCTGATTAGCTCTCAAAGTGTGTCTCGCGACCGGTCGACCCGGTCACGGACGGGGGCGAGAACCGCCGTCCCACTAGAAGACGACGTCCTCGCAGATTCGTTGCTGGCAGATCAGACCGTCGCAAAACAGTCCGATCCGACAACGCTGTTCAGTTTTCAAAGACCAGTGCGCTCTTAGGCGCGGCCGGGAAGATTAACATCACCCGCTGAAGGAGTCAACCCGCTCGACAAACGTCCTTTTCAGTGATTCTTCCCCGGTCACAGACTGTAAAACCTTCCCAAAACAATCAGAGCCACTCTGCCGGATGCACGAGCGGCTCCAAGAGCGGCGGATGTGCGATTCAGGCTATCCGCGTGCCCTCGCCGGGTCGTTCGTGCTGTCAACGAGTAGTCGGATCATCTCGAGGCAGAGTATTTTAGTCCTATCCCTCTCTGATGTCAATCGGCCGGAGAGCTGACCGAAAGCGAAAGGGCCGTTCTGACCACCGTGTCGGCGTCTACTCCGCGGCCGAAGACGCCGTACCACGCTCCCTCGTCGCTCCACTGCACCAAAACGCCTCCTGGAAGCTCGTAGAGCGCCGCCGGCCGTCCTGCCACGTTTCCGACGGCATCACCCTGAACATCGCCCAGGTCTCCGCGCAAGTTCTCGATGACCACCAGCCATCCATCCCCCAGCTTCAGCAGGACCTGCGCCTCCTGAGCGCCCGGCGGCGAAGCGGACACCCAGGGATTGGATTCCTGGGGGCCGTCGTAGGCCGAAGGGGAGTCCGTGGATATCGCGGGCCACCACTCAGCGGGGATCGATGCCTGCGCGGGCAGCTCCTCCAGGCCGTACACTGGCAAGGGGGCCAGCTCGCGGGCCAGTTCGGCAAAGAGGCGGGCGATCTCGGACTGCGAGCCGCCAGGCTCCGTAGGGGCCGAAGCCGAGGAGCTCTCGCTGACCGTCATCGTCGCGGCCGAAGTGGTGGAAGACGCCGGGGCGGCCGCGGATGGTGTCTGGGAAGCCCCGGGAGCGGTCGCCGTCGGACCGGGACCGCAGCCGCCCGCGGACCAGCTCACGACCAGCATGACCGCACCCACGACGAGTGTGACCAAGGTCCGAGTCCGCACAAACCCACCCCCAGAGTACCGTTTACTATCGCCAGGTTGGATGCTAGCGGATTCCGTCAGACAGTCTCTAGGACCTTGGTCCTATTGTGGTCGGCTGATGCGCACGAACTTGCGCTTGCCCACCTGTAGGACAGCTCCGTACAAAGAGGCGGGGTCGAGCTCGGCGCCTGGGTCGACGAGCACCGTGTCGCCCAGTCTGACACCCCCCTGCTCGACCAGACGCCTGGCTTCTCCGTTGGAGGAGGCGAGCTCGAGCGCGGTGAGCAGACGCGGCAGCCACACTCTTCCCTCGCGGACGGCTTCCTCCGGCAGAGTGACCTCGGGGATGGCCTCGGGTCGGTCCTTCTCCCTGAACACGCGATCGAACTGGGCCCGGGCCTGGGTGGCGCGGTCCGCAGAATGATAGAGAGTGACGATCCTCTCGGCGAGATCCCGCTTTGCCTGGGCGGGATGGTAGCTTCCGTCCCGAAGCCCGCGCTCGAACCCCTCGACCTCGCGCCGGCCCGCCCCGGTCAGCAGACTGAGGTAGGTGATCATGAGGTCGTCCGGTATGGACATCACCTTGCCGAACATCTCGTCCGGGTCGTCGTCTACACCGATGTAGTTGCCGTACGTCTTCGACATCTTCTGCTCGCCGTCGGTACCCATGAGGAGCGGGACGGTGAGGACGCTCTGGGGCGGCCGGCCGTAGGCTTCCATGATGGTGCGGCCCATAAGGAGGTTGAACTTCTGGTCCGTCCCCCCCAGCTCGACATCGGCCCGCACGGCCACACTGTCGTAACCCTGGAGCAGGGGGTACATGAACTCCAGCATCGAGATCGGCTCGTTCGTCAGATAACGCCGGGAGAAGTCATCACGCTCCAGCATGCGGGCCACCGTCACGGTGGCGGTGAGCTTGAGTACCTCATCCATGCGTAGGGGGCCGAGCCAGTCGCCGTTGCGGGTGAGTTCGACCTTGTCCATATCGAGGACTTTTGCGGCCTGCTCGACGTAGGTCACGGCATTGTCACTGATCTCCCGGTCGGAGAGGCGTGGTCTCAGCTTCGACCGCCCGGAAGGGTCGCCCACCTTGGCGGTGTAGTCGCCTATGATAAGAACGGCCCGATGGCCGAAGGCCTGGAACTGTGCCAGCTTTCTCAGCACCACCGTGTGGCCCAAGTGGATGTCGGGGGCGGTCGGGTCCACTCCCAGCTTGACCCGCAGGGGCCGGCCCTCGGCCCTCGCCCTTACGAGCTGGTGTAGCAGCTCTTCCGCCGGCAACGCGTCGACACTGCCGAGGAGCAGCTCCTCGTATTCCTCGCGGACCTCGACCGGTATTTCGTCCGAAACGATCGTCCTATCCATGGCCACCTCCCGGGCGGCAGCATACCATGGCCCTGACCGGCCTGGAGCAACGTCCAGGAATCACCGCAGGTGGCGGGCGGAGAAGGGGGTCTGCGCGATCCCTCGCGCTAGTTCCGGCTCACCCGAGTGAACCCGGAGCAGGCTATCACGTCCACCCCTTGCCGCTCATACTGGTCGATGATCAGGTTCATGCCCAGGGAGTCGGAGGAGACGTGTCCGGCTATGACCACGGTGACCCGCTCTTCCTTGGCCTTCTTGCGGTGGTCCTCACCCATGTGCATGCCTACGATGGTGCCGACGCCCGCGGCCGCCAGCTTGCTAATTGACTCGACAGGTCCGGAGGTGCCGCCGGTCATGTCCACCATGATCTTGCCGGTCCGGCGTTTCCCGTTGCCCTCGAAGATCACAGGGCCGGTGCCCTCCAGGACCGCTTGGTGGTATTCCGGTATGTCCTTCAGCATGTCGAGCAGCTCGTCTACGGTGCCGTCTGTCCCCAGTTCGTCGCAGCGGGCCTGGATGAAGGCGTTCACGTTGTTGTCGGCGGGGGTGTGGCAACACATATAGGGTAGGTCCAGCAGACGGGCGGCGGCGATGTTCTGTTCGTTGTTACGGGGATGCACCGCCCGCATTATCTCGCTCATGCGGTCGCTCATGACGGAATCGCCATACGCAATGGAGACGCCGAACTTGCGCCACACGTCCGCCTGCACACCCATGACCTCTTCGAGGCGGGCGAGGGCGCGACCTTCCGGGTGGTGGGCGAGAAGCAGGTCGATGGCCCTTCCCTTGGCCCGGAGCGCATCGGCCAAAAGGACTTCGCCGACCTCGAGGTCGATTCCGACCATGATGCCCTTCACCTCGGTCTCGGGGTCGCCGACCAGGATCCGGGTATCGGCATAGGGATTGGTCAAGGTTTCGAGGTCGAACTCCCAGCGCTTCTTCTCCGCCAAGGTCTCGTAGTCCTTGCGCGCTCGCTGGAGGATCCGAGCCACGCCCTCTTCCCCCCGGGGATCGGCGGCCATGCCCGCCCGGAACGCGAGCTCATACATCTCCCTCAGTCTCATACTTCTCGTCCTCCTGTTGATGTAGAACGACTGACGTAGGCGCTTCCGCTCATGGTGAACCTGAGGAGCAGGCGATCTCCCTTGGAGATGCCTATCCTCTCGGTGCGGCCGACCTCGGGGAGCAGTCCGTCATCGATGACGTAGAGCCTCGACGCTTCTCCCAGAAGAAGGCCGTTCAGTCCCAGATGCAGACCCAGCGCCTGCCCGACCCTTCCCGGTCCGCAGGAAAGCCGGGGTCCCTCCAATCGGGCCTCCGGCCTTGCCGCTGTTTGGTCGATCTGATGTGGGCTCGTACCTTTTCCGTTCCGCGCGCGGTTCCGCTCGAGGCGTCGCGTATCCCCGACCGGCTCGAACGCGCGGATGAGGACCGCCGAGCCCACCCCTTCCCGATCGCACACGAGGTTGAGCAGGACGTGCATACCGTAGCTCAGGTAGACATAGATGCTGCCGGGCGGTCCGAACATCGCCGCGTTCCGCCTGGTCAGACCGCATGCAGCGTGGCAGGCGGGGTCGTGGTGGGGAAGATAGGCCTCCACCTCGGTCAACCGGCCGCCGCCGACACCGGGGCGCCATAGCACTTTCCCGATGAGGTCGGGAGCCACCAGATCCGAAGAGCGGGCGAAGAAGTCACCCGCGAGGATATCTCCTGGGGGCAGCCGATCCTCGACTACGGAGAAAGTGGTGTATGCATTCATGCAGCAATCTTATCAGGAGGAGGAAACGCCGTTCCCGCGCCTGCGATGCCCGCGGAAGTCCGGCGATCATAGCGGTATCTCCCAGCCCGGCGCAGCGGCAGCGCCTCGTCGTCTGGCGGATACGTCCGGCTTCAGCTGAGGACCGAAGCCCCCAAACCCTTGCCCCCCGGGCTTCTAGAGCCGGGCCATCGTTTCTCGGGCCAGCTGCAGCTGCTCGGCCACCCGCATGGGAGCGGTCCCTCCCGGTGACACTTTGGCCGCCACCACGCGGTCCAGGTCCACCACGGCGTAGTAGTCGTCGGCGAACAGGGGGCTGATCTCCGTCAACTCGGCTCTGGCGGCGGCCGCCAACGGTCTGCCTTCGGCGGCGAGAAGGGCCACCAAGCGGCCGGTGAGGCGGTGCGCCTCGCGGAAAGGAAGGCCCTTGCCCACCAGATAGTCCACGACGTCCGTCGCCTGGGCGTAGCCTCCTTCGGCGGCCTGTCTGCCCCGCTCTCGATCGAACTCCAGCGCTCGGACCATGGCCGTCGTCGCCTCCAGGCACAGATCGAGTTCCTCCCGGCCGGCGAAGACATACCTCTTGTCTTCCTGCAGGTCCTTGTTGTAGGCGAGGGGGAGGCCCTTGAGAAGAGCTCCCAGACCCTGCAGACGGGCCAGAGAGCCGGCGGCCTTGGCACGGACCAGCTCGGCCGCGTCGGGGTTGCGCTTCTGGGGCATGATGCTCGAACCGGACGTCCACGCCTCGGGGAGCGCAGCCAGAGCGAACTCCTGGCTGGTCCAGAGGACGATCTCCTCGGCGAGCCGGGACAAGGTGAGCGCGCACCCGGCAGTGATGGCCAGATAGATGAAGGCGGTGTCCCTGGCGGCCACCGCGTCCATGGCGTTCGGCGCGACCCGGGAGAATCCCAGTTCCGTCGCCACCTGCTCCCTGTCCAGAGGGTAGTTGACCCCGGCCAGAGCCCCGGCCCCCAACGGCATCCAGGAGGAGTCCTCCCACTGGTCGAACCGGTGTCGATCGCGCTCGAGCATGAAGAAGTACGCGAGCAGGTGATGGGCGAGTGAGACCGGCTGGGCTCTCTGCAAGTGGGTGTAGCCCGGGACGATCGTCGCCTGATGCTCCTCGGCCCGGCCCAAGAGCGCGGCCATGAGAGCGGCGACGCGCCGTCGGTGACCGCCCACGGCGTCGCGCAGATAGAGCTGCAGGTCGAGCGCCACCTGGTCGTTGCGACTTCGGCCGGTATGGATCTTGCCACCTACCGGGCCGACGATCTCGATCAGCCGCCGCTCCACGGCCATGTGGATGTCTTCATCCTCCAGAGACCAGGAGAAAGTCCCCTCCTCCACCTCGTGAGCCACCTGCTGCAGGCCATCCAGGATGCGGTCCCGTTCTTCCTCGGTCACGACTCCGATGGCCGCCAGCATGCGCACGTGGGCGCGGGAACCGGCTATGTCGAAGGGAGCCAGCACGTGGTCGAAGGGGATTGAAGCGTTCAGGCGTTCGAAGAGGGGCGCTTGCGCGGCCGCATAACGGCCGCCCCACAGCTTGTCACTGCCGGTGTTGTCGATCGAAGGGCTCATAAGCGACCCTGGCGGCTGCGGGCCCACACCTCGACGGGCAGGCCCCACAGTCGGATGAACCCCTTGGCCGATTCGTGGCTGAACGTATCGCCCGCCCCGTAGGTGGCCAGCCTGCTTACGTAGAGCGAGTTGGGGGATCGCCTGCCCACCAGGCTGCAGGAGCCCTTGTAGTAGCGGAGACGCGCCTCGCCGGTGACGTACTTCTGGCTCTCATCGATGAACGCCCGTAGAGCTTCGGCAAGAGGGCTGAACCAAAGCCCGTCGTAGATGAGCTCGGTGAGGCGTTGGTCGATCGCGGTCTTGAAATGCGCCAACTCCCTGGTGAGGGTCAGGTCTTCGATCTCCCGGTGGGCCATGATCAAGGACAGGGACCCGGGCACCTCATAGACCTCTCTGCTCTTGATGCCCACCAAGCGGTTCTCCACCATGTCCACCCGGCCGAAACCATGAGCGCCCCCGAGCTTGTCGACGGTCTCGACAAGCCGGACCGGGTCCATGGCCTGACCGTCGAGAGAGACGGGGATCCCGGCCTCGAACCCGATGACCACCTCGACAGGCTCTTCCGGGGCGTCACCGGGGTCGACCGTGAAGACGTACGCGTCGGAGGGTGCGGCCAGCCAGGGATCTTCCAGCTCCCCACATTCGATAGCCCGTCCCCAGAGGTTCTCGTCTATGGAGTACGGGTTCTTCTTGCTGAGCGGCAGCTCGATGCCGCGCGCGGCGATATAGTCGAGGAGCTCCGGACGGGTCATGTTCCAGTCTCGGGCCGGTCCCAGGACCGTGATCGAGGGGTCCAGACAACGGACGGAGACGTCTATGCGCACCTGATCGTTGCCTTTGGCCGTGCACCCGTGAGCCACCACTTTGGCTCCGTGCTGATGGGCCAGCTCCACGATCTTCTTGGAGATGAGCGGGCGCGAAAGCGCAGAATGCAAGGGGTATTTGCCCTCGTACAGCGCGTTCGCTTTGAGCGCCGGGAAGGCGAAGTCCCTGAGGAACTCCTCCTTCGCATCGACGACCACCGACTCCACGGCGCCGGCCTGGAGCGCGCGCGACCGAGCGCCCTCGACATCCTGCATGCGGCCCACGTCCACGAGGGCGCAAATGATGTCGTACCCGTACTTTTCCTTCATGTATGGGACCAGGGCGGAGGTGTCGAGACCCCCGGAGTAGGCCAGCACGCATTTCTCATTGCCCATGTGGTTCACCCTCCAAGCTGTGTGAGATATCTGTATACGGTCTTAGCCGCTTCGTTGTCCTTGCTGACCACGATCACCGTGTCGTCCCCGGCCACGCAACCGAGAATAAGTTCGTGATCCAATTCGTCGATGACCCGGCCCATCCCGGGGGCGGTCCCGGGGTCGCAGCGCACGACCACCAGGTTCTGAGCCATCTCCACACCCCGTCCGAACTCCCTGAGCATGCGGCCGCAGGCGAGCGGCGGGTCTGGGCGCTCCTCGAAGCTCGGGACGAAGACGTATCTCAGTCGCCCGGCCGGGTCTCTCCCTTTCTGGAGACCGATTTCGCGCAGGTCTCGGCTGATGGTGGCTTGGGTCACAATGCAACCCGCGGCTGCCAGCTCCTCGACCAGCTCCCGCTGGCTCGTGATAGTCCGGCTCTTGAGCACCCGACGGATCGTCTGTTGTCGTTGCCGCTTGTTCACGACGCATCTCCACTGAATAGAAAGGCCATCAGCGCCTTCTGGGCATGGAGCCGGTTCTCGGCTTGGTCGAAGACCGCCGACTGGGGGCCATCCATGACCTCGTCGGTGATCTCCTCGCCTCGATGGGCGGGCAGGCAGTGAAGGACTATGGCCTCGGGCCGGGCCATGGCGAGCAGGGCGGCGTTGAGTTGATACTGCTTCAGCGCTTCGACTTTAGTCGCGTCCTGGACTTGGCCCATGCTGATCCACACATCGGTGTAGAGGGCCGACGCGCCGGTCACGGCCGCCTTGGGGTCGCGCTCCACCCATACCTTCGTGCGGTGCCTGCTCGCGAGGGCGTAGATGGACTCCATCTTCTCCTCAGGTAGATCGCACCCTTCCGGGGAGCTCAAACATACATCGATCCCGGCAAGGGCCGCGGCTTCGGCTAGAGAGGCGGCCACGTTGTTCCCATCGCCCAGGTAGACGATCTTGCGGCCCACTGGGTCGGGGAAGCGTTCCCTGAAGGTCTGGATATCGGCCAGAGCCTGGCAGGGGTGATCCGAGTCGGTGAGAGCATTGATGACCGGCACGGACGCGGCGGCGGCCAGGTCCTCCACGTCCTTCTGGGCAAAGGTGCGGATCACGATGGCA
Source organism: uncultured Gaiellales bacterium (assembly GCA_964497095.1). Classification (GTDB taxonomy): domain Bacteria; phylum Actinomycetota; class Thermoleophilia; order RBG-16-64-13; family RBG-16-64-13; genus CAVPLM01. Next base: position 10,545 of record CAZCCL010000048.1, on the reverse strand, counting down.
TCGACGTAGCGGGACAGCACCCGAGCCGTGTCTTCCAGACTCTCCGACGTGCGCACCTGCAGCTCCTGTTCGGAGAGATAGAGGGGCATACCCCCGAGCTGGTGGATGCCCACGCTGAAGGAGACCCGAGTCCGGGTGGAGGGCTTGCCGAAGATCAGTGCCACGGTCTTGCCCCGCAGGACCTCTCCCCGCGGCGTTCGCTTCAAGGAGGCGGCCTGCTCCAATACGGCGTCGAAATCCGCTTTGTCCAGGTCGGTGACCTTGAGGAAGTGTCTGAGTCTCACTGTCTACCCCCTACGCCTCGGACATGCGGCTGCCGGGGACGATCTTGGTGCCCAAGCCGGCGTCGTCGGTCATGACCTCGAGAAGGACGGAGTGAGCGACCCGTCCATCGATTATGTGAGCGGCGGACACGCCTCCCTGAAGGCTGGTCAATACAGCTTGGAGCTTGGGGATCATGCCCTTGGAGACCTTGCCGCTCTCCATCAGTTCGACGAGGTCGTCGCTCGTGCACTCCGAGATCCGGCTGGTCTCGTCCTCGATGTCGGCGTGCAGACCGGTCACGTCGGTGAGAAAGATGACCTTCTCAGCCGTAAGAGCGGCGGCGAGGGCTCCGGCGACGGTGTCGGCGTTGATATTGTAGCTCTCCCCCCCGCTCCCGGCCCCCACCGAAGCCACCACCGGGACATAGTCGGCATCCAACAGACTGAGAAGCTGAGTGTTGACCTCGGTCACCTCGCCCACCAGCCCCAGATCGAGAGGGGCTCCGTCCGGACCACGCTTCAGAAGGGGCTGAGCGCGCAAGAGAAAGCCGTCGTCGCCGCATAGGCCGACCGCGGGCGCCCCCTTGCTGTTGATGAGGCCGACGATCTCTTTGTTGACCTTGCCCACCAGCACCATCTTCGCCACTTCCATGGTGGCTGCGTCGGTGACCCGCAGACCCTCGATGAATCTGACCGGTAGGTCGAGTCTCTTCATGTATTCGCTGATCTCGTTCCCGCCTCCATGCACGATGATGGGCTTGATGCCTACATAACGGAGCAGGGCTATGTCGGTAGCGAACTCGTCCTTCAAGTCGGCGGAGCTCATGGCGGCTCCCCCGTACTTGATGACCATGGTGGTCCCTTTGAACATACGGATCCACGGGAGCGATTCGAGGAGCGTCTGCACTCGCTTGCGGTATACCTCGCGCATGGCTTCTTCGACCTTCCTAGGAGTGGTACTCGGCATTTATGGTGATGTACTCGTGCCCCATGTCGGCGAAGAACAGCTCCGCCGAATGCGAGCCGAGCCCGAGGTCCAGGCTGATGTCTATCTCCGGTTGCTTCATGGCTTCGCTCATGGCGGCCCAGTCGGCGTCCGAGACCGGACAGGCGGCTCCGTCCTTCACGACGCTGACTCCGCACAGTCGCAAGGACGTGCGCGGTAGGGCGCGTCCGGCCATCGCCGCCCCTGCGGAACTGATGATCCGGCCCCAGTTGGGGTCGGAGCCGTGCATGGCCGTCTTGACCAGCGGGGAATCCCCGATGGCCCGGGCCACGGCCGCGGCGTCGGAGACCGTCTCGGCTCCAGCGACCTGGACGCTCATGATCTTCGTGGCTCCTTCACCGTCGGCGACCATCATCAGGGCCAGCCGCAGGAGCATGGCCTCGAGCGCGCCGCCAAGGCGGGAAAGATCGTCCCCCTCAGGCCGCACGCCCGCTGCACCGCTGGACAGGAACAACACCGAATCGTTGGTGCTCATCTCGCCGTCCACGGTGATGCGGTTGAACGATCGATCGACGGCAGCGACGAGAAGGCCCTGCATCTCGGCTGGCGATAGAATCGCGTCGGTGGTCACGGAACAAAGCATGGTGGCCATCGCCGGCGCGATCATCCCAGCTCCTTTCGCGCAGGCGCCCAAACGGACCGAGCCGGCGCTCGTCTCGACCTCGTAGGCGCAGGCTTTTGGGAAGCGGTCGGTGGTCAGGATGCTGAGATTGAATCCGGGACCGCCGTCCGCCCTGATGGCGGCCGCGGCCTTCCTAGCTCCTGCGGCCATGAAGCCGGCGTCGAGGCGCACCCCGATGATGCCGGTGGAGCACACCGCTACCTTCGGGGAGGGCACACCCAGGGCCTCGGCGCAGGCCGTCTGCATGGCCTGGGCGACCGTTATCCCGTCGGCGCCCGTGCAGGCGTTGGCGTTCCCGCTGTTCATGACCACCGCGCTGAGGTGGGCCAGATCGCACTCGGTTTTGCTCACGATGACAGGCGCGGCGGCAAAAGCGTTCGTCGTGAAGACGGCGGCCGACGTAGCCTGTGCCCGCCACTCCGGGGCGATGGCCAGCACTCCCATGTCCGGGCGCCCACTATCCTTGAGGCCGGCCACGATCCCCCCGGCCGAGAACCCGGCTGGGAACGTCACTCCGGGCGACCCGCCGACAGGCTCGATCAAAGCCACTCCATCCGGGGTCGAGAGGAACCGCGAATCTTGAGGGGCGACGACCACCGGGTGGCTCCCGCCGCCGATGCTGCTCATACTCTCCTCCTCAAGCCCGCGTCTTCGGCGAGGCCGAACATGCAGTTCATGTTCTGCACCGCCTGGCCCGAGGCGCCTTTCACGAGATTGTCGATGACTGTGATGACCTTGACCAGACCTGCCGCCGTGTCTTCCCGCACGGTGATCCGGCAGTAGTTGGTGTTGGCCACCTCGCTCAGACCGGGCGCGTGCTCGCACACTTCGACGAAAGCTTCGCCGGCGTAGAACTCCCGGTACCGTTCCAACCAGGCCTCGGTTCCCACCGATCCCCCTCGTGGGCAAAAGTAGATGGTGCTAAGGATCCCCCGATCGACCGGCAGCAGGTGAGGCGTGAAAGACACGGCCACCGGATGCCCGGCGGCTGCGCTCAACTCCTGGACCATCTCCGGCGTATGCCGATGGCCGATCTCGCTGTAGGCTCGGAAGTTCTCGTCGACGGCACAGAAGTGTGTCTTATCGGATGGGGAGCGCCCTGCCCCCGACACGCCCGATTTCGCGTCGACCACGACGGCGCCGTCGTCGATCTCCGCGGCCGCCGGAAGGAGGCCCAGCAACATGCCCGTCGGATAGCAGCCGGAGTTGGCGACCAACCTCGCCGTCGGCAGCCGGTCGCGGTAGACCTCGGGGAGGCCGAAGACCGCTTCGGCCACCAGATCCGGCCGGGGGTGGACGAAGCCGTACCAGTCTTCGTACGCCTGTGGATCGGTCAGCCGGAAATCGGCACTGAGGTCGACTACCCGGCGACCGGAGTCCACTAGCTCGCCCACCACCTCGTGTGCCTCGGCATGGGGATAGCAGACGAAGACCACGTCGGAGGCCTCCAGCACCTCGGGCGCATACTCCGTGTAGACCTCGTCCATACGCAGATGCGGAAAGACGTCGCCGACTCTCCGCCCCACGTAGGATTTCGAGGTAAGCACGGAGAGACGCACGTCGGGGTGCGAGGCGAGGATGTCTGTGAGGACGGCTCCGGTGTAACCCGTGGCTCCGACGACGCTGGCTGTTGTCACTTCCCTACCCTCTTGTATCCCGGCTCACGATTATAAGTGCATGAATATACAGTGCCATGCAAAGAAATGCAAGAAGGGGAGACGAGCCGGTTCTGGGTTCGCTCTGATTGAGGGGATGCGTGCCCCGGGGCTTCGGAGCGACCTCGAACCGTCTGGGGCAACGGGTGAGCTAACGACTCGTTTCAGAGGGACATATCGGCCACCGAGGCCGCGCTTGGCGGCCGGACGCTTCGTCGTCCAGTCGCGTCCGTAGCTCCGCCACGGCCTCTTCTTGCGCCCTTGCCGATGGTGTGCCAATCTCACCCTGCTGGCGAAAGGTCATTCTGAAACGAGCTCTGGGCGGTGCCGCCGGCCCGATGTACTTAGGCGCGCAGCCGAGCGCCCAGGGTCTCGGCCACCTGAGCAAGCATGCGGTCGCGGATCTCTCCCACCTCGGCGTCGCTCAAGGTGCGGTCGGCCGCCCGGAAGCTCAGGCGTAGAGCCAGGCTCTTCTTGCCGGCCGGGACCTGGGTCCCCTCGTAGACGTCGAACACCGCCGCATCCTCCAGCAGCTCACCGGCGGCCTCCCGCAGTTGACGGATGACCTCGGCAGCCGGGATGCCGGCGGCGACGACCAGGGCGATATCCTGCTCCACGACCGGGTACGCGATCAGGTCGCGGAAGGTGGCGATTTCTCCCGAGGCCGCTAGGAGATCCTCCAAGCAGATCTCGGCAGCCACGGCAGGTCCATGCAGATCGTAGGCCTGGAGCACGAGGGGGTGCACTTCCCCGAGCCAACCCAGCACCCGCCCATCCTTGTCCTTTGCGACGGCGCTCTTGCCTGGATGAAGGAACCGCTCGTCGGTGACGGAGTATGTAAGCCGGCAATGGAGGCCGTCCGCCAGCCTGTCGACGAGTCCTTTGACCAGGTAGTAGTCCACGGTCTCACCCGAGCGCAGCCAGGAAGGATCGTCCCATTCCCCGGTGACCAGCATGCCCATCTGCGTCCTCTCTCGGGGCAGGACCTGCGCTCCCGGCTCGTAAACCCGTCCGGTCTCGAAGATGCGGACCCGGTCCTCGCGGACGAAAACGTTTCGTCGCGCCGTCTCCAGCAGGCCGGGCAGCAACAGAGTGCGCATGAACGCCTGCTCGTTACTCAGCGGGTTGGCGACCTCAACCATCTGCCGACGCGGGTCGGCCGGGTCTAGGCGCAGCCGCTCCGGCCATCTGTCGTCGGCAAAACTGTAGCTTATGACCTGGGTGAGGCCGGCGCCGGCCAGCAGGTCTTCGGCGCGGCGGCGAGCGGTCTGCTGCGGGTCCAGGCCGCCCCGACCCTTGCGCCGCGCGGGCAGGGTCGATGGGATCCGGTCCAACCCGTGGATACGGGCGACCTCTTCGATGAGGTCTATCTCCCGCTCCAAGTCGCGCCGGAAGGTCGGTACCGTCACCAGGATGTCCTCCCCACATTCACCCACATTGCAGCTCAGTCGGGCGAGTATAGCCGTGACTTCCGGCGTCGAGACGGTGGTGCCCAGGATGTGCTCCAAGCGCCCCGGCCGCAGCTTGATGGTCCGCTCCGCGGGAAGGGGGACCCGCACGTCGACAGTGCCCACCGAGACCTCTCCCCCGCAGATCTCCACCAGGAGGCTGCAGGCCATGTCCAGGGCCGGCGGCACCATGTGTGGATCGAGGCCCTTCTCGTAGCGGGTGGAAGCCTCACTGCGCAGGCCCAGCGCACCCGAGGTCCGCATGATGGATGGGCCCGAGAAGGTGGCGCCTTCCAACAGTATGTCGGTAGTGCTTTCCGTCACTTCGCTGTCCAGTCCGCCCATGATGCCGGCCACTACGGAGGCCCGCTCCGCGTCGGCGATGACCAACATGTTGTCGGTGAGGACCCGATGCTCGTTGTCGAGGGTGGTGAGCTCCTCGCCGGGATGGGCGCGGCGCACGATGATCCGTCCTCCGCGGATGGTGCGGAGGTCGAAAGCGTGCAGGGGCTGGCCGAGCGTCCAGAGCACGTAGTTGGTGATGTCGACGACATTGCTGACCGGACGCATACCTGCGTGGACGATGCGGGCCTTCAACCACAAGGGTGACTCCTCGATCTTCACTCCGCGGATGACCCGGCCGGCGTACCGGGGGCACAGGTCCGGGTCGAGCACCTCGATGGCGATGTCCTCATCTACGGGTCGGCTGCCCCAGGGGTGCGGGAAGGTGATGTCCTCATCGAAGGGCGCCTCGGTGATGGCTGCAATCTCTCGAGCCAACCCCCGAATGGATAGGCAGTCGGGGCGGTTGGGAGTGACTTCCACCTCCAGCACCCAGTCGGTCAGAGCGAAGTGGTCGGCAAGCAGTTCGCCGGCCTCCCAGGATTCAGGGAGGACCACGATGCCAGGACTCTTCGCGGCCAGACCCAGTTCGGCTTCAGAGAGGATCATGCCGGCCGATTGCACTCCCCGCAGCTTTGCTTCGCGGATGACCGTTCCGTCGGGCATCACCCCGCCCGGCAGTACCACGGCCGCGGTCTGGCCGGCGGCGACGTTAGGCGCACCGCAGACGATCGTCCGCGGCTCGTCCTCTCCCACGTCGACGACACATACCCAGAGCTTGTCGGCATCAGGATGCCGGCGGCACTCGAGCACCTTCCCCACCACGAAGCGCTCCAGGTTCTCCTCGTCGCCGGGAACGCCCACCCGGGCCACTCGCTCCACCTCGGTACCGGTGAGGGCCAGGCGGGAGGCCAACTCCTCCACGTCGATCTCGATGGGCACATACTTTCGTAGCCAGGAAAGTGGAGCTTTCATATGGTCCCCGGTCAGAACTGGCGCAGGAAGCGCAGGTCGTTCTCGAAGAACAGGCGAAGGTCGTTGACCCCGTGCTTGAGCATGGCGATACGCTCGATTCCCATCCCGAAGGCGAAGCCGGAGTAGACTTCGGGATCGTAGTCTACGAACGCGAACACGTTCGGGTCCACCATCCCGGCCCCCAGGATCTCCAGCCATCCGCTCTTCTTACACAGCCGGCAGCCGGCCCCGTCGCACATCATGCAGGACACGTCGACCTCCACCGAGGGCTCCGTGAAGGGGAAGAAGTGCGGTCTCAGCCGGACCTTGCGATCCGCCCCAAACATGGCCTTGGTGAAGGTCTCCAGGGTGCCTTTCAGATCGGCAAGGGTGATGTGCTCGTCCACCACCAGACCCTCGACCTGATGGAACATGGGCGTGTGGGTGGCGTCAGAATCGCGCCGATATGTCTTGCCGGGGACGATGACGTAGACAGGGGGCAGTTGCTTCTCCATGGTGCGCACCTGCATCGGCGAGGTCTGCGTGCGCAGGACGACCTGCTCGCTCACGAAGAAGGTGTCGTGAAGCGACCGGGCCGGATGATCGGCGGGCGTGTTGAGGGCCTCGAAGTTGTAGTATTCGGTCTCTATCTCCGGGCCTTCCACCACGTTGTAGCCCATCCCGACGAAGATGTCCTCGATCTCGCGCTGGGTCTGGGTGACCAGATGCAGGTGCCCCAGAGGCGAACGCCACCCGGGCAGGCTGATATCCACGCGCTCCTTTTCGAGCCCGAGCACCAACTGCTCGGCCTCCAGTTCCTGCCGGCGGGCCTCTACCGCGGTTTCCAATCCCTTGCGGATGAGGTTTCCCACCCTCCCCACTTCGGGCCGTTCTTCCGGCGGAAGTTCGGGGATGGTGCGCAGAAGCAGCACAAGGTCGGCCTTGCGGCCCAGGAAGCGTACGCGGGCGCACTCCAGCGCGGCCAAGTCGGCGGCCGAGGCTATGGCATCCATGCCCTGAGTATAGATACTCCTCAGGTCCTCCCGTGAGATCTGCTCGAGAATGGCGTCGTCAGCGGCGATGGTTCCTCCTTCCGAGCGTTCAACTCTAGCGGAAGGAGACGCGGTTTGCCACCACGACTGCGATCAAGACCTCGTGCGCCCGGGCCCGTGTTTGGCGGCCCCGTGTCTGGTGAGCTCATATAGGATGACGGTGCCGGCCATGGCCACGTTGAGGGAGTCGAAGCCCTCCTGCGCTATGGTGACACGTCGTTCTCCCGCCCAACCCTCGCTCGGGCCCTGCCGTTCCGCCCCCAGGACCAAGACGGCGCCGGTGTCCAGGCATACGTCGCCCACCTCGTCTCCTTGCCGGGCATCGGCCACCAGCACCACCGGCCCCCCGGGCTGCGTATTCGGCAGCCAGCCTAGCTTGGCCCTGAGATCGGCGGGGGTCACTTCGGTCACCACTCTGACGGTGAACTGAGCTCCCATACCGGCCCGGAGTGCTTTTGGCGAGTAGGGGTCGGCTGTTCCCGGGGAGCACATGATCCCGGTCGCTCCAAAAGCCGCGCAGCTTCGTACGAGTGTGCCCACGTTCCCGGGATCGCCCACCCCATCGAGAAACAGTGCCAAGCCCTCGAACAGACCGAGATCGCTCAAGTTCCAGGCCGGCTCCGGCGAGGTGAATACGACGTCCGCCGAGCCCCCGAGCGTACTGGCGTAGGCCAGGGTCTCCTCGTCACACACCCCGACATGCGGTCCTGCGGCGTCCGAGGGGTCGGTCTGGGCGGCTCGCTCCCGAAGCTCGACGGGAAGGTCGGGAAGAAGATCCCGGCGGACCAAGACGTCTCGCACGTCGACGCCCGCCTCTGTGGCGGCAAGCAACAGGTCGAGGCCCTCCCCCACGAGCAGACCTCGCTCCCGCCGGTGCTTCTTGCTCTGCAGTTTGCGCGCGAGCTTGACGCTGTGATTCTGCCGCCCGCTGATGTCGCGGATCACGATGCGCTCTCCGCTCTTCGAGGCGGCGCGAACGACTCTACCCGGCTCCGAGAGCCTCTTTGGCCCGGGCCGCAATCTGGGCGAAGACCTCGGGCTCGCGGACCGCGAGATCGGCCAGCATCTTGCGATCGACCTCGATCTGGGCCTCTTTGAGCCCATGGATCAACTGGTTGTAGCTCAGACCGTTCTCTCTGGCTCCGGCGTTGATGCGGGTGATCCACAGCCGTCGGAACTCGCGTTTGCGCGCCCGCCGGTCGCGGTAGGCGTAGGTGCCGGATTTGATGAGCTGTTCCTTGGCCCGCCGGTACGAGGACTTCTTGAGTCCCCAGTAGCCTTTGGCCTCGTCCAATACCTTCCGGCGCTTCTTGTGCGCGCTGATGCTCCTCTTGACCCTGGGCATAGCTCTCTCCTCCTAGCGGCCCAGAAGACCACGGAGCCGGTCGGTATCGTGGGCGTCTACCTCCACGGCCTTGCGCAGCTTGCGCTTCTTGTTGGCCGACTTCTTGGTCAGCAGGTGGCTCCCAAAAGCGCGCCTTCGCATGAGCTTGCCTTTGGCGCTCACAGCGATCCGCTTCCTGGTGCCTTTGTGCGTCTTGCTCTTGGAGTTTCTGGACATCTGTTTTCCCTTCGTGCATACACGGACGAACCCGGAGCACCACAGAAGCACGGGCATCCAGCCCCGAGAGAGCCCCTCCGAAGTGGCCCGCGGCCTAGCTCCGCTTGGGCGCCAACATCATGACCATGTTCCTACCGTCCAGGTTGGGCTCTGACTCCACTTCGCCGATGTCCGCGAGATCCTCGGCCATGCGGCGCAGTAGTCTTTCGCCCAGGTGCGGGTGGACCAGTTCCCTGCCTCGGAACATGATGGTGAGCTTGACTTTGTCTCCCTTTCTGAGAAAGCGCTCGACGTGACCCTTCTTGGTGTCGAAGTCGTGGTCGTCGATTTTGGGCCGCAGCTTGATCTCCTTGATGCTGATCGTCGTCTGCCGCTTGCGCGCCTCCTTGGCCTTCTGTTCCTGCTCGTACCTATACTTGCCGTAATCCATCACCTTGCAGACCGGCGGATTGGCCATGGGAGCCACCTCTACCAGATCGAGATTGAGCCGGTCGGCGTAATTCAAAGCCTCGGGCACGCTCACGATCCCTACCTGCTCGCCGTCCGGTCCTATCAAGCGGACCGCGTCTGCACGGATCTTCTCGTTGATGCGAACGATATCGGCTATGTTGCCCTGCACCTCCCCCGGCACCACCGGTTAGGGACTACTTCCAACATGCAAAAAAGCGGTGGTTCCACCGCTCCCCAATGCAGCCGCCCAGCCCGACGCCGGGTGGCGATGTCTATGGTTTGACCTACGCGCCACTTCAAGCACGAGGTGGGAAGGGTGGCTTCCTCTTTATGCAACCTGGCAGTATAGCCGAAGACGTCGCCGGGCTCAAGAAGGGCGCAGGGGCGCAGTGCGCCGCCCGACTCGCCATGTTGGAGCCAACGGGCGTGGTTCAGGGACAGGGCGTCACCGCCGGCGGACTCGATTGCCCGGCTATGGCGACCGTTGCCTCCGCCAGTCCCAGTGGCCGAGTGTCCTTGCTACCCCTGGTACGGAGGGTCACGGTACCCTGATCCACCTCCCGGTCGCCCACCACGAGCATGAACGGGACCTTCGCCACTTCGCCGTCGCGGATCTTCTTCGACACCGACTCCGGACGCGTGTCCACCTCCGCCCGCAGGCCGGCGCACTTGAGCTCGGCTTCCACGGCGGAGGCGTACTCGGCATGACGATCGGCGACGGGCACTACGACGACCTGGACCGGAGCCAGCCAGGCGGGCAACGCTCCCCCGTAGTGCTCGATAAGGATGGCGAGGAACCGTTCGATGCTCCCCAGCACGGTGCGATGGATCATGACCGGACGATGACGCTGGTTGTCCTCGCCCACGTAGTCGAGGTCGAGGCGCTCGGGCATGGCGAAGTCCAGTTGGCACGTGGCGCACTGCCAGGTCCGGCCCATGACGTCCTCGATATGGAAGTCGATCTTGGGCCCGTAGAAGGCGCCGTCACCCGGATTGAGGGTGTAAGGGAGCTCGGCGCGCTCGAGGGCGGCCCCCAGGGCCTTTTCAGCCGTCGCCCACATGTCGTCGCTGCCGATGGACTTCTCGGGGCGGGTGGAGAGCTCCACGTGCACCCGGTCGAAGCCGAAGGTCCTGTACATGCGGCGAACCAACTCGATGACCCCGAGAACCTCGTCCTCCACCTGCTCGGGTA
>CAZCCL010000047.1:13503-19465 GCA_964497095.1 uncultured Gaiellales bacterium | reverse complement strand
CGGGCGGCAAGATACTGCTGCAGCTCGAGAGGGCCTCGGAAGCCCGCGGGCTCACCCAGCACGCGTTCGATCATGGCCAGGAGGCGGCCCATGCCGCTCCCGTCCAGCTCCAGCATCACCACTCCTCCGCCGGGCCGGACCGTGCGTCTGATCTCGCGTACCACCGCCTCCGGGTCACGAAAATGGTGGAAGGCGTCCGAGCAGAGGACGGCATCGAAGTAAGCGTCGGAGAATGGTAATCCTTCGGCGGACGTCAGGCTTACGGAGACGAGCGGCTGCGCCGCGACCCGGGCCAGCATCTGAGGAGTCGAATCGGCGACGACCACGGAAGCCTCCAGCAACCGGGCCACCCCGGCACCCAGGTCGCCGGTCCCTCCGCCCAGGTCCATGAATATCCCTCCGGGAGGCACGAAAGTGCGGAGCCACTCGGCCACCACCGCGAAGTCGTCATTGGACCAGCGATTCGCGGCCAGCTTGAAGACGGGGGCGGTCCAGCGGAATACGGACATCGGGCTCGTCTACCCCGGCGGACCATCAGCCTCGTCGGCAGGGCCACGAGACGCGGTTCACTTCTTCTCCCAGCGAAGGAGATACCCCACCTGGCTGAGAGTGCTCCCCGCCAGGATCTCCGCCCGAAGACGGTTCTCCCTCTCGAGCACATCCATAGCTCGGTTGGTGTACTCCACGGCCTTGTCGCGCGGGATGACACACACCCCGTCGTCGTCCCCGATGATCCAGTCGCCGGGGCTGACGCGGACACCGGCGACGCGGACCGGCACGCCGATCTCCCCGAACCCCTTGGCCTCGCCGGCGGTGGGAGAGATCAGACTGGAGAAGAGAGGGAAGCCGAGAGAGCGGATGTCGCCGGTGTCGCGGGCGGCGCCGAAGATGACCACGCCGGCTAGACCTCTCTGGATCGCCGAGTTGGTGGCCAGTTCTCCCCACACTGCGGGCGCCACGCCCCCCGCGTCGATGACGAGTACGTCGCCGGGCTCCGCCCGGTCGATCGCCTCTACCGGCTTGGCCCAGTCACCGGGGGAAGTGCGGACCGTCAGAGCCGGCCCTACCAGCTTGGCCCCGGGGGTCAACGGTCGCAGCCCGGGGATGTCCCCGCTGCGATGCAGGGCATCGGAGACGTTGGCCGTCGACACGCGGGACAGCATCTCGCGCAGGTCGGGTCCGGTGGCCCGCACGAAGTATTCCGATTCCACGGGGACCAGGGTCTCCATGGCCTGTTTCAGGGCCCGGGTGGCGGCAGTCGCGTCGGCGGCCTTGGTTATGGCGCCGCCCACAACCACGATGGAGGCGCCGGCTTGGACCGCCAGGGGGGCCGTCTCGGAGTTGATGCCTCCCGCCACGGCCACGGGGATCGAGACGGCCTCGACGACCTCACGCAACGTGTCCCAGGGGGTCTTGCCCTGCATCTGCTCGTCGATCGCCACATGGATGCCCACATAGCCGGCGCCCATGGCCTCCACGGTCTTGGCGCGGGCGACGACATCCGCCACCTGGATCATGTCCACGACTATCTCGGCACCATAGTTGCGCGCCGCTTCCACACATTCCCCGATAGTGGCATCAGAGGCTGCGCCCAGCACGCCCACGACCCGGGCGCCGGCCTTCGCTGCACACTCGACTTCGGCACGCCCGGCGTCCATGGTCTTCATGTCGGCCACCACGGTCACGTCGGGCCAGCGGGCTTTGATAGCGCGGATGGCTTCGAGACCCTCACTCTTGATCAGAGGAGTGCCGGCCTCCAACCAGTCCGCTCCTCCGGCGACCGCCTCCTCGGCCACCTGGAGAGCGCGGGGGAGATCCACGAAGTCGAGGGCCAACTGCAGCACCGGTTTCATGAGGTCGTCCTCCTGGATATAGAGCGGAAACCTTCCTAGCCGACCCCGAGAGTCTGGACTACGACCGTCCTTTGCCGGGGGCGGTTGTCGAAGCAGACGAAACAGATCTCCTGCCAGCGGCCCAGGCAGAGCTCCCCGTCCTCGAAGGGGAACACCAGCGACGGGCCCAGCAGTCCGGCCCTCACGTGGGCATGACCGTTCAGATCGGGGTGGGTGACGTTGTGTTCGTAGTGCTCCGCAGGTGAGATTATCCTGTCGAACAGGCTTCGGAAATCCTGGACCACTCCCGGCTCGAACTCGAGGGTGGTGACGGCTCCGGTCGCCCCGGGGAAGAACACCGTGACCGTGCCGGCTTGGAGGCCGGTGGCCTTCACCAGGCGGCGCACGTCAGCGGTGAGGTTCACCATGTCTGCGTTCCCCTGGGTCTCGAAGTGCAGGCGGTCGGTGACCACGTGTGCAAGCCCCGAGACGGCGGCCGTCTTTGTCATGGCGCGATCCTCTCTGTCCGTAGTGCTGCCGTTGTCTGGGCCTGTGTCGGCTGTCACGGGTCCCGTATCCCTTGGTGCGTGTTGTTCAATTATGCTCCTTGTCCATGCGACTGGGTGCCAGGGGGCGAGATGGGCCGGCCCAGCAGGTCGACCAGTTGAGCTATGGCCTGGGGATCGACGTCACCACGAGTCCGGACGAGATCGAGAGTGGCAAGGCCGAGGAGCTTGTAGAGCGGGACGAGGGAGGGTTCTTCGGCGGACAACGCCTCGAGATGCCGAGCGACGGTGTCCGTATCCCCCCGGCTGAGGGGTCCGGTCAAAGCCGCCGTGGGACCTTGATCGCGAAGATTCTCGAGGGTGGTCGCCACAAGCGGCAGAAACAGGTCGAGTGCCTCGTCTTCCGCCAGTCCGGCTCGGACGAAGAGTTTTTGGGCTTGGTGCTCCAATGTCACCAAGTAATTGCACGCCACCGTGGCTGCCGCATGATAGAGGGTACGTCGCTCATCAGGGAGGAAGAAGGGCCGGGCTCCGAGCGACCGTGCGAGCGCGAACCCGAAAAGGCCCGCCGGGGAATCCTGGTCTCCGGAGCCGGGGGTGATCGCGACCGCAGCCCCAGCGAACCGGGTCGAGCCGCTCACTGGTTCTGCAAAGGTCTGCAGGGGGTGAAAGACCAGGGTCACGGCTCCAGCCTCGGCGCAGGGACCAAGAGCGGCGACCGACGTAGCGCCGCTTGTATGGAGCACCAGCGGTCCGGTAGGTTCCCCGGCCCCACTCGACCGCAGTCGGCTGCCGAGCTCGACCGCCACTCCGGGAAGGACGTCGTCCGGTACGGCGATGACATACACATCGGGCGAGAAGGACACCAGTTCCCGGATCCCGGAAGCTGCCTGGATCCCCAGCCAGGATTCCGCCCGAGAGCGGCCTGCCGGCGTGCTGGCGACGAATGCGGCGAGCCGCGCTCCCCGGGCGCGAAGGGCCAAGGCGAGACTCGAGCCCACGCGTCCCGCCCCGATGACCACGAACGATCCAGTGGTCGGGTCGAGCGTTGGGAAGGGGACGCGACGTCCTTCGACGTCGTCTGTGCCATATGTGGGCGCAGTGTCGATGAAATACCTGCCTGTTCCAGTTCTGCCTGCAGATACCAGACGTGGCTCGGTCGTTCCCCGGGGCCTGATGATACCGGATGACCGATGACGCTCTCGGCTTCGCCTCCCTTTCGTGGGTAGCCACTCCGGTAGCGGGGCGTCGGTCCGACGGTCGTAGCCGCCGGGGAACGTAGGATAACAACAGTCGACGGCGGCGGCAATCCGGGCCGCCCGTGGCTGGCCTACGGGGCGACCGTCATCTGCTACCCTGGCAACCATGGACCAGGATGAGACGAGACCTGCGAGGCGCGATCCGGGTGAGGCTCTGGCCTTGCTGCGGGATTCGCTGCGCGACTGTTCCCTGTGTGGGCTCTGTCGGGGCAGGACCCAGGTCGTGTTCGGCGCGGGGAACCCAGAAGCGGAGCTAATGTTCGTGGGGGAAGGGCCCGGGTTTCATGAGGACCGGCTGGGGGAGCCCTTCGTCGGTCAGGCGGGCAAGCTGCTGACCGAACTGCTGGGCGGGATCGGGCTTGCCCGTTCCGATGTCTACATCGCGAACGTGGTGAAGTGCAGACCTCCGGAGAACCGCGATCCGCTGCCCGGCGAGATCGAAGCCTGCAGTCCCCATCTCATGGAGCAGATCGCCATCGTCCGGCCGAAGATCGTATGCACTTTGGGTCGTTTCGCGACCAAGCTTCTTGCCGATAGCGACCAGAGTATGTCGTCCATCCACGGAAGAGCGAAGGAAAAATCGCTTGCCGGTGTGGACACGATCATCTTCCCGGTGTTCCATCCGGCCGCGGCTCTGTACACGCCCGCGAACCGCCAGGTCTTGGAGCAGGATTTCGCGAAGCTTCGCTTCCTTCTCGAACACGGCCTGAAGCCGTCGGGCCCGGAGGCCGAAGAAGCGGTCGGCGAGAGCGGGTCATCCGACAGACCGAAGACCGACCTGCGCGGGCAGCCTCGGGAAGGCCCGGAACGCTTGGAGCAACTGCATTTGTGGTGAACGTCGGTCAGGTCTTGCTGCGCGAGCGCGGAGTCAGGCTGAGAACACTCGAGACGATCGGCCGCCGCCTGGCTCGATGCCTGCGTCCGGGTGACCTGGTCCTTCTCTACGGCCCCCTCGGCGCAGGCAAGACCACGCTCGTGCGTACGATCGCCTCGGCTCTGGAAGTGACGGACCCGGTAAGAAGTCCCTCTTTCACCATCGCCAACATCTACGATGGTCCGCTGCCCATCCAGCATCTCGACCTCTACCGGTTGGAGGAGATCGGCGATGAGGACGCCCTTGCCTTGGAGGAGTACGTGCGTCCGGACGCAGTGACGCTGGTCGAGTGGCCGCAGGCCGGCGTCGGCCGCCTGGGCCGACCGACCTGGATAGTCCGGATCGGTCACCAGAGCCCGCACGAACGCTCGGTCGAGATCGAGGCGACGACGCCGGACGCCAAGGATCGCTGGAAAGGGTCGGGCGATGCGCATGTATGAGCGACTGGTGTTGGCTCTTGACGGCTCCACCGGTGTCTGCAGCGCGGCCCTGCTCCGATCGCGACGGTCCCGCGGCGCCCTGAAGCCGCCTCTCGCTTCTTCCGCAGAAGAAACGGTTGAAGTGAAGGTGGACGAGAGCCGTCCGTTCGAAGTGCTCGCCCGGCGCTCCGGAGGCGACGGCCGGGCACAGGCCAAGGTCTTGCTCCGCCTCGTCGACGAGATGCTCGAGGAAGCCGGCCGCCCTTCGGAAGACCTTGGTGCGGTGGTGGTAGGCAAGGGACCGGGGACCTTCACGGGAGTAAGGGTCACGGTTGCGACTGCCCGGGCGTTGGGCCTGGCTCTCGCGATCCCGGTGGTGGGAGTGAGTACCCTGGGGGCTCTGGCGGCCGCGGCAGCCGCATCCACGGCGGAGATGTCGTCGATGGCGCGCGCGGACGCAGGGGCGCCGGTGTCCCTGGAGGGGTTGGAGGCCATCGTCCCCGTGGTGGATGCCCGTCGGGGCCAGCTTTTCTACGGTCGTTACCGTTCGACGACGTCCAGGGTGTCGCCGGGCCCAGCACGGTGGGCTAGGCAAGATGAGTTCGGGGTGTGCGATCAAGGAGCGCTCGGCGATCTGCTCGGCCCGGCGAGGACCGTGATCGTGGGCGAAGAGACGCTGTGTCCTCGGAAGCTCCCTTCGGCCGCCGTCTTCCTCAACTGCGATGTGGCGGCTGAGCACTTGGTGATCGGGCAGGAGCGCTTGGAGGAACCGGGCGGGCTTCCTGAAGGGAGTAGATTGGCGGCTTGGCTTGGGAGCGCCCTTGTCGCCGACGCGGTCACATCGGCTGAATTCCTCGGTGACGGGGCGCTCGAAGGACTCGGCGCGCCCGAGTCGGTGACACCCATATACGTGCGGTCTCCGGACGCCGACGTGCACATCACTCGGATGAAAGATCCGTGGGCGGATGGAGCGAGCGAGCGGTAGGGGCCCGATGGACGTTTCGTCACGGAATATGCGCGCCGAGGACCTGGCTGTGGTGGTCGCCATAGAGGCCGCATCTTTCGGTCTTCC
>CAZCCL010000047.1:0-13493 GCA_964497095.1 uncultured Gaiellales bacterium | reverse complement strand
GGACGGAGGCCATGTTTCGCGAGGAGTTCTCGCATGATCTGGGCTGGAGGGAGGTTGCGGTAGACCCGGGAGGTGAAGTGATCGGGTTCCTCGTCGGCCGGCGATACCCGGACCTGTGGCACCTGATGGACCTGGCCGTGGTGCCGAGTCGTCGGCGGCAAGGCGTGGGAGGGGCTCTGCTCGCCCGCTTTCTGCGCGCCGCCGAAGGGGCCGGCATGGAGGTGATCCTGGAGGTCCGTCCGGGTAACCAGGTGGCGACGGCTATGTACGAAGGGGTGGGGTTCCGGCGTATCGGGGTGCGGCGCGGCTACTACAGCGACACTCATGAGGACGCGGTCGTGATGCTCCGGGAGTGTGCGACAGACCGGGACTCCGCCGGCCTGGATGGCCGCGAGAGCCCGGCAGAGAGCGGCTCCGGGCAGCCGGCCGAACAGCAGGGGCGGCTCTCGGGCCCCGTGTTGGCGATAGAGACGTCCTGTGACGACACGGCGGCTGCCGTGCTGTATCCGACGGGGGAGGTGCTGGCGTCGGTGGTGCACTCGCAGGATGCCATCCACGAGCGCTACGGCGGGGTGGTGCCCGAGGTGGCGAGCCGGGCACACGTGGAGCGCATGACGGCGGTGGTGCGCGAGGCCCTAAGGCAGTCGCGTTTCGGGATAGGCGGGCTGGGGGCGGTGGCGGCCACCGTCGGACCCGGGCTGATCGGCGCGCTGCTGGTCGGGGTCCAGACGGCAAAGACCATTGCCTGGGCCCGACGCCTGCCTTTTTTCCCGGTCAATCACATCCACGGTCATCTGGCCGCCGTCTGGTTGGCGGATCGCCGAGCCCCGTTCCCGATGGTCACACTGGTGGCTTCGGGAGGACACACGGCTCTGATCCGGGTGGATGACCGGCGGACGTTCCGGTTGCTGGGGCAGACGCTCGACGATGCCGCCGGTGAGGCGTTCGACAAAGGAGCCCGCCTGCTTGGGCTGGGCTATCCTGGCGGAAGGGAACTAGACCGGCTGGCGGAGAAAGGAGACCCGGGAGCTTTCTCGTTCCCCGTCGGGCTGAAGCGTTCGTCCCGTCCTGATTTCTCCTTCTCAGGTGTTAAGACGGCGCTCTACTACCTTCTTCGCGACATGACCGCCGACGAGCGCGCGGCGCGGGCGGCCGACGTGGCCGCGTCATACCGGGAGGCCATCGTCACGGCGCTCGTGAGCAAAGCTTTGCGGGCGGCCAGGGACGAGAAAGCCAAGACCCTGGCGGTGGCAGGAGGGGTCGCGGCTAATTCTCTATTGCGCCGACGCCTCGCAGAAGCCGGGGCGGCGGCAGGACTTCACGTGGTCCTGCCGCCTCCGGCTTACTGCACCGACAACGCGGCCATGATCGGGGCGGCGGCGCTGGCTGGCCCCAGCCTCCCGTATCCCGACTATCTGGCAGTCGACGCCTCGGCCTCCCTTGCCCTTGGTCGGTGGTTGCCCGACGGCTGATCGGCAGACGCGGGTCGAGACTGCCGGAAATCTGATATCCGTGTTTGACAAATCCTCAGTGCGAGCATAATATATGCGCCGGTTGGCACTCGCAGGTGTGGAGTGCCAATCGCGTGAAGCCGGTAGCTTCGGCCTGGACAAGGCGTGAGCTTGTAGGGCATCAAGAGAGAGAAACAGGAGGAATGTGCATGAAACTAGTGCCACTCGAGGACAGGGTCGTTGTCAAGCTGCTGGAACAGGAAGAGACGACCAAAAGCGGCATCGTCCTCCCGGACACTGCCAAGGAGAAGCCGTCCAAGGCAAAGGTAATCGCCGCGGGTCCCGGTAAGTACTCGGAGAAGGGCGATCTACTCCCGATGCCGGTCAAAGAAGGCGACATCGTGGTGTTCGCGAAGTACGCGGGCACCGAGATCAAGCTTGACGGCGAGGACTACCTGGTCCTGCGGGCTATGACCGATGTCATCGGCGTACTGCCCGAAGGATAGTCTCGGTCCTTTTTCCGAGACGAGATTTCGACAACCCACACTGTGCTTTTCTGAAGGAGATAGGTTTTATGGCAAAACAGCTTTTGTATGGTGAAGAAGCCCGCCGGGCGCTGGAGCGGGGCGTGAACACTCTGGCCGACGCGGTGAAAGTCACCTTAGGGCCCAAGGGCCGCTACGTGGTTCTCGACAAGAAGTTCGGCAGCCCCACCATCACCAACGACGGGGTCACCATCGCCCGCGAGATCGAGCTCGAAGACGTCTTCGAGAACCAGGGTGCGCAGTTGGTGCGCGAAGTGGCCACCAAGACCAACGACATAGCCGGCGACGGCACCACCACCGCCACCCTGCTGGCCCAGGCCATCGTGCGTGAGGGTCTCAAGAACGTAGCAGCCGGCGCGAATCCGATGGCGGTGAAGCGTGGCATCGAGCGCGCTGTCGATGCAGCGGTGGAAGAGATCAAGAACCTCTCCCAGGAGATCTCGGGCAAAGAGGACATCGCCCGCGTGGCTACGATCTCCGCCGACGATCGCGAGATCGGCGACGTCATCGCGGACGCGATCGAGAAGGTGGGCAAGGACGGCGTCGTGAACGTCGAGGAGTCCAACACCTTCGGTATGGATCTCGAGTTCACCGAGGGGATGCAGTTCGACAAGGGCTATGTCTCCCCGTACTTCGTGACCGATGCCGAGCGGATGGAAGCGGTCCTCGAGGAGCCCTATATCCTCATGGCCAACCAGAAGATCACGGGTGTCCAGGACCTGCTCCCGGTGCTCGAGAAGGTCATCCAGTCCGGCAAGTCCCTGCTGCTCATCGCTGAGGACGTGGACGGTGAAGCTCTGGCCACTCTGGTGGTCAACAAGCTGCGCGGTACCTTCACCGGCATCGCCGTGAAGGCGCCGGGCTTAGGCGACCGCCGCAAGCGTATGCTCGAAGACATCGCCATCCTGACCGGCGGCGAAGTCATCACCGACGAGATGGGCCTGAAACTTGCGAACACGACGGTGAGCCAGCTTGGTCGCGCCCGCAAGGTGGTCGTGACCAAGGACGACACCACCATCGTCGACGGTGCCGGCGAGATCGATCAGATCAAGGCGCGCATCAATCAGCTCAAAGCCGAGATCGAGAACACCGACTCCGATTTCGACCGCGAGAAACTGCAGGAGCGTTTGGCGAAGCTGGCCGGCGGCGTGGCCGTCATCAAAGTCGGCGCTGCGACCGAGACCGAGATCAAAGAGAAGAAGCACCGGGTGGAGGACGCTCTTAGCGCCACTCGTGCGGCTTTGGAAGAGGGCATAGTGCCGGGCGGCGGTGTCGCTCAGGTCCTTCTGGTGCCTGCGGTCGAAGCCGTGAAGGCCGAAGACGACGAGCTCACCGGTGTCCGCATCGTGGCTCGGGCCCTTGAGGAGCCCCTCCGGCAGCTGGCCAACAACGCCGGCTTGGAAGGCTCCGTGGTGATGAACGAGGTCAAGACCCAGACTAAGGGCGTCGGCCTGAACATCGCCACCGGCGAGTACGAGGACATGGTCAAGGCGGGCATCATCGATCCCTCCATGGTGACCCGTTCGGCCCTGCAGAACGCTGCTTCTATCGCCAAGAACATCCTCACTACCGAGGTCATCGTGGCCGATGTGCCCGAAAAGGAACCGGCGGGTGCAGGCATGCCCGGCGGCATGGGCGGCATGGGCGGCATGATGTAGGAGAATCCTCCCTAGCGGGTCGGACACCTGAGAAGTGTCCCGACCGGTCGGGGCCATCGCGGTCAGGGCGTCCGTGGGACGGCCGGGACGCGATGGCCCCATTTAAACCCGGGAGCCCGTTAGAACCGATGGTAAACTGGGAAAGGCTGATGAGTTGGTAGATAGTGACCGGGCAAGGAGGCGCTGATGAAGGAAGAAGTCCAAGCCGCGTTCTCGGAGATGTTGGACATCTCTACCGACATAGACAAGGCGGTGCTCTTCGGGCCCGGAGAGATACTGGCATCGAACATGGCCCCAGAAGCCCAGGAAGCCGCCGTCGCGCAGGCAGAGGAGCTCATACGACTGGGCGACCTGCGCGCCACCGAGATGGGCTCTCAGCCGTTGACGCAGCTGGTGGTGGAGACGTCGGCCGGAATGGTGTTCCTCGCCCGCGAGACCGCGCAGGAGGGAATGGCCATCCTAGCCACGGGTAGAAAGAGCAGCCGCGTCGGTCTGGTCCTCTACGACCTCAAGACCTGTTTACGCGACGCTCGGGAGGCCCTCAGCTCAGAGAGTACCGAAGTCAAAGGCTCCGAGGAGGCTTAGATGAAGCGGGTTGCGAAGGCGTTCGGCGTACTGACCCTTCTCGGCAGCATGGCTGCGGGGGGTTACTACTTCCTTGTCATGCGGCCCCGGAAGCCCCAGGTCGAACTGTATTTCGATGACGGCTCCATGCTGGCCCTTCCCGGGAACACCGGCGAAGCCGAGCCGTTCATGAACGTCGCCGCGGAGATACTGGCCGCCAGCCCCATCACCGGCTGAAATCGATTCCGGCCTTTTCGGGCGCGAGACGCTCGGGCGCTCATGAGCCCTGGAGTTCCCCCATTCCCGGGTCTGTCCGCGGAACTGGGGGAAGCGGTCTTGCGCAGAGCCCTACGCCAGGGCGGAGATTGGGCCGAGTTGTACGTGGAGGACCGGCGGTCGCTGTCCCTGAGGCTGGAAGACGGCAAGATCGAAGATGCGGTCTCGGGGGCGGATAGGGGCGGCTCCGTACGCGTGGTGAAGGGACTCTCCACGGCGTTCGGCTATGTGGACGCCGTGGATGAACCATCGTTCTATTCTCTGGCTGAGGAGCTCAGCAGGTCTCAGACAGGCTCGCCGGGAGCTGTGGCCACCCTCGGGGTCACCCAGGCTGGGCCGCCCGCAGGAGGAGGACAAGACCCGGCAGCAATCGAAGCGAGCGGCAAGGCGCGACTGCTGCATCTCGTGGACCAGGTCGCGCGGGGCCTCTCGCCCGAGGTGCGGCAGGTGATCGCCTCATACGGGGAGAGCCTGCAGAGGGTCTGGGTGGCCGGTTCGCACGGCTCCTTTGCCGCCGACACGAGGAGCCGCGTGACGATCTCGGTGACCGTCATGGCCGCACGTGACGGCCTGATCCAGACGGGCAGAGAGACACTGGCCCACCAGGGGAGCTTCGAGCTGCCCAGCGAAGACGCCGTCACCGCCGTAGCTACCGCTGCTGCCGAAAAGGCTCTCGTGATGCTCGACTCTCGACCGGCTCCGGCCGGCCGGATGCCGGTGGTCCTTGCCAACGGTTTTGGGGGAGTCCTCTTCCACGAGGCCTGCGGCCATGGACTGGAGGCCGACTATATCTTGAAAAAGGCCAGCGTCTGGGAGGGAAAAAAGGGGACTCGCGTAGCCGGAGACCACATCTTTGCCTTCGACGATGGATCTGGAGAGGGAATGTGGGGAAGCGCTCGCTACGACGACGAAGGTACCCCCAGCGAGCGGACCACCCTGATCGAGGCCGGGATACTTTCCGGATACTTGAGTGATCGCCTTCGGGGCGGGCGCCTGGGGCTGCCGTTGACCGGGAACGGCCGCCGGCAGGACTACCGCCACCTGCCCTACCCGCGCATGACGAATACCTACTTCGGTCCGGGGGAGCCCACCGCGGAAGACATAATCGCAGACACTTCCCGGGCTCTCTATGCGAAATCCTTGTCGGGTGGGCAGGTGAATCCCGTCACCGGCGATTTCGTCTTCGGAGTGGCGGAAGGCTACCTGATCGACAACGGCAGGGTAGCCGGGCCGGTCAGGGGCGCGACTCTGGTCGGCAACGGCCCGGAGGTACTGCGCAACATCGACGCCGTCGGCGACGACCTCGACGTCAAGGCCGGCACGTGCGGCAAAGAGGGCCAGAGCGTGCCGGTCGGGACCGGTCAGCCGACCATCCGTATCCGCGAACTCACCGTCGGCGGTACCAGTCTATGAAAGGCTTCGCCGGCAGCTTCCGCGAGAGCTCACCAGGGACGCCTCTCGACGTGGCCCGCAGGACGATCGAGCGGGGTCGGCACTTGGGCGTCGGACTGGAGGTCTTCGTGGAGTTCGGCCGGACCGTCACGGTGAAGACATACGGTCGCGAAGTGGAGTCGGTGACGGTGGCCGAGCCTCAGGGGGTGGGAGTGAGGGCAGTCCGCGAGGGCCGGATAGGCTACGCCTTCAATGCCGACCTCAGCACAGCCGGTCTCGACCGCGTTCTTGGCGAGGCGGCCTCAGCAGCTTCTGCCACGGACCCCGACCCCAATGTCGAGTTACCCTCCGCGCCCGCCGAGCCCTACCCGCAGGTCGAGGGCCTGTGGCAGGCCGGGGTCGCGAAGACCAGCGTAGAAGACAAGATCGAGCTGGCCCTCAGGGCCGAATCGGCCGCCCTTTCCTGCAAAGATATCGAGGCGGTGGAAGAGAGCGTCTACGCCGACAGTGAGACCCGGGTGGCCGTAGCGTCGACTACCGGAGTGAGGGCGGAAGCCGAGCAGACATTCTGCTACCTCTACGTGGTCGCTCACGCGGGGCGGGACGGCGACCGTCAGTCGGGGCTGGGTCTCAGTTCCGGCCGCGAACCATCCGCGCTGCAGCCGGAAACGGCCGGCGAGGAGGCTGCACAGAAGGCGCGAGTGCTGCTCGGGGCGCGTCCCTGTCCGACCGGGTCCTATACGGTGGTCTTCGACCGCGAGGTGGTGGCGGCCCTGCTTTCGAGCCTGGTTCCCGCGCTGAGCGCGGAAGCCGTGCAGAAAGGTCGGTCGGTTTTCGCGGGGAGGCTGGGCGAGACGGTGGCATCCTCCCAGATCACGCTGGTGGACGACGGCCTGGTGAGTGAGGGCATGGCCACTAGTCCCTTCGACGGCGAAGGTGTGCCCCAGCAGTCGACCGTGCTGCTCGACGGAGGGGTGCTGAGGTCGTACCTGCACAGCAGCTACACGGCTCGTAAAGCAGGCGGAGAGACTCGTTCGACCGGCAACGCGGGCCGGGGCTCTTACCGGACCCTTCCCGGGGTCCGGGCCACCAACCTCGTCATTCCAGGCGGTGAAGGAAGTCTGGATGTGGTCCTGGCTCGGGTCGGTGAAGGTCTCTATGTGGAGGGCGTCTCCGGCCTGCATTCCGGTGTCAACGCCATCAGCGGGGAGATATCCGTCGGCGTCACCGGTCGCCTCGTCGTCGGCGGAGAACTCAACAGACCGGTGCGGGAGGTGACGGTGGCCGCCGATTTCGCCCAACTGCTCGGGTCGGTCGCTGAAATAGCGGGGGATGCTCGATGGATCCCCCTTTATGGGAGCGCTTTCGTGCCCTCTGTAGCCGTGAGGGACATTGCCGTGTCAGGCGCCTAGGTTGACCAGGTGGTCGGACCTGCCGGGACCTCGGGACCGCGTGATATGGATGCTATCTTGGAGATCACTATCGTGGAGATGACCGGGATGACAGAACCGTTCGCTGGTATGAGGTGGAGACGCTAGGGGGAGATGTGAACAAGGAAGCCTTGGGACGTTTGCTGTTGGACACGGCCTACTTGGAGGGGGACTTCGTCCTCCGTTCAGGGAAACGCAGCAAATACTATTTGGACAAATACCTTTTCGAAACGGAGCCGGACGTCCTCCGCGGGATCGTCCACGAGATGGCTATGATGACCCGCAATCAGCTGGCTCTGGGTGAAGAGTACCGGCGCCTGGCGGCTCCGGAGTTGGGCGGCGTGGTCTTGGGAGCGGGGCTCTCCCTCGAACTGGGCTTGCCACTGCTACTGGTCAGAAAGCTTTCAAAGGACTACGGCACGGGGAAGCGCATCGAGGGGCGCTATCTCCAAGGCGAGAAGGTCGCTCTGGTCGAGGACATCGTTACATCGGGTGGCGCGGCGATAATGGCTGCCGAAGCCCTGCGGGAGGCCGGCCTCGTGGTCGAGGACCTCTATTGCGTGGTCGATAGAGAGGAGGGCGGCGCAGCTGCGGCCGCCGCGGCGGGGCTGGTGCTGCGCCCGCTGTTCACGTCCTCCGAACTGGGCATCGCGCCCCCTCGGTGAGATCGGTTTCGCCCGCCAATAAGCCAAAACCGCTTGTGCGGGACTCGGCGGGTTTGCTATGGTAAATGTGTACCGCGCGGACAAAGGGAGGTAGCTGTGACCAAGGCTGAATTCGTGGACAAACTTGCAGCAAAGGGTGGCTTCACCAAGAAGGACGCAGCCAGCATGGTGGACGCGTTTGTGGAAGTTGTCACAGATTCGCTGAAGAAGGGGGAAGACGTCCAGTTCACAGGTTTCGGCAAGTTTTACGTGCAGCAGCGTGGGGCCAGGGAAGGGATCAACCCGCAGACCAAGGCCAAGATCAAGATCCCGGCCAGCACTGTTCCCAAGTTCAGCGCGGGTCTGGCTCTCAAGAACGCTGTCAAGTAGTCCTAAGTCCACGGCAGTATCTGATGGGGCCGCCTCGTGCGGCCCCTTTTTCTTCGTCAGGGTGCATCGCGACCACAGGGAAGTCGACGAGCGAGGTCTAGAGTGTTGAGCGGATCAAGATCGAGCGAGGGACACTTTGCCGATCGCCTATTGGAGGCAATCGAGACCAAGCGGTCACACGTAGTGGTCGGCCTCGATCCGGATTACGAGCTGCTGCCACCCGAGGTCAAAGCCGCGTACGAGCGAGAGCGCTACCCGAGCGAGGCAGAGACGAAAGTCGCCTGCTATCGCGAGTTCCTAATGGCGCTGCTGGACAGTCTGGGCTCGGAAGCGGTGGCGATCAAGGTACAGATCGCGTACTTCGAGGCGCTGGGCGCGCCCGGCTACGGGCTGTACGAGGAGGTGGTCGCGGCGGCGAAGAACCTGGGGTATCTGGTCATCGCAGATGTGAAGAGGGGCGACATCGGCAGCACAGCGGAAGCCTATGCCCGAGCCCATCTCGAGGTGGCCGGGGCCGACGCCGTCACCGTCAATCCGTATTTCGGGACAGACGGCCTGGAGCCCTTCCTGCAGAGAGCGCGGCAGAGTGGGAAGGGCGTGTTCGTCTTGGTCAAGACCTCCAATCCCAGCTCCGCCGAGATCCAGGATGTGGACCTGTCTTCAGGCGGGCCGGTATACGGCCGAGTGGCCGACTTGGTGAACACGTGGGGCGCCGGGACCGAGGGTGCGCGGGGATATCGGGCGGTGGGAGCGGTGGTCGGAGGCACGCACGCCGCGCAAGGACTGGCCCTCAGGAGACAGATGCCGGGCGTGCCCCTTCTGGTGCCCGGCTACGGAGCCCAGGGAGCCGGAGCCGAAGATATCTCCGGTTTCTTCGATAAAAACGGTACCGGAGCGGTGGTGAACTCGGCTCGGGCGATACTCTACGCCTATCGGAAGCGACCCGGTGATTGGAGGGCGGCGGCTCTGCGCGAGACCCAGGAGATGCGGGCCGCACTCTGGAAGGCGGCCGGTCGTGTCTAGCGAAGAGCTCCATTCAGAGAGAGCGGAGGAATCGACCTGGGTCCGGACGTACCTGCTTCCGCTTGCGGCCCTCGTGGTGGTCGTCGCGATCGTGAGCGTCTTGATTTTGACCGGAGCGGTAGAGAGCGACCAGCCTCGAGTAGGCCCCGGTGAAGCCCCTACCACCCTGCCCACGGTGGAAGTGGTCCCGTGAGGTCATCGACTCTATAGACAGCGGCTCTGAGGGCACCATGCGGTGGTCGAGCGCCGGTTCCTACGGCAGCCTCGCTAGGAGGAGCTCTCCCGTCTGATCTGCTCGTAGAGGAAGATGAGCACGAGATCGATGCAGAGCACGACGAACGCCTCCACCAGTATCTGGCTGACCGGCAGGAGGATGAAGAGCCGGGTCGCCTTCTGGTAGTAGAGATCGTACAGGCTGTAGATGCCCAGATACACGAGTTGGATGAGGACGAAGATCACTACGACGGTGATCCAACGCCGGGAGAACAGCTGGATGCTCCGCCGGACAGCGGGGATCAGGGACAGCTCTTCGAAGACGATGACGTAGTCCACGAACGCGATCAGGATAGCGACCACCAGCACCGCGACGGCGACGACCTGCGCCAGTATATTGCCGGTGGGTACTGCCAGCGGTAGGACCCACACCACCAGATTCGCGAGGACGTAGAAGAGGGAGAGCCTAGCCGCCTCGTCACGGTTTCTGGGCGCCAGAGGGTAGCCGAGGCCGGCTATGGCATGGAAGTACGGAGCACGGATCATGGCCGAGAAGACACAGACACTCAACCCTGCGAAGACCGCCACACCCAGCGAGGACGTGAAGGAGAAGCCACTGAGAAAATGCTCCTGGACGTACTCCCACCGGCTGGCGTTCGCCTTGAAGAACGCGGTCCAACTGAGGACCTCACCGTTGCTCGCGTAGATCGCGAAGAAAGCCAAGGTGTTGATGACGGCCAACGCCAGCGGATAGAAGATCAGCCACTGTTTGCGGATCAGCCGGCCCCAAGCGTGGCGTAGAACCTCGGCGATCGTCACACCTCCCCGATGGAGCACAAGTCAGCGCGGAAGTATAGCATCGGTCCCAGAGCCTCCGGACCGCGGATCTGCGGGGCAGTCGGCCGATTACCCCATGGTATACTCCGCGCCATGATGGTACCCATAGCCAGACGGGGGCGCTTAGGTCCGCTCCTGATCCTCGCGGTCGTACTCCTGGTGGTGATCTCGACTCTGAGCGCCGTCGCGCTGGGTCAGACCGCCGAGGCCACGCCCACTTCGCCGACGGAAACTACCGTCTTCACGGTCGAAGCGACCGACCTTGGCACGTTCGCAGCCGATCCGCCCAGTATCGCGTCTCCTTCAGCCATCCTCGTGCATGCCGACACCGGCAAGGTGCTCTACGAACGCAACGCCGAGAAACAGAGGCCTATGGCTTCTACCACCAAGATCATGACCGCCATATTGATCTTGGAGAACATGCAGCTCGACACTTCAGTGACGGTCTCCGCGAAGGCGGCACAGACGATCGAACCCAAGACCTGGCTGAGGGAAGGCGACGTTCTGACGGTGGAGCAATTGCTGTATGCGCTCATGGTCCGGAGCGCTAACTCCGGGGCGGTCGCGCTCGCCGAAGCCTGCTCGGGGTCTGTGGAGGAGTTCGCCGTCTTGATGAACCGCAAAGCCGCCGAACTGGGGATGAAGGACACGAAGTTCGTCAATCCTAACGGCCTGGATGCCACGGGTCACTACTCGACGGCCGCCGACATGGCCGTCTTGGGTCGGTACGCCATGAAGAACGCCAAGTTCCGCGAGCTCGTGTCGACCGAGACGTACAGTGTGTCGCTTCCCGGAAGGTCGGAGCCAACCGTTTTCAAGAACACGAACAAGCTTCTGGGTCGGGTCTCTTGGGTCAACGGCATCAAAAGCGGTCTCACCCCCAAGGCGGAGCAGTGTCTCGTCGGGTCGGCCTCGAAGGACGGTATCTCGGTCATCAGCGTGATTTTGGGGCAACCGTCTTCGAACGTGTGCTGGGACGAGAGTGAGGCCCTCCTCAGGTACGGGCTGGCCCAGTACAAGCACGTCACCTTCGTGGATAAGGGGGTGGCGGTGGCGGAGACCACTGTTCCCAATCAGCTCGATGGGGATCTGAGACTGGTCACCGATGACGCCCTGGAGATGGACGTGTACAAGGAGGACGAAGTCATCGCCTCGGCCTCTCTCGATGAGCCCGTCGTGCTTCCGGTCACCGCCGGCGACGTGTACGGAAGTCTGATCTTGTCGGTCGACGGAGAGACGGTGCAGGCCGTCGATCTGGTGGCCGACAGGTCCATCGAGAAGACCACTCTGGGCTCCAAACTGAGCTATTGCTGGAGTCGCCTCGGTCGATGGCTGGGAGGGAGCTAGGGCCGTAAGGACCAGTTGCACATGATACTGACGGTGACCCTCAATCCTTCCCTCGACCGGACGATGGTCGTGCCCAACTTCAGCGCCGGTTTTCGCAACCGGGCTATCGACACGGTCGTCTTCCCGGGCGGCAAGGGCATCAATGTCGCCCGGGCGGCCAGGATCCTAGGCAGGCCGGTCATCGCCACCGGGTTTCTGGGCGGCCGCAGGGGCGACCAGGTTCTCGCGGAACTGAACAGTGAAGGCATCCTCAACGATTTCGTGCGTATCCAGGACGAATCGAGGCTGACCATGGCCGTCGTCGATCCCGCCACCAACTCCGTGACGGAGATCACCGAGGCCGGTCCCGAGATCCGCCCCGAGGAGATCACTCTCATGTACGAGAAGTTGGAGTACCTCGGCAAAGTGGCGGACATAGCGGTGCTGGCCGGGAGCGTCCCGCGGGGACTGGATGACGACTGCTACGTGCAGATGATCGAGCGGCTGCAGCGACTCGGAGTCAAGACCTTCTTTTACACGTACGGCGATCCACTCCGCCGGGGGATAAAAGCCGGCCCGGACTTCGTGTTTCCGAAGCTGGTCGAGGCCGAGAAGGTTATAGGCTACGAGTTCACCGGTCTAAACGACCGCATCCAGGCCGCCCGCCGTATGCGGGACATGGGGGCCGGGTCGGTGGTCATAACGTTCCGCTATGGATGCGTGGCCGAATTGGCCGAGGGCGAGAGCAGCCGGACCTACGTCGGGAAGATGCCCGAGGTGGCGGCGGTCTCGCCCCTAGGCTGGGGCGATGCCCTGGTGGGCGGGTACGTCGTACGCCTGCTCGAGGGGGCCGAGCCGGTCGAGTGTCTGCGCTTCGGCCTGGGCTGCGCAGCCGCGAGTCTGGTGCAGTACGGAGCCGGGGTGTTTCTGCCGGAGGATGCTGAGCAGCTCGCGGGCGGAGTGGAGCTGGAGGAGGTTTCCGCTGAATCATAGAGGGGACGGGGCAAAGAAGGTCCTGGTCGTCGATTTTGGAGGCCAGTACTCGCAACTTATCGCCCGGCGGGTGCGAGAATGCCGGGTCTACTCCGAGCTGATCCCCTTCGATACTCCGTTGGCCGACATCCGCGCGGGGGAGCCCGCCGGGATCATCTTGTCCGGGGGACCTTGCGGCGTCAACGATCCCGGCGCGCCCAGTGTGGACCCAGACATCCTCGCTTTGGGCGTACCGGTTCTGGGCATCTGCTACGGCCTGCAACTCATCGCCAAGCTGCAAGGCGGACGGGTCGCGCGCATCGGAAGGGCGGAATATGGCGGGAGGACGCTGACCGTGAGTGATCACGGTTCTCTTTTCGCCGGTCTTCCCGCCGAGATGGGCTGCTGGATGAGCCACGGAGACTCGGTGGTCGAGACGCCGCCCGGCTTCCACGTCACGGCGACGAGTCCGAACATGCCGGTGGCCGCCATGGAAGACCCGGAAGCAAGGGTGTACGGGGTCCAGTTCCATCCGGAAGTGCGCCACACCGAATATGGCCAGGATATTCTCAAGAATTTCCTTTACAAGATCTGCGATATCGCCCCCACCTGGACACCGGTATCCATCATCGAGGAGGCGGTCGAGCGCATCCGGGTTCAGGTGGGAGACGAGCACGTGGTCTGCGGGCTGTCCGGAGGGGTGGATTCGGCTGTGGCTGCGCTTCTCGTCTACAAGGCGGTGGGCGAGCAGTTGACCTGCATATTCGTGGAC
>CAZCCL010000046.1:0-19818 GCA_964497095.1 uncultured Gaiellales bacterium | reverse complement strand
GGCCTACGACTACAAGATCCATTTCCTCGAGGCCCAGACCGGCGAGAAACTACTGCCCGACTTCAAGGGGGGCGACATCTTCAAGGGCTCAGCTGTGGTCGATCCCGATGGCTATCCCCTGATCTACATGGGCTGCCGGGATAACAAGTGGCGCATCATCGCCATCGATCGGGACAAACCGACAGAACTCTTCAATCTGGACGCCGACGAGTTGCCCAACCAGATCTGGAACGACGACTGGGACTCGAGCGTTGTCATCCGTAACGACTATGCCTTCGAGGGCGGCGAGAACAGTCACTTCTACATCCTCAAGCTCAATCGTGGCTACGACGCGTCCGGCAAGGTGACCGTCGATCCCCAGATCGTGCTGGATTTCCCTGCCTGGACCCAGGCTCTTATCGACAAAATGGGTAGCAAGGACGTGTCCGTAGAGAACTCGCCCTGCCTGGTGGGGGATCGTGTCTACTTCACCAATTCCGGCGGCCTGGTCCATGGACTCGACGTGAGCGCTACGCTCGAGGAATTGGAACCTGGGGAGGAGCCGGCTACCGGCAAGGAAGCCTACCCGGTGGTCTTCAAGTACTGGACCGGCGACGATTCTGATGCGACCATCGTGGCGGACGAAGAAGGCTTTCTATACGTGGCCCAGCACTCCGACAGTGCGCGGGGGACGGTGACCCAGCGCTCCAAGGAGGTGGGCCAGATATTCAAGCTCGATCCGCGGAAGACGGGGGAGGACGAGACCCCCGTGGTGTGGTCGCAGGCGATCACCAAGGTGTCGGGAGGGGAATACGGGATCTGGGCCACGCCTTGTATCTACAAAGACATGCTCTATGTGCCCACGCAAGGCGGCGCACTCCTGGGTCTCGACCGGCAGACCGGAGAGATAGTATGGCGGAAGCCCATCGCCGAGCATACCTGGGCCAGTTGCGTCGTGGTCGACAAGACCCTCATCGTGGGCGACACCTATGGCGTGCTGCGGGCTTGGGAGGTGAGCGACACCCGCGTGGACCCGCCGTTGGTCTGGGAGTACAAAGTGCCCAGTGGCAGCGCGCTCGAATCCACTCCGGCAGTATGGAAAGGCAAGATCTATCTGGGCAGCCGGGACGGATATTTTTACTGCTTCGGGGACAACTAGCCGTGGCTCGAGCGGGCGCAAAGGTCTTGAGCGCCGGCCCGCTCCTACCGCTCATGAGACGGGTGCCCTCCGCCGATACTCGTGGTAGCTGTTCCCTGTTCCCCCGAGTGCGGAGAGGTTCTAGTCTTTGACGGCCATGAGTGCTCCCACCACCTGGAAATGCCCCGGCTGCGGCGCGCTGGTCGCTCTGCCGGCCGAGTGCCTCTCGACGAACGTCGGCCCTGGAGATCGGCGCCTCGACCAACTGGCGCAGGCGCTTTGCGGCTGCTGGGTGGTCACTCTTCCCGAAAGCGGGCTGGTGAGGTTGCTGGGGGCGATCATGGATGGAGAAAAGTCCGAAGACCGCTGCAAGGGGTGGGCCGTCTCGGGAAGGCGCTAGGCTCTTGGCCGACCCCTTGGGTCGAGCTTCAGATCATTGGGGGCGGAAGCGCTTTGTCGACATGGGTGAGATAAGCTCGTAGCTCGTCCCAGGAGTTGGTGTTGGCCACGTCCCTCGCACCGAGCCAGCCGCGCCGCGCCTCTCCTACCGCTCGATCTAGATTATCGAAATCGCTGGGGCTGTGAGCGTCGCTGCAGATGACCATCTTCGCACCCAGAGCGGCCGCCCGGCGCGCCGCCGGGGCAGTGAGGTCGAGGCGGTCCGGAGAACCGTTGATCTCCAAGAACGTGCCGGTCTCGACCGCCAGCCTCGCCAGCGCTTCTAGATCCACCTCGTAGGGGTCGCGACGTCCCAGCAGGCGGCCGCTCGGGTGGGCGATCGAACGCACGTGAGGGTTGCGCATGGCCCCTGTCAGCCGCTCCATGATCTGCGCCCGCGATTGGGCGAATCCCGAATGGATACTGGCGGTCACGAAGTCCAGCCGAGCCAGGCACTCATCCGGCAGGTCCAGGCGTCCGTCGGCGAGGATGTCCACCTCTATGCCCGTGAGGAGAACGATCCCATCCAGACGGGCGTCAAGGGCGCGGATGGCCTCGACTTGGGCCATCAGGCGCTCTGGTCCGAGACCTCCGGTCATCGCCAGCGACTGGGAGTGGTCGCAGAAACATAGGTAGTCGAGACCTCCTGCCCGGGCGGCGACGGCCATCTGCTCCAGCGTGGCCCGGCCGTCGGTCCAATCGGAGTGGACGTGCAGGTCGCCCCGCAAGTCCTGGAGTTCTATGAGATCCGGCAGCACCCCCTTCTCCGCCGCCTCGATCTCTCCCTGGTTCTCCCGCAGTTCCGGCGGGATGTAGCTTAACCCCACCAGCCCGTACACCTCGGTCTCGGTGGCGCAGGTGGTGGGCCGGCCCGACTCGAGGTGCTCGACGTTGTACTCGCTGATCTTGTAGCCCCGGCGCTGAGCGTGGCCGCGCAGGGCCACGTTATGCTCCGCACTGCCGGTCAGGTGCTGGAGCAGGTTGCCGTAGGACTCCGGGGGGACGACTCGGAGATCGACTCCCAGACCGGTGTGGGTCCTGCCGTTCAGCTTGGTCTCGCCTCGCTCGTCGATTTGCTCCAGTTCGGGCAGTCTGGCGAAGAAGTCCATCACCTTCGTGGGTTCGAAGGAGGCCACCACGATGTCGATATCGCGCACGGTGGCGCGACGACGGCGGAGGCTGCCGGCGTACTCGGCTGCGGCGACCACCGGGAGTGTCCGCAACGCCTGCACCAGGCGAGCGGCCTGAGGCTCGACCACCGCAAGCAGACGACGGGGGGCGGCTCCTCCGGCGGCGGCCGCCCGGGCCGCCCGGGCCTCCAGTGTCCGGAGGAGCTTGGCTTCGCTCCTCTCCCCCATGCCGGGCACTCCCCGGATCCGTCCCTCCCGGCAGGCGCGCTCCAGGTCCCGCAGGTCTCCCACGCCCGCCGACTCCCACACGAGCCGGGTCTTCTTGGGACCCATGCCGGACAGCCGCATGACCTCCAACAGACCCTCGGGATAGCGCGCCCTCAGTTCCTCCAAGAACCTTACTTCAGCGGTGGAGGCGTATTCGAGCACCTTGGCCTCGATGGCCTGTCCCACTCCGGGTAGCCCACGCAGCTCCCCCCGGGCGGCCGTGTCCGCTATAGATACAGGGTGGTCACGGAAAAGGGCGGCGGCTTTCTCGTAGGCCAGGATACGGTAGGTGGATTGACGGTCCAGAGCGAGATAGTCGGCAATGGTCTGGAAGAGGCCGGCCAGCTCCGCGTTCGAAGGCGATCGAGTCGGTTCAGCCGCCATTGCGACCTTCGCTTGGCCTGGCGGGTTGTCTGACCACAGGCTTCGCAGAGGACCGTTTCCCCGCCCGGGACAATCGGTCCTGGCGAGGAGGCCGCGCCGATGTGATACGGAAGCAGGCGTGGATGTGGGGGTTCCGGGCAAAGTCGGCTGGGATGGTCTGTCTCGTGATGTCGGTCACCTCGCACTCACCGGCCAGCGCCGGGTCCAACTTGAAACGGCGGAAGTTGGTGGAAAACAGCAGGATGCCCTCCGGTGCGAGTAGGTCCATCGCCGCTCTGATAAGTCCCGGGTGGTCACGCTGGATGTCCAGGGTCGAGGTCATGCTCTTGGAATTCGAAAACGTGGGGGCGTCGAGGAATATCAGGTCGTATGGCCCGGCGCCGGAAGGCCCGCCGGTGTCATGCAGGCCGGCGCTACGCCCCTGCGGCAACCACGCCATACAGTCGGCCCGGACGAAGCCGTGCTGGGGCCCGGAGAGGCCGTTCAGATCAAGATTGCGGCGGGCCCAGTCTAGGTAGGTGATCGACAGGTCGACCGATGTAGTCGAAACTGCCCCGCCCGCCGCTGCGTAGACGGTGGCGGTGCCCGTGTACGCGAAGAGATTGAGGAACCGTCTTCCCTGAGCAAGTTCTTGGATCAGCTTCCGGGTGAGCCGATGATCGAGAAAGAGCCCGGTGTCGAGGTAGCCGGTGAGGTTGACCAGGAAGCGAAGGCCCCCCTCCTCCACCTCCAGGAGCCGGCCCTCGCTCTCCAGCTTACGGTACTGATCGGCGCCCCTTTGCGGTCTCCGGGTCTTGAGGACCGCGTGCTCAGGAGGTATCTCCAGTACCTGGGGGATCACGGTCATGACCTCTTTGATACGACGGCGGGCTCGGACCGGATCGACGGTGGTCGAGGGAGCGTATTCCTGCACCTGGACCCAGTCGTGATAGAGGTCGATGGCAGCCGCGTACTCGGGCAGGTCGGCGTCGTAGACGCGGTAGCAGCGGATGTTCTCCCGGGCCGCCCAGCGTCTCAGATGCCTGAGATTCTTCCTGAGGCGATTGCCGAACATGACGGCGCCGGGGGTGTTGCTGCCGGGGGTGTCGCCGCTGGGGCTACGCGATGGAGGCCGGTGCGAATCCTCTGTGGCGGTGGGTGAGGCCGGTGTACGGACGATAGGAGCCTGAAACGCTTCCGGATCGATGTGGAACAGCAGGAGCCGGCAGAGTATCGGACCGTTGTAGAGGACGTTGGCGCGGTGGGCCCGGAGCCCCAGGTGGGCCCCCAGCTCCGGATTCCCTGTCAGCACACCCGCTTCCCATCCGGAGAACGAGGCCTTCAGCCTTTCCCCCAATGTCTCGTAGAGTTCCACCAGGTTGGGAACGTCACCCAGGCGCTTACCGTAGGGCGGGTTGGCGATCACCAGCCCGGGCTTCACCGGACTCGACGGCGGAATGGAGGGCGGCCGGACCCCCCGCTCGGGCGCGGTCAGCGAGGCGAGCGCCCTACGCTCCAGGACGATGCGGCCGGCAAGTCCGGCCCTCCTCGCGTTCGCGCGGGCAGCGTAGATCGCCCTGGGGTCGCTGTCGAATCCCAGTAAAGGGGGGAGTCGGCTCAGGCCGGCGGCGCGGCGCTCTTCAGCCTCCTCGAGAAGCCCGGACCAGATCTGAGGATCGAAGCCCCTCCATCTCAGGAAGCCGAAGTAATCACGCCGTAGCCCGGGGGCCACGTCGCCGGCCATCAGCGCCCCTTCGATGAGCAAGGTGCCCGAGCCGCACAGGGGGTCCAGCAACGATCCACCCGCGGCGGCTACGCGCGGCCAACCGGCGCGCATCAACACGGCGGCGGCAAGGTTCTCCTTGAGCGGGGCTTCCCCGGCCCCCACGCGGTAGCCGCGGCGATGAAGCCCGTCTCCCGACAGGTCCAGGCCTACCACGGCCTCCCCCCGGGCCAGATGCAGGTTGATGCGTAGGTCGGGCCGGGCCAGGTCCACCCCTGGACGGGTCCCGCTCCTGGCGCGGAAACGGTCGACCACGGCGTCCTTCACCCGCTGCTCGGCGAAGTGGGTGTTCAGCCGCGCGAGCGGTCCCTGTCTGATGCTGGAAGTGACTTCGACCGCCAAGGTCCCCTCGGGAGCCAAGTGATCCTCCCAGGCGATGGTCGAGATCCCCTCGTACAGGTCGTCCACACTGGCAGCAGGGAAGGAGGCGACACGCATGACGACCCGGCTCGCCACCCTGGACCAGAGACAGGCACGATAGGCCAGGACGAGCGGTCCGGGGAAAGACACCCCCGCCCCGCTCTCCTTGCGCGTAAGATCCGGCGGTTGCTTCCCCTTAGGACTGCCGGCTCACGTCTTGGCTTCAGCACCGAGTTCCGAGGTGCAATTGGGGCAGCGTACCGCTGCGATCGGGATAGAGGTGAAGCAGAACGGGCAGTCCTTGGTGGCCTCCTCGGCCGGCTTCTGGGTCTTCATGTAGGCCTTGACGATGAAGAAGAGGACCAGGGCCACGATTATGAACACGATGATCGTGTTGATGAAGATGCCGTAGTTGATGGTGACGGCGCCGGCTTCCTTGGCCAGGGCGACGGTGTTATACGGCCCGACGGGGTCGCCTTCCTTGATCACCGCGAACAGGCTGGTGAAATCCACCCCTCCAAGGGCATAGCCGATGGCCGGCATGATGATGTCGTTCACTAAGGACGTGACAACCGCTGCGAAGGTGACGCCCATGATGAACGCGACGGCCAGCTGCAGCAGGTTGCCTCGCTCGATGAACTCTCTGAAATCTCTGACAAGCCCCATACTCACACCTCCCTTTTTCTGGTCCGCAGGACCTTTTCTCGCACTATACCCCGGCGCTCGTGAGCGAACCGGTCGCGTCCCGCCAGTAGGGCATCCAGACCAGGCCCAGAGAATCCACGGTGATGTCGCTCTTGCGCGGTCGCATGAGGATGGGCTCGAGCTTCTCGGTCATCGGGTCGGTCTGGGCCTCGAGCCCGTCGAGCTCCGCCTGGAACTCAGCCTCTAGATCGGCCTGTTTCTGCTTGACCGCGGCCAGTGTTTCCTCGGCCCGCTTGACGTCCCCGCTCTCGTCCAGACTGCGACCCACGTCGCGCATGGTCGTGGTGGCTCGGCCCAGAGTGCTCGTGCTGAGGGCCTTACGGCCCAGGAAAGCCCCCAGGACCGTGGAGCCGAAGGAGATGGCGGTCTGCATCTTGCGTCCCCTGGACTGCTCGGCCTCCCGCTCGACCGCCTGTTCCGCGCGCAACGCCTGCTGTTTCAGGGTCGCCGCCTTGGCGGCATACTTCTTGCGCAGCTTCTCGCTGAGTTCGTCCCGCGCTTCGCGCGCAGCCAACTGTAGCCGGGCTCGAAACTCCCCTTCGGTCTCCCCGGGGTTCGAGGTCATCTTGAAACCAGGGCTTTTGAACACTTCTGCTCCCTGTGTACGATACGCCCAGGCCTTGAAGTCCGATTCCCAGGAGCGATAGGAGGTCAGCTTGGCCATGGCTGCAGGGAGTTCCGCGAAAGCGGCTCCCGGGTAGGGCACTCGGTCTAGGTCTTCCAGAGGTTCGTCGAGGGCCGTGGCTGAGTCCCAATCGAGCGCGAGGGCGCTCTCCGGGGCAGAGGCGACGCGGGAAAGCTTGATGGCAGTGCTGGCTCCGGTGCCGCTGCTGACGAAGTTGACGGTGGCTGCGGCGAGCACGCCGGGCTGGTACACAAGGTCAGGGCCGGCCGGGGTGGCGCCGCGGAGAGGCACGTAGAACTGGGGGATGTCGGGAGGCAAGGCCGGCGGCTCGTTCGCCCCCAACGCCGCGGCGGGCGTCGGCGCGGCCACAGGGGCCCCTACCGTCGCGGCCGGCCCGGCTGAGGCCGGCGGCTCGGCCGGCATGGGCGCCGCCGGTAGGGCGGGGGCTGCCGGCGGCCGGCGCGGGTCCATGAGTTCCTTGATCTGGGCCCTGGTCAACGGACCGGGCAAGTAGGAAAGGGCCCAACGGGTCTGGAACACCACCGGGGCATCCTCGTGCACGTTGTACATAAGGAAGATGCGTTTTCCTAACCCGGCCAGCGTCTCCTCCATCGCCCCACGGTCGAACTTGCTCTCCGAACCCGCGGCCACGCCCTCCAGACCCTCGATCAGGCGGGCCTTGTCGCGTTCGGTCTGCAGACGGCCGATGAACCATGTCCCGGCGTTGGCAAGGGCTTTGTAGTCGAGATCGACGGGGTTCTGGGTGGCCAGGAGGACCCCCACGCCGAACGCCCGCGCCTGCTTGAGCAGCGTCAGGAGGGGACGCTTGGAGGGCGGCTCGGCGACCGGCGGAAGAAATCCGAAGATCTCGTCCATATAGACGATGGCCCGCAGGCTCCCCGTGCCCTGTTGCGACCGCACCCAGCCCAGCACCTCGTTCAGAAGCAGGGAGACGAAGAACATACGCTCGGTGTCGGAGAGGTGCGCGATCGAGAAGATCGATACCCGCGGCTTTCCGGTGCTGATGAACAGCATCTGACCGATGTCGAGGGGCTCGCCTTCCAGCCACGTCTGGAACGTCGGGGCTGCGAGCAGATTGTTGAGTCGCATGGCCAGCTCGAAGCGTTCCTTCGCCGGATAGAACGACTCCAGATCGAGGACCCCCACCTTGTTGATCGGCGGTTTCTGGATCTGCCCGATAAGGCCGGCAAGATCCAGGTCTTGGCCTGCCGCCCAGGCCGACTGAAAAAGGCTCGAGAGCAAGATGTGTTCCCGGCTCTGGATGGGATCGGCAGTCACGCCTACCAGGCCCAGGAGGCTGGTGACCGCCGTGTCGATCCGGTCCCGAAGCGCCTCATCGTCGGCGCGGACCGTTGCCCCGGGTGCGGCAAAAGATTTGAGGATGCTCACCGGAAGGCCGGCGTTGGAGCCGGGGGTGTAGATAGTGAACTCGGCTGCGTCCTTGAGGCGTTGGATCCGGCCGGGGTCCTGGCCCCATTCGGCCAACCCCTTCTTCCAAAGGTCCGCCTGCCGCGCGGCGAACTCGTCTATGGACAGACTCTGCTTGGCCGCCTCTTCCGGACTGACCCAGGGGCGGAAGTCCTCGGGACGGAGCTCGGGAAAGGTGAGCAGCAGGTCGGCCAGGTCGCCCTTCGGATCAATGACGATGGCCGGGATAGCGTCGATGGCAGCCTCTTCGAGCAAACCCACGCAGAGGCCGGTCTTTCCACTTCCCGTCATCCCCACGCATACGCCATGGGTCACGAGGTCTTTCGAGTCGTACAGAAGCAGTCCGCCCGTCTGCTTCTGGGAGAGGTCGTATTCGCGGCCGAGATAGAACGCGCCCAGCTTCTCGAAGTCTTCCATGGAGTCAGCTCCTCCGTTCGCATGGGGCCTGTCAATCCCACAATATGCCTAATCCGGGCGGGAAGACAACCACGGTCGAACGAGAGCGGTGATGGAGTGCGCTCTTGCGACACCGGCGCGACCGGGTCATCGACACCGCCGACCACTCCCGGGATGCGCCTCATCGGCTTGGAAGTGGCACATGTGCGGGTGCCGGGCCCTTCCCCCACGGTCGTTTAGGTCCCTTCCGGCAATGGGTAGTAACCAGATACAGCCCTGCGACCACTGGCCGCATCTTCTATCCACGGAAAGGGGACAAGATGGCCGACAAAAAGGTCGAGCGCTCCGGCAGAGAGCGCCCACTTACTCCGACTCAGAAGATGGAAGCGGCGCTTTCCGATCCAGGCACGCTGAACATGTCGGATCCCACCCGGGACAAGGGGAAATCCGCTCTGACGGACAAGTTCCGTGAGCGGGAGGAGCGGTGGCGGAGAGAACAGGCCCTCCACGACCAGAAGGCCGCGCAGGGGGCGGAGCGGGCCAAGAACGAGCCGGCGGAGCAGGGCGAGTCCGAGCCGGCGAAGCCGGAGGAGCGAGGTGAAGGCGGTGGTTCATGATCGAAAGCGCCGCCGGGGCCAAGGAGAAGTTGAAGAAGTTGGCCGGTGCGCAGGCGTCCCGCGGGATGTTTCTCACCGTCACCCTGTCCACCAGTCGCCTGGATGACTGGCGCCAACTCGCTCCCACCTTCCTCAACAGCGAGTTTAACCGCATCACCAAAGAGCACGGCACTCCCAGAGAAGAGAAGCGCCGGTTTCAAGCCGATCTCGATTACGTGCTCGACGTGCTCAACTATGACCTGACGCCGAAGACCGAGGGATTAGCCCTGTTCGTCGACGGCGGGGCCGGCTTCCATGAGCGCATCGAGCTCCCCTTCCGTCTGATCAACCGGTTGGTCATCGAGCCTTCGCCCTACGTCCGGCCGCTGGTGCACGCGATTTCCCTACTTGAGCCGTTCGTGGTGGCGCGCGTGAGCCGGGACGAGTCCAACCTCTACTTGGTGGACGAGTGGGGGGTCGCAAAAGAGGACGACCTTGCGGGTCCCTGGCTACGCAGCAGCGATCGCGAGACCGGAGAGGTGTCGATCAAGGAGTACTACGCGGCGGCCCGCCAAGACACGTTGGTCGACCTTCACTACAAGGAAGTGGGCGGCGCTTTGGTCAAGCTGCTCGACGCCTCCGGGGTGCGCAGGGTAGTGCTCTGCGCGCAGCACGAGATCGCCAGCGCCTTCCGCCGTACGCTTCCCGCCACAGAGTCTGACAGGGTCGTGGCCGAGATCCCCTTCGACGCGGCCGCCACCATCGGGCAGATGCTGGTGAGCGCCAGAGAGGGGGTGGAGGGGGCCCGGCACCGGGAGATGACGGATCTGGCCGACCGCATCAAAGAGGGCTTGGGCGGCGGAGGCCGAGGCGTGTCCGGCTTCGACGACGTGCTGGGGGCTCTGGGGCGCCACCAGGTGCAGACCTTGCTCGTCGACCGCAACTACAGGGCGCCGGGATGGCGTTGCCTGGAATGCTCTTGGGTGGGTCTCGCCGAGGTCGGACGCTGCCCCGTGTGCGGCGGGGGGACCGTTCCGGTCGCCGATGCCGTCGGGGAACTCGTCAGACTGGCGATCCTGCAGAACGGCCGCGTGGAGGTGGGTGAGAACATCCCCGTTCTCGAAGAACTGGGAGGCGTAGCCGGGGTGCTGAGGTACGCTTAGAGGTCATTCTGAAACGATTCATCAGTCGATCTCCTCTGCGGGGAACCAGGGCCGGCTCGTGAGATAACGGGCGAATCCGTCCTCTTCGACCGGATCGCAGACGAAGTCGGCTGCAGCGACGACTTCCGGGGGAGCTCCTCTCATGGCCACGCCCGTGCCCGCCCAGGCGAGCATATCGGCGTCGTTGTAGGAGTCGCCGAAGGCCAGCACTTCGCGCGCGGCGAAACCCATGCGCTCGCCCAGGATCTGGAGGGCCCGGGCCTTGGTGGCCGTCGGACTGGTCACCTCGAGGAAGAACGGCCAGGTCTTGACGACGATGAGACGTCCGGCGAAGTGAGCCCGAAGAGCGGCCAGGAGCGCGTCGATTACGGCAGGATCGCCGCCTACGCCGATCTTGGTGGTTGGTCGGTCCAGGAAGTCGCTCAACTTGCCTACCACGTTCGCCTTCATACCCGAGACACGCTCGTAGCGATCGACTTCAGGGCTTCTTCCGGCGACGTAGAGGTCGTCGTCGATATAGAGGTTGGCGGGATGCCCGAGGGGCTCGACGAGGTCCAGCACCTCCAGCGCCAGTTCCACGGACAGCGGGTCATGATGCAGCAGACGACCCGTGCCTACCTCTCGGATGAGCGCTCCCTGATAGGCCGCCACCGGGCCGTCCAGGCCGAGATCTCGGGCGTAGCGGGCCGCCGAACGGAACATCCGCCCGGTCACCAGGATGGTCATGATCCCGACCCGGTCGAGCGCCCGCACCGCCTGGACGGTGAGGGGCGTCAGCATCTGCGAGCCGTCGAGCAACAGGGGGAGAAGAGTGCCGTCGAGATCGGCGGCGACTACCCGGGGTGAGGCATGATGGGATTCAAGGTCAGAGGCGAGCACGGCGATAGATTAGCAGGACGATGGACGCGGTGGCTGACACCAGTTTTGATTTGAGTTGTCCGCAATGCGGCGCGGACGTGCGGCTGCCGGAGTACGCGGACACGGCGGTCTGTGGCTCGTGCGGGTCTACGCTCACTCGGGAGACTCCCCGGAGCGCGTCGCTGGGGGCACCGGGCGTCAGCGCCGCTGCGGAAGAGCAGGTGCTGCGCTCCGTGCGGTGTTCGCAGTGCGCCGGCCCGCTCAGCGCACGAGAAGGCCGGCGGGTCCTCGTCTGCGGTCATTGCGGTGTGCGGGTGGCGGTGAAGGAGCACGGCGGTTTCTCCCGCTGGTACTTCCCCGCCCGGGTCGATCGGCAAGAGGCCGCGGGAGCGGCGTCCGCCTGGCTCGAGAAGCATCCTGGGGTAGCCAAGCGGGCTCGCGAAGCCCCCATTGTCGAAGCACAGTTGGTCTACGCCCCGATCTGGGAGCACAAGGCTTTGATCGCGGGGTGGGAGTTCGGGCGCAAGCTGCGCACTCGATACGAGTTGGTGGGAGAAGAGAGAAGCGAGCGACTGGATCTGAAGCTGGTACACGAAGGGGTCGAAGAACCCCGGCTTCGAGAGCGTCGGTTCTATGAAGCAGCCACCGACCTGGCGGCTCTGGGAGCCACTCGGCCGCGTATCACCGGGCGGGAGTTGATGCTTCCCCTGCTGGCCGGGGAGATCGAGCCATGGGCGACGGTCTTGGAGGCCGAGGGTGGCCCCGATCAGGTGGCTGCGGCGGGAAGAAGAGCGGCGATGGCCCCCGTCTCGGGGGCGGAATCTCCGGACACCCACATATTCACTATCAGGGAATCGACCGCGCTCCTCTACTACCCTCTATGGTTATTGCGATATCAGGATGGGAACCGTTCCTACCGGATCGTCATCAACGGTCGGAACGGTAACGTCAATTCGGCTGAGGCGCCGGCCGCCAATCAAGAACAACTGGCGCTCTTCACGTTCCAGATAGTGGCGCTCGCGGCTTTGGTCGGGTTGCTGCTGTGGCTCGGTTCGCTCGGCGGAGCCGCACGGATGCCAACGATAGCCGGTGCCGTGATAGTGTCTGTGGTGGCGATACTTCTGGTCTGGCGGTTTCGTTTGCAGAGGGAGGTGGAATACCACGAGCCTTTCTCCAGCTGACCTGGTCCCCCTGCTCTGCGACGAGTGCGGCTCCGCCTTGCAGGGTGGGGATGAAGCGGCTCTCTTCATCTGTCCGGTGTGCGGACGGGCTCACGAGCCGGGCGAAAGCGGACTCAGCTCCTTCTCCCCGCTGACTGCGGCAGTGACCACCGAGCTGGCGGTATCGGGGCCGGTACAGTACCTGGCGATCTGGTGCATGGAGGTCGTGATCACCGGCGCGGCCGCCTCAGCCTGGGAGCGGATCCGAAAAGCGGCTGCTCCGGAGCCCCCCTATCTCTACGTTCCTGCCTTCACCTTGGTGCGCCCCGTCGTGCAGCGGCTCGGCGTCAGCCTGACCGAAGCGCAACCCTCTCTCGAGCTGTCTCCGGGGCTCGCGACGGGCTCCGGTCCGCGGCCGGCGCTCGTGGATTCCGGGGAAGAGAGCAGGGAGAACGGGGGCCCCGATTTTGGCACTTTCTCACCGGTCGTGGTGGGGAGAAAGGATGCCCGGATGCTGGCGCATTTCGTCTACCTGGCGGTGGAGTCTCACGAGGTCAGCGACCTGCAGTCCGTCGACTACGAGCTGGAGACCGTCCGCGAGGAGCTTCTGTTCCTCCCCGCAGTGTGGGATCCGCGCTATATCCATGAATCCAACTGGAGGTTGCTGCTGCGCGAGTTCGATGGTCTGGTAGCGTAGAGGCGAGAGCCAGAGAGGGCGAGGCGGGCGCCGGTCGAAGAGCGAGGCGCGGTCACGAGACAAAGGGGAGACCATGGCTGGGATCGACGAGAGGATCGAGGAGAGCAAGAACTGGTTCGAGCGACTGACCGAGCATGTCCCCGGCTACAAGGGCTACAAGCAGAAGGAGCTGAAGCGGGAGGCCGACAAGATCGAGCGGCTGTACGTGGCCGAGCGTCTGGAATCCTGCCAGGCGAAGTTGGACGATGTCAAGCTCGAGCTCGTCAATCGGGGCAGTCTGGAGATGCTGGGTATCATCGATGTCACTATCCGCAAGCTAAGGAAAGTGCGCGACCGGGTGCAGTTCGCCGACTACGGATACGCCGGCCTTTTCGATACCACCAAGGTGGGGGTGGAGAAACTCGAGGAGCTCCAGGCGTTCGACAAGCAGCTCGAGACCGAAGCTGGGGGGATAGACGAACTCGCCGGAGCCTTGTCCGCCGACAGCCCTTCGCTTCGGACCGATATCGGATTGCTGGAAGACCGGATCGAGGCGCTCGACGCGCGTTTCTCCGAGCGGGAACACCTTATCACCGGAGCAGGGAGGTAACCGATGGCCCTCATGGACCTCATCGAATTCGTCGACGAACAAGGCGCTGAGATGGCGCACCGCATCCCCGAGCAAGGCTCGGGCGAGTTCAAGGTTGGATCTCAGCTGATCGTTCGGGAGAGCCAATGGGCGGTGTTCTTCCGGGACGGCAAAGCCTACGACGTCTTCGGACCGGGCCGACACACTCTGGCGACGCAGAACATCCCGTTGCTGACGGCCGCCATCACCACCCCTCTCTTCGGCGACACCCCTTTTCGGAGCGAGGCTTATTTCATCAGCCAGCGGACCTTCACCGATCTCAAGTGGGGCACCACCGAGCCCATTCTCTTCCGCGACTCCGAGTTCAAGATGATCCGTCTGCGTTCCAACGGCGTCTACAGCTTCCAGATCACCGATCCCAAGCTGTTCGTCGTGAAGATCGTAGGTACGCGGGGCATCTTCACCAACTTCCAGATCGAGGACTTTCTCCGGGGCGTGATCATCGGGCGCCTGGCCGACATCCTGGGTGAGAGCCTCGACTCGGTCCTCGACCTGCCCCGCTACTTCGACGAGCTGGGTGCCGGTCTCAAGGCTCGGATAAAGGATGACTTCGCCCAGTACGGCCTGGCGATCGTGGACTTCCTCATCAACGCCATCTCACCGCCCGACGATGTGCAGAAGCGTATCGACGAGCGTTCGGGCATGGAGGCCGTAGGCGGCATGGACCGCTACTTCCAGTACAAGGCCGCACAGGCCATCGGTGACCTGGCCCGGGGAGGCGGAGGCGGGACCGGCGGCGGTTCCACCGACATAGGCACCGCCGCCACTGCCGGCCTGGGACTGGGTGCCGGGGCTGGACTGGGTATGATGATCCCCGGCATGCTCCAGCAGGCGATGGCGGGCGGGGCCCAACCCAAGGTGCGTTGCCCCAACTGCCGCAGCGACATCCCCTTCGGCAGCAAGTTCTGCCCCGAATGCGGCACCAATCTCTCGGCCACGGAGACCTGTCCCGAGTGCAGCGCTACCCTTCCCGCCGGCTCCAAGTTCTGCCCCAATTGCGGTCATCAGATGGGAGCGCCGACCGCCGCCGCGGCTGCTGTGGGAGCGCAGGAAGCGTCCCAGGCTCCGGCCGAGACCGGAGGCCCCGAAGCGCAGGAGGGCGGGGAGGCGTGACAGGAGGGCGGAGAAGCGCGCTGTCCCGCCGTCTATTACTGCT
The DNA here is from genome assembly GCA_964497095.1 of uncultured Gaiellales bacterium. Lineage (GTDB taxonomy): Bacteria > Actinomycetota > Thermoleophilia > RBG-16-64-13 > RBG-16-64-13 > CAVPLM01. Next base: position 4,927 of record CAZCCL010000046.1, on the reverse strand, counting down.
GGTCGCGGTCGCACTGGCGTGTGCGTGCGCCTTTGTGCTGGCGGGGCCGGCCGCGGAAGCGCAGGCCAAGGACTGGCGCATCGACAACATGGACGCCCTCCTCCAGGTCCAGGAGAACGGGGACGTGATCGCCGACGAGACGGTCACCTTCACCTTCGAGGGCAGTTTCAGCTTCGTGGGCCGCATGATCCCCACCCAGAACACCGATGGGCTGACCGACATCGCGGTGTACGACGCGAACGGCACCCCCCTCCCCGAGGGGGACGGTCCCGGGACCTGGAACACCGTCAAGGAGGGCGACAGCCTGATCATCGTGGTCAACTTCGCCCTCACGGACGCCTCGGCCACCTGGAAGTTCCACTATCGGGCCAAGTCGGTGATCATGTTCTTCGATCAGGGCGACGAACTGCGCTGGTACGTGCTCGACGCCGAGACGCCGGTCCCCATCGGGGCGGTGCGGGCTACGGTGAAACTGCCGGGCTCCGTTGCTTCTGCCGACATGACCCAGGCGGTGCAGTCGGGCCTCGGAGTAGAGACCAACGTGTACTCACCCGGCCCCTCGACGATGGTGTACGAAGGCTCGAACCTTCCTGCCTACACCAACTTCTGGATCGTGACTGGGTTTCCCAAAGACGTGGTCAAGTTCACCTGGACGGCTCGCCGGGTAGCGGCGGCGGTGATCCCGCGAGTCGGGTTCGTCCTCCCCATCGCCGCCTTCCTGGTCATGTTCCTGCTCTGGCGCAGGCGGGGCCGTGACGATCCGGCGGCCGTCTACGCTTCGTATGTGAACGAACCGCCATCGGATCTGCCTCCGGGTCTGGCCGGGGCGCTGATCGACGAGAAGGTCGACACCAAAGAGGTGATCGCGACCATAGTCGATCTGGCACGGCGCGGCTATCTCGAGATCACCGACACCAAGAAAGACGGCATCTTCAGCAAGCCTTTGACCATCTTCACCCGGCGCAAGGCCTTGGAGAATCTGCGGCGCTTCGAGCAGAAGGTAGCGGAGTCGCTTTTCGACTCGGCTCATCCCGACCAGGTCACGACCGCGGAGCTCAAGAATCACTTCTATACCCATGTCACGCCCATCGTGGATCAGATCTACAACGACAGCACCAGATCCGGTCTCTTCTACCAGAATCCCAAGACCGTGCGTTCGCGCTGGCTGGGCTACGGTCTCTTGGTGGCCGTGATCCTTGGCGGTCTGACTGTCCTCATGGCTCTCACCGGCGTCCCAGGCTGGGGCTGGTTCCTCCTTGGGTCGATAGTCACGGTGATCATCGTGTTGGCATTCGGTCCCCGCATGCCGCGTCGTACCGTCAAAGGAGCGCAAGAGCAGCGCAAGTGGGAGGCCTTCCGCAACTACCTGCGGGATCTCACCCGCTTCCAGGATTTGGGGACGGCCCAGGAGACTTTCGAGAAGTACCTGCCCTACGCGATCGCTTTCGGGGTCGAGAAGGATTGGGTGCGCCGCTTCGAAGGTCTGAGCGTTCCCCCGCCGATCTGGTATCACCCGGTGTGGATACCGATACCCGTCGGCTCCGGCCCCATCGACGCCGGCGGTGTGGGTGGAGGCTTGGGTGGGGGCTTGGCCGGGGGCGGCGGAGCTTCGGGTCCGGCGCTGCCCGGGGGTGGCTTCAGCCTCGACACCATCTCGGACGGCCTGTTCAGTAGTCTCAACAACATGTCCAGCGTGCTCACCTCGGCTCCCTCGAGCAGTGGCTCGGGTCGGGGCGCGTTTGGCGGCGGTGGAGGCGGCTTCGGAGGTGGCTTCTCCGGCGGAGGCGGTGGCGGAGGGTTCAGAGCGGGGTAACCGACCGGGAGGGATGCGATGCGCACCAGGATCATAGGGATCGTCCTGATAGTGGTCAGCCTGGGCATCGACGCCTGGCTGGCCGCGGGCCTGGCCAGCGGCTCCCGCGGTACGGGGGTAGCGTTGGGGTTCGTCCTCTTCTCGTTGCCCTTCTTGGCAGTGGGCATCTATCTGCTCATGTCCTCGCGGGGTGAGATCAAAGCCGAGAGCAAGGCGGACAAAGAGCGGGCCATCCTCAACTCGGTCATGACCCGGGGACGGGTCGGCGTGGCCGACCTCGCCATCGAGGGCGACCTGACCCGCGACCAGGTGCGGGACTACATCTACGACCTGATCGGCAAGGATCTGTTCCGGGGCTATGTGAACTGGGACCGGGGCGAACTGGTGTCCGCCGAGGCGGCTCAGATCAAAGACGGCAGCTGTCCGAACTGCGGTGGACAACTGCAGCTGGCCGGGAAGGGGCTGGTGCGCTGCCCGTATTGCGGGACCGAGACCTACCTATCCCCGGCGGCGCCGGCAGGGGCGGTGGCTGAGGCGCAGATCCAGCCGCCTTCGCCGGCCGGTCCCTCGCCGCCGCCGGTACCTGAGAGTGCCCCGGAACCGACGACGGCGGGCGGCTCCGGGGGCGGCTCCGGGGGCGGCTCCTCGCCGGTTCCTCCGGCCGAGGTCTGAGGCTGGGACGGCAGAGTGCGCCTGGAATACAAGATCTGGCTCGATTACCGGGGCAGGGCCTTCGGAGACGGCCCTGCTCGGCTGCTCGACGGCGTGGAACGGGCCGGGTCATTACGCAAGGCCGCGACAGAACTGGGCATGTCCTACAACAAGGCTTGGCGCATCCTGCACGCGGCCGAACAAAGGCTTGGATTCGCCTTGCTTGACCGGAGCGTGGGCGGCAGCCTTGGGGGTGGCTCTCATCTGACCCCCCAGGCCCAGGATCTGCTCGCCCGGTATCGGGCACTGGCGGTAGATGCTGAGAAAGCTCTGCAGCACGTCTTCGCTCAGCACTTCTCCGACTGGGAGGATCCCGAGCCGACCGAGCTGCCGACCGAGCCGCCTCCCGAGGACTGACCAACGGTTCAGACGCTGACCCCCAGGGCGGCCGCGTTCCGGTAGTAGAGAAGGGTCTGCTCGTCGTCGGTCAGGTTGAGGCTGTCCAGGAAGCCCATGCACGCGGCCATGCTGTCGTACGGGTGGTCGGTGCCGAGCAGGATCCTGTCCATGCCCAGGGCCTCCCGCGTGCACTTGAAGGCCGCCGGCAGGTAGTTGCCGCTGGTGGAGACCCACATGTTCTCCCGGAGATAGTCGCTGGGTTTGCGGACGAGCGGCGGAGTCGCTCCCACGTCCGACACCACGTGCGGGGTCACGTAGGCCCAGTCTATGCGGTGCATGAGGAACGGCAGGAGCTCGCCGTAGTGGCCTACCACCACCTTGAGCTTCGGGAAGGCATCGAAGGCGCCGCTCAGCACCAGGCGGACCATGGCCAGGGCTGTCTCGACGCAGAATCCGAAGGGCGGTCCGGAAAGAGCCACGCCGTAGGTGCGCAGTTCGGCGATCTTGGGAACCGCCGGATGGAGGTAGATCGGGGCGTCCAACTCCTCAGCCTTTGCCAGGATGGGCCAGTACTGTTTCTCGTCCAGGTACGAGTCGCCGAAGTTGGAGTGCGTCTTCCAGCCGATCAGCCCCAGTTCTCTGATGGCCCGCTCCAATTCCCGCACGGCTTCATCGATGTCATGGACCGGCAGGGCCGCGTAGCCGCGGTAGCGGTCGGTATAGCGCGCCACCGCGTCGGCAAGCGCATCGTTGGCCTCTCGGGCGAGTCTGATGCTCAGAGGGAGATCGAACTGCTCCACCCCTGGGGAGGTGAGGGAGATGACGGCTATGTCCACACCCGCGGCATCCATGGCCTCGAGCCGCGGCTTGCCCAGTTCGAGGAGCTTCTCCAGCAAAACGTCCCCGTACGGCTCGCCGCCTTCGGGCCTATAGAAGAGGCGGCGGTTCTTGGTCTGGGGGTCGTGCTGGAACCGGGGGTAGCCCGGGTTGGCGTAGAGCGCGTCCACCCAGCTTTGGGTAACGAAATGGGTCTCGAAGTCGATCTTCTTCACGTTGTTCCTCCGTTCGAGATCGGTTGTTCGGAACGGTGTCCCGCTTGTTCCAACTCGTATCCGCCGATGCGGGCCGCTCTATCGGCATGTCCAAGATAGCATCGGGAGCGTGCGGAACCGGCACCCGGCGCGGAACCGGCGCCTGGCCCGAACCGGCGCCTGGCCCGAACCGGCGTCTGGCCTGAACCGGCACCCGGCGCAGACAGACATGCGGCCTGAACGAAGCCCGGCGCACACGGGCCCGCCTTGATGGGTCGTTGTTCCCCCGTTATACTCGCCATCGGATTACGATCGGATCAGAGGAGACTGCGGAGCCCCGGTCAATGAGAACGCTCGAAGAGGATCTAGCGGCCGCCCGGGCCTATCACGGTCACTTGTGCCACGGCATGGTGATGGGAGTGCGCATGGCTCGGTATGGTTGCCGGGCCTTGGACATCGACGACCCGCACTCATACCGAGACCTTGTGGTCTATGTGGAGATGGATCGCTGCGCCAGTGACGCGGTCGGGGTGGTGGCCGGTGTCACCCTGGGGCGGCGACGTCTCAAGTGGATGGACTATGGCAAGTTGGCGGCCACCTTCGTAGATCTTGGCAGCGGCCGGGCGGTGCGTCTGGCTCCCCGCCCGGAGGTACCGCATGCGGGGAGGGACCAGGATCCGCTCGTCTACTGGAACGATTGGAGCGACCAGCAACTGTTCACGCTCACGCCGGTGCAGGTCACCGTGCCCGCGGAAGACATGCCTGGACGGCCGATCCGCACCGTGGAGTGCGAAGGATGTGGCGAGAAGGTCCAGGACGGGCGTGAGGTCGTTCGGGAGGGCGAAGCTCTATGTCGCGCCTGCGCTGGAGAGGCCTACTACAAGCCGGTCTAACGGTCGGTGTGGCCGGTGGTCTGGCCCGTCTGTCTGGCCCGTCGGTCTACCCCGCCGTTCTAGCCGGCCGGCCCAGCCGGCCGGTCTAGCTCAGGCTCCAATCGGGAGCCAGGCGCCGATGAAGTCTCTGCAGCGCCCTG
>CAZCCL010000045.1:12739-19839 GCA_964497095.1 uncultured Gaiellales bacterium | reverse complement strand
CGAGCATGTCGCGGAACTCGCTGAAGTGGAGTTCGACCACGGCTTCGCGATCGGAGGTCTTGTTCTTGTGCTCGGTGTCGGAGAGAACGCCGAAGGCACCGTCTATGACGTGGTTTTGAATGTACGTATCGATCTTGAATCGCTCCAGACGGGCGACCGTCCCGTGATAGTGCTCGATATAGCGGAAGTACTCCGCTCGAGTCAGGCCGGGGCGACGGCGGGAAGCCGCCATGAGTTTGATGGGCACTGAGCACCTCCTCGACTAACGACTGCGGGACTGACGACTACAGGACTCCACTTACCTTTCACTCATGCTCGCACCAAAACGGGTGACCGTCATTCTGGGTCTAGGCGAGTGCCGCCGGGGGCACGGGAGGAGCGCTCTTCGCCAGCCGGTCGACCAGGTCGGAGTACCGAGAGAACTCCCGCCCGAGATCCAGCCGCCCGCTGTAGAGCGCCTGGACGGCAAGGAAGAGGCACAGAGTCGTCCACAGGACGTCGCGCTTGGAATACCGCTCGTCCCACGAGGCCCGCATGACGATGTTCTCCACCCCGCCCAGTAACCCGAAAGCGACCAACTCGTCCGACGCAGGGATCTCTGTCCCAGCTTCTTCCCGAAGCCGGACTAAGTCCCCCAGGGTGCTCTCCGTCATCTCCTTGTACGATCTCTCCACCACCCTGCGCATATCGCCGTCTTCCTGCAGGGCTTCCGAGCGTACCAGAGACATCAGATCAGGGCTCAGGGCCTGCACGCCGAAGTAGCCTTGCACGCGGGTAAGATCGCGGGCCACGGGATCGGGCTCTTCGGCCAACCGACTTTCGAGAAAGCCGCGCATCCAACCGACGAAGACCGCGAAGGACTCCAGGAAGAGCACCTGCTTGGACGAGAAGTGGCTATAGAAGACCGGTGGCGCGACCCCCACCTCTCTCATGATGTCGACCACGCGCGTGCGCTTGTAGCCCTTGCGGGCGAACAGGCGGGCGGCGGCCACCAGGATCGACTGCCTTGTCTGCTCGGCCTGCTCGGCCACCAGGTCGACTTCGACAGACCGAGCCGCGGCGATCTGGGGCGCCAGATGGGCTTTGATACGCTGCAGGGACCATCCTTCCGCCTTCAAACGGGTGATCTCCTCGAGCAGATGGACATGCGACTCCACGTAGATGGCCCTACTTGCGGCCGCTTTCTGGGCCGCAGGCAGCAGACCGTCCCGCACGTAGAAGTAGATGGTGCTCCGCCGGACGCCGGTCGCTTCTTCGAGTTCGGTGATGGTCAGAGATCGCATGCGCAGCTCACCTCCTTAGTTTACTACTCCTTATCTCCGTGTCAAATCCTATAGTCCGTATCGCGCGATCCGGACCGGGCCACGCTTCTTCTCGGCGCTTCTTCTGCGGAGACAAACACCCCACTCACTGGAGGCTTCATAATGTGGCAACATGCCCACGGCCCGTTCGACGGCCCCGCGACGTATGCACAAGGAGCGACATGGAGTGCAAGAAGGAAGCCAATCTGGCCCGCTGCAACTGCAGCTGGCCGAGCTGTTCCCGGAAAGGCATGTGCTGCGACTGCATCGCCTATCATCTGAGAAGCCGGGAACTTCCCGCCTGTGCCTTCCCGCCCGAAGCCGAGCGCACTTACGACCGCTCGTTCGCTTATTTCGCCCAGTTGGTGGAGAAGGGGGAGGTCTGATCGCGCCTCAGTCGGAGGCCCTTTCGGGCGCCCTGTCGGGCGCTCCTTTCCCGCACACGCTGATTCCTCCCGTAGTCTGACCAGATTCGAGCCTGCGGACGGCTCGACCCAGAAGCAAACCCCGAAGCGTCAGCACCAAGAGGGCTGCGAGGATCGCAGCTATACCCAAAGCCTCGACGACCGAGACCCGTTCCCCCAGTTGGATCGCAGCGGCGCTGATGCCGACGACGGGGGTGGCCAAAGTGCCGAAGCCCGCCACCCCGGCAGGCAGCACCTGCAGGACGTAGAGCCAGAGCGCCCAGGCGACAGCCGTCGCCGGGATGACGTTGTAGATGAGAGCCACGATGAAGGTCCCGGACCACTCGATCGGGTCGGAGGGAACCACCAGGGCGATGACGATCATAGGGATGCTGCCGAACAACATCTGCCAGGCGGTGAGATTGATCACGTCCACCGGTCCCCGCTGACGGATCTTCTTCACCACCATGGTGCTCGCCGCCCAAGCCACGCCGGCCCCTATGGCGAGGAGCTTGCTTTGTAGGCTCGCTACCAGATGTGCGGGGTCCAGCACGAGTACCAGGCCCGCCAGGGACAAGACGCCCGCCAGCCACTGGAAGCCGTGTATGCGCTCCCGCAAGAAGATCCACCCGAGCAGGAGCGCCCAGAACGGCATGGTGTAGACGAGGGCGGACACCCGCCCTGCGGCACCCGTCTCGAGCGCCCACAGAAGGAGCCCTATGCCCAGGGTCGTCTGGAGCACCCCCAGCACGAAGGTGAGGAGCGGCTGCCGCGGTCGCAGATCCCGGCGCAAGATGACCAGCAGCGCGAACAAGGAGAGAGCTCCCAACCCGGTGCGGAGGGCTGTGAAGGGCCACGGGTCCGAGTACTGCAAGGCCACCTTCATGACCACCCAGTTGTAGCCGAGGAAGATCGTCTGGCCGCAGAGCGCCGCTACTGCGAGTCTCATGGCCCTCGGGCCACGGTCGCCTGCACCGGAGGCGCCGCCGGGACCGGCATCGCCGCCGACCACGCGTCCGCCGCCGGTCGCTTCCTCCCCGCCCGTCGATACGCTTTCGTCTGCCATGCTGCGGGCCTCACTACCCCGAACCGCTGGTGTAACTGGCTCCCGCCGCCGCTACCACTATAGCGACGATGCCCCCTATCTCGCGCGCCGACAGTTCCTGCGAAAGGATGATGAACCCCATCAGCGCGGCTATGGCCGGCTCGATGCTGAGAAGCACGCCGTAGGTCGAGGCCCTGACCCGTCTGATGGCGACCAGTTCTAGGAAGTACGGGAGCGCCGACGACAGGATGGCCACAGCCAGGCCCAACAGCAGCGCGCGTCCATATCCAACGATCTTCACTCCGCTGATCAGCCAGACTGGGGTCAAGACGATGGCGGCCCCGATCAGCATCGTGACGGTCACCGGCAGCGGCTCCATACGGGTCACCGCCCGCTTGGCCAGCAGGAGGAAAGCGGCCCAGCAGGCGGCGGCCAAAAGCGCGAACAGGAGGCCGACAAACCCGACCGAACCCCCCGGACCGGCAAGCAGCGCCACCCCTGCGCCGGCAAACACGACCCAGACCACATCGAGCAACCGGCGAGAACCCGCCACCGCAACTGCCAAAGGCCCCAGGAATTCGACCGCCACCACGATCCCTACCGGAGCACGGCTGATAGCCTGGTAGAAGAAGAAGTTCATCGCGACCAAGCTGAGGGTCAGCGCTAGAAGCGGGATCCTCGCGCCCTTCGCAGGCAAACGCACCAGCCGGGGCCTCGCTGCGGCCAGCAGCAGCGCGGCCAGCGCCGTGCGTAGCCAGAGGGCCTGGATGACCCCCACCGAGTCGATCACCAGGACCGCGACCGCCGAGCCTGCCTGCATGAGGACTCCGACCACCACGACCAGGAGGACAGCCGTCGTGGAATCGCGCCGCCCTCCATGTCCGGACATGGCCGACGGAGGAGGTGTCGAGGCAGGTGGGGTCGGGGTGTTGTGGGGATCGAGTGGCATCCTATGAAAGTACAGCGCCGAGCACTCGCGGGCAAACGCTGCAGAGGTACAATACGGCGGGGCCGTCGCCAGGCCACCCGAGAGGATCCGAATGTCGGTCGTCCCGGCCGGCTCATCCCAGAGGGCTCGATGCCCGTTGCTTTGGAGGAAGACGAACGCTGGTGTGTCATCGATGAGAATCCGCCTGAAGGAAATGTGGGGCAGCCCGGCAGGGCGAGGCTTCATCATGCTCGCGGTGATGTCAATGACCCTTGGCTTCGCCATGAACGGGCACAACAACATCGTCACCAACTACTTCGAAGAGATACTCCACTTCTCGGGACCTCAGTTCGGCTACATCACGGCCATCCGCGAGGTGGGCGGCTTTGTCCTGATATTCCTGACCGCCATGCTCTACCGCATATCTCTGCAAAAAGTCACGGCGGGAGCCCTTGTCGCGCTGGGTGTGGGCTACGCGCTCTTCGCGCAGGCGAACGGCTTCTGGACGGTCATCCCTTGGGTGCTCATCACCAGCTTCGGTTTCCACACCGTCCTTCAGACCCAGTCCTACCTAGGTATGAGCCTAACGACGGAGGACAGAAGCGGCGCCATTCTGGGGCGCATGTGGGCCTACGGCCAAGGTGGCACCTTCGCCGCTTTCGCCTTGATCTTCATTCTCTTCCAGTTCGACCTGCTGTCGTTCCAGCCCACATTCATCATCCTCGGCGCGGCAGCGCTGATAGGAGCAATCGCCATCTTCAGATTCCCCCATCTGCACGATGGAGAGTTGAGGGAGGTCGCGCCCAAGCGGGAGCCGATCGTGCTCAGGCGGGACTACCGCTACTACTACCTGCTCAACCTGCTCGACGGGGCCCGGCAGCAGGTGTTCTTCTCGTTCGGTCTGTGGGTTCTGGTCAACCATTTCGGCCTGGGGGTGTCCGGGATCTCCATCCTTCTCATGGTCGCGACGTTCGCGAGCATGACCGTATCATCTCGGATAGGTCGCAGGATCGACCGCCACGGAGAGCGGCGCGTCCTCACGATCGTGAACTTGGCCTACGTGGTGGCTTTGGCCGGTTACGCCGTAGCCGGCAACGTCTGGGTCGCCTGCCTCTTCTATATCGTCTACACCATCATCACCCCCTTCTCGCCGATGGCCGCAGCGACGTACATGCGCAAGATCGCCGTCCCCGAGGACGTCGCCCCCACCTTGGCCATGGGCGTGACCGTCCTGCACGCTACCGCCATCGTGGTGCCGGTCGTCGCGGGCTTCATCCTCAACTACGTGGGCTATCAGGTGCCCTTCCTCATCGCCTGCGGGTTCGCGATCGTCACGTTCTTCGTGACGCTCCGCCTCGACCCGGTCAAGCAGCGCTGCGCAGCCCGCCTGGCTGCGGACAACGCGTGCGCCGCACCGGAAGTGGAGAGCACAGGCTGACCGGTTGACGAACCGCCTTCTCGACGGCCTGGCGATCAGGCCGGCGACGGATCGGCGATGTACTGGGCTGACGGCCAAAGGCCCACTGCGCCGACGAGCCGAGGCGCCGAATGAGGATGGGTCATAGGCGGGGAATCGTGTGTATGATGAGGCGGCTGAAACGCCTGCTGTCCCTGGGAAGGTGCTCCGCCAGGAACTCGCGTTCCGTAGGCATCTTTCTGGATTCCCGCAGCAAGTTCCGGGCAAAACGCTGCAGCGAAGGAGCAGCACCGACAACAAGGGGAGGCTAAGGTATGAGGCTTGAAGGTAAAGTCGCTCTGGTCACAGGTGGGGGAGCAGGGATCGGCGCAGCCATCGCCGATCGGTTCGTGAAAGAAGGGGCCAAAGTCTGCATCACCGGCCGCCGCCAGCACACCCTTGACGACGTGGCATGTGGACTGCCGGAGGGCACCTGTGTAACCTGCCGGGGGGACGTGGCCGAGATTGACGACGCCCGGCGCATGGTGGATACGGCCCTCACGTTCAACGGCAGGCTGGACATCCTGGTCAACAACGCGGCTATCGACCCCGCAGGTACCATCCTTGACATCGACCCGGAACTCTGGCGCCGAGTCATGGAGACCAATATCACCGGGCCCTTCCTGATGATGAAAGCCGCGATACCCCACATGATCGAAGGCGGTGGCGGTTCGATCATCAACATCGCCTCGCTGGCGGCATTGCGCTGCCTGCCCGGCATGCCGGCCTACTGCACGTCCAAGGCAGGACTCATCATGCTGACCCAACAGGCGGCGCTCGACTACGGCCCCGAGAAGATCCGGTGCAACGTGGTCTGCCCCGGTGCCACGAGGACGGAGATGATCGAGCACTCCCTCAGCCCCGCAGCCCAGGCCTTCGGCACCGACCTGGATGGGATCTTCAGGAAGATCTCCTCGAACGTGCCCTTGCGCAGAGTCGCGGCTCCCGCCGAGATCGGCGGAATATGCACGTTCTTGGCCGAGGAGGACTCCGCCTTTATGACCGGGGCGGTGCTGCTGATCGACGGCGGGGCAGCCATCGTCGACGTCGCAGGCACGGCGCTTAGCGATTCCGGGATGAAGTGGGGAGTGGGGGGCAACTGATGCCGAGAGCTACCGACGTTTCGACAGTTCGTCGGCAGTAGGCCCAACCACAACCGTGCGAAGCATCGCGCGCCCTCGGAGCCCGGCTCGCCACCGAGCCGAATGCGGAAGAGGCTCGATCGCGCAGCGCCCGCATGCAAGGTTGAGCCGTTCGCCGGTCCCTTCTCGATTGTTGACACCGGGCTATTCATGGTGTATATAGGCAAACATGCAAATACAGGATAATAAACATACGTTCTATTCTGAGGTCAGACCTCTCTTCGGTTTGCACGCCGAATTGTGTAAGGCGATGGCCAATGAGTACCGCTTGGCCATCCTCTATACACTCAGGGAAGGTGAGAGGTGCGTGGGTGACATCGCCGCCGACCTCGATACCTCCGTGCACAACGTCTCCCAGCACCTACGTATCTTGAAGCAGCGGCAACTCGTCCGCTCGCGTAAAGAAGGCCAGACGGTCTACTACTCGATCACGAACCCCAAGTTCATCGAGGCATGTACTCTCATCCGTCAGGCCTTGCTCGAACAGCACCAGCAGGAGGGTCAGTCCCTTCAGGCGGCAGGGCTCCTGGAGGCAACGACCTCAGGACGCCCTAGAGCCCAGAGCTAGCGACAGCGTATCCTCGAGAAAAGTGTCTCGAAAAGGAGAAGAGCGATGACCGCAGAAACCGGCGCCGGAACAACCGACCTCAGCTCGCTTCAGGGCCAGAAGGTCGTGGACGCCCGAGGCACCTCTTGCCCCGGTCCCATCTTGGCCGCCAAGAAGGGAATGGCCGACGTCAAGGTGGGAGAGATCATGGAAGTCCTCGCCACCGATTCGGGCACACAGAAAGACCTGCCGGCCTGGGCCAAGAAGGTGGGGCACG
>CAZCCL010000045.1:3392-12729 GCA_964497095.1 uncultured Gaiellales bacterium | reverse complement strand
ACGAGTACCTGGGTTTCGTGGAAGAGCCCGGTTACATGAAGCTGTTCGTCAAGAAGCTCAAGTAGTCGAGGAGTCCTGAGGTGTCCGAGGGCGAAGGCTTCGCGCCAAAGATACTGGTCTTCTCGACCAACAACATCTCCGACCCGGGCATCGACCTGGCCGGCAGCTCGCACATGCACTACTCGCCCAACGTGGTTGTCATCAGCCTCCCCTGCACGAGCGGCATCAAGCCCGGCTGGGTGCTCTATGCAATACAGCAGGGCTTCGACGGGGTGTTCATCGCCGCGGACGGCGAGGAGTGTGCCTACTTGCCCGATTGTAGCGAACGGACCGCGAAGATCATGGCGGACGCACAGGCGATGCTGCAGGAACAGGACCACGACCCTAGGCGGGTGAAGATGGCGGCCGTATGTTCGGTCTGTGCGGAGCCGTTCGTTAACTACATGCACGAATTTTCGAGGATGCTGGCCGACATGGGTTCGTCTGGGGAGCCGTCCGGGGCGGAGGCGGCGTGAAATACGACGCCTTGGTCATAGGGGGTGGCATCGGGGGCATGGAATCCGCCCTCAAGCTCGGCGACATGGGCTACAAGGTCCTTCTGGTCGAGAAGGAGTCCAGCGTCGGCGGCAAGATGATCCTGCTGAGCAAGGTCTTCCCGACCCTGGATTGCGCGAGTTGCATCTCTACTCCCAAGATGGGGGCCACCATCCATCATCCGAACATCACCGTTCTCACCTACTCTGAAGTGGAGAGCATCCGCGGTGACGGCACCGGCGGGTTCCATGCGCAGATCCGACGGAAGCCCCGCTATGTCGATGAGGTCGCCTGTACCGGATGCCGGCAGTGCGAGATGGTCTGCAACGTGGCCGTGCCGGACGAGTTCAACACCGACCTGGTCTCACGGCGAGCCGCGTACATCCCCTTCCCGCAGGCTGTGCCCAAGAAGGCAGTGATCGAAAGAGCCGGCACCTCACCCTGTACGGCTGCGTGTCCAGCCGGGATCAAGGCTCATGGCTACATCGCGCTGATCCGCAGCGGTCAGTACGAGAAGGCCTTTGACCTGGTCTGCGAGGCGACGCCTCTGGTGGGCAGCCTCGGTAGAGCTTGCTATGCACCATGCGAGGCCGAGTGTACCCGGGGCGAACTGGAGGGATCGGTTTCCATCCGCAGGCTCAAGCGGTTCATCGCCGACAATCACTACACCAAAGGCCGGGTAGCAGTCGAGATCCCGCCGCCCAATGGCAAGAGGGTTGCCATAGTAGGTTCGGGCCCTGCAGGGCTGACCGCAGCCTGGCATCTGGCACGCAAGGGATACGACGTCACGATATTCGAAGCGGCGTCTCAGCCCGGCGGTATGCTGCGGCTGGCGCTGCCTCCCTACCGCCTTCCGAACGAAGTGGTGGATGAAGACGTGGCCAACGTCACCGCACTGGGTGTAACGATCGTGACCGACTCGCGTGTGGATGACTTGGAGGCTTTGAAAGCCGAGGGCTACGACGCTGTGCTGTTGGCTATCGGTACCCACCAAGCCACTAGGCTGCGCGTCAAAGGTGAAGATCTCCGCGGTGTGATGCGGGCAGCCGATTTCTTGAAGGCCGCCAAGCTCGGGGAAGAGCTCGACGTCGAGGACAAGAGGGTCGTGGTGATCGGAGGGGGCAATGTGGCCATAGACGTTGCGCGCACGGCCCTTCGACAAGGGGCACGAGCTGTTCAGGTGGTCAGTCTGGAGTCGCAAGAGATGATGCCTGCCCACCCGCAAGAGATCGAGGAAGCGGAGGCAGAAGGTGTCACCTTCAGGAACTCCTGCGGGGTCGCGTGGATCGAGGGCGAAGACACGGTGCGAGGAGTCGAGCTCATGCACTGCGTGACCGTGTACGACGACACGGGACGGTTCAGTCCGCAGTATGCCGAAGGCACCCTAGGAAGCTTGGCCTGCGATGCGGTGATCGTCGCCGCGGGCATGAGACCCGATTCGGGCGCGTTTGGGCTCCCGGTCAACGCCTCCGGGACCCTACAGGTGACCAGCGGCACTCTGCAGACAGGAGTTCCTCACGTATTCGCGGCGGGAGATGTGGTCCTAGGTCCCTCGATGATCACCTCAGCGGCCGGGCAAGGCTGGCGTGCCGCCTTCATGATAGACCGGTGGCTTCAGGGCCAGGATCTCGACCCGGACGCATTCGACGGTGGTCCACCCGTCGTGGACAAGCACGCAGTCCTAGAAAGGCAGGCGACCTACAGCCGGATCCCGCCCGGCAACGCAGAGGTAAGCGTGGCCTTGGAGCCTGGGGAGTTTTATCCGGACGAGGAAACGATGACCGAGGAGGAGGCCCTCCACAGCACGAGCCGATGCTTGGATTGCGGCGTGTGCTCCGAGTGCCATCAATGCGTGGCAGTCTGTCCTGCGGATTGCGTGCATCTAGAGATGCAGGGAGAAGAGATCGAAGCAGAGGTGAGGACGGTCATCTTGGCCACCGGCTTCACGCTGTTTCCGGCTGACGCGAAGCCGCAATACGGCTACGGCAGGCACAAGAACGTCATCACCGCCATGCAGATGGACCGGCTCTTGGCTCCGACCAGACCATACAACTCTGTGGTCCGCCCGGGTGACGGCAAGATCCCCGACAGCATAGCCTACATCCTTTGCACAGGCTCCAGGGACGAGACCGTCGACAATCCCCTGTGTTCCAAGATCTGCTGCATGTACTCCATCAAACAGAACCAGCTCATCATGGGCGCCTTGCCCCTGGCCGACGTCACGGTGTACTACATGGATGTCCGCGCTGTGGGCAAGGGCTACGACGAGTTCTACGAACAAGCCAAAGCTATGGGGGCCAACTTCGTGCGAGGCCGGATCTCGGAGATAGCCGAAAAGGAAGACGGCAACCTAATCCTGCAGTACGAAGACATCGAGAACGGTGGCGGAATGGCCCAAGCCGAGCACGACCTGGTCGTGCTGGCGGTAGGCGTGCAGCCAGGCGCCGATCTGCAGCACATGTTCCCCGAGGGCAGCCCCTCCCTTGACGCATACTGCTACGTGGGCGAGGCCGACGAGGACCTTGACCCCGGTCGGACCGATATGCCGGGTGTCTTCGTAGCCGGCTCGGCGGCCGGAGCCAAGGACATCCCTGATTCCATCCTCCACGCCGGCGCTGCAGTCGCGCAGGCAGTCGCATACCTCGAGAAAGCGGGAGTGCCGGCATGAGCGGGCGCAGGATCGGCGTCTACGTCTGCCAATGCGGTGGCAACATCTCCGATTATGTGTCGGTCGACGACGTGGTGGCGGCGGTCGAGTCCGAACCCGATGTGGTGGTGGCCCGGACGGCCATGTTCACTTGCTCCGACGCCACGCAACAGGAGATCATAAACGACATCGAGGAACAGAAGCTCGACGGCATCGTGGTGGCTTCTTGCTCACCGAAACTGCACACCTTCACCTTCCGGGAGATGTCCAAGCGGGCCGGTCTGAACCCCTACGAGTACACCCAGGTCAATCTACGGGAGCAGTGCTCCTGGACCCATACCGACGACAAACTGGGGGCGACGGAGAAGGCGGCGCGGCTGCTCCGGGCAGGAATAGCCCGCACCCGATTAACGGAACCGCTCGAACCGATCGTGGTGGAGACGGTCCCGAAAGCTGTTGTGATCGGAGGGGGCGTCACCGGTCTGCGAGCCGCACTCGGCCTGGCGGAGATAGGACTGACGGTCTTTCTCGTGGAAAAGGAGCCCCGGCTGGGAGGCTGGGTGGGCAAGTTCGACGAGATGTACCCCTATGGAAAGAACGGTCGTCGCCTGATCAATGCGCTTGTGGCGAAAGTCCGTAGACATCCGGATATCACAACCTTCACCAGCGCGGAGGTGATCGGCAAGTCTGGTAGCTTCGGCGACTATGAAGTCGCTATCAGGATCGACCGGGAACCGCCGGAGACCATCACGGTGCAGGCCGGCTCGATCGTGGTGGCCACGGGGTTCGATACCTACCAGGTTTCGGACGGCGAATTCGGCCACGGCCTTGAAGGAGTGGTGACCCTGCCCGACTTCAAGCGCCTCATCGATGCGGCGGAGGGGCCGCTCGAATACCAGGGCAAGCCGGTGCGAAGCATCGTATACATCTACTGTGTGGGCAGCCGGCAATCGGAGGGGAACCAGTACTGTTCTCGCTACTGCTGTACGGCGGCGGTGCATGCCTCGCTGCAGGTGACGGCCAAAGGCGCGCAGGCACCCGCGGGTGCGCTTGTACGCCAGTACCATCTCTATCGCGACATCCGTTCGTACGGCAAGTACGAACTGCTCTACAACGAATCTAGGGGTGAAGGGGCTCTCTACCTGCGTTTCCCGGATGACGAGCCCCCGGTGGTGGAGAAGGTCACGAAGGGCACCGCTGCCGGGACGAACGGCTACCCTCTCACCGTGACCACCAGGGATCTCCTTACCAGCAATGAGAACCTGACCATCCCGGCCGACCTGGTGGTCCTGGTCACGGGCATGGTCCCCAGAGAGAATGACGAGCTGGTCAAGGCGCTCAAGCTTCCGGTGGGCAATGACGGGTTCTTCAATGAGATCCATCCCAAGCTCCGGCCGGTGGAGACGGTGGTGGACGGGGTGTTCATCTGTGGCGCCTGTCAGAGTCCGAAGAACTCCGCCGAGGCCGTAGCCTCCGGATTGGCCGCCGTCACGCAGAGCGGCGCTATTCTCAAGCGAGGCTACGCCGAACTCGATCCACTCATCGCCATGGTCGACCCCGATCAATGCAGTTGGTGCGGGCTTTGTCTGGAAGCCTGCCCATATGAGGCTCCGAGAGAGGTCGATGAAGACGGCAAAGCCGTCGCCTTCATCGACCGAGCCGCGTGTAAGGGCTGCGGCGGTTGCGTACCGGTCTGTCCCAAGAACGCTATCGATCTGCAGGGCTACACCGATGCCCAGATACGAGCCATGATCGACGGCTTACTTCAGGAGCTTTCACCATGTCAGGCGTGAGCCGGGACGTCCGGGAAATAATCCGCGACGAGCACCTCATGCGCCGGAGGATCCTCAAGGCCCTGGAATCGGGACCACTGACGGTCCCGGAGGTAGCCGAGGCGATCGGCTGTCCTCCACACGAAGCGATGTATTGGGTGATGGGCATGCGCAAATACGGTCACGTGACTGAGATCAAGGAGGCCAACGACGAAGGCTTCTACCTGTACCAGGCTGTGGAGAAGGAGGGAGCATGAGCACCCTTGTCAATCCCGAGCTTGCGACGAAGGTCGGAGGCCACAACGAGTTCAACGCCTCTGCCTGCATGAACTGTGGAGTCTGCACGGCTGTCTGTCCCATGGGGATCGAAGTGCTTCCGCGCAGACTGTTCCGCTACGTGCTGCTGGGCATGGAAGAACAGGTGCTCGAGGAGACTGAGAGCATCTATTCGTGCCTTCTCTGCAAAATGTGCGAGGTCAACTGCCCCGCCGGCGTCAACATCGCAGAAAACGTGCGCTCTCTACGCCATCACATCAACCGCTCAGTCTTCGGTCTTTAGGAGATAGGGTCATGCCTCTACCAACTGGCGATGTCATCGGCATACTGGCGGACAACCTCCGCCTCCGAAAGTCGGTGCTGCCCATCTCCGCTAGAAACGCCACCCGGTGGGCGCGCGGCCTGGACCTGCCGCGCGGCGGGCAGACCGTTCTCTATACCGGGATGATGTATCAGCTGATTCCCTACATCGAAGGTCTGGTCAAGGCTGAGAAACGTCTCGGCGATTCGTCATTGGCTAGGTTCACCTCCCTCGGCCGCAAGATGAACCGACTGATCAACGTAAGCGCCTTCATGGCGCGGCCGTCGGCCGATTTGCGTGCCGTTTACGATCAGGTACCAATCAACGTCGCCGCCCTCCTCAAGCAGGCCGGGGTCGAGTTCGGCTATCTCTATGAGGACGATCTCTACTCTGGGGCACTTGCTCACGACCTGGGGGCCGACGAGGCGGTGAGCGACCACGCCCGCCGCGTGTACGAAGTGTTTAGGAAGCACGGCGTGAAGAACGTCATCACCATCGACCCCCACACCACCAACATGCTCCGGTCTGTCTACCCGAAGTTGATCCCGGATTACGACGTCCAGGTCGGGACCTACATCGAGGTCCTGGCGGAGAAGGATCTGGTGCCACGGACGGCCCTCGAGGGTGAACTGGCCATCCACGACCCGTGCGTCTTCGCTCGCTACGAGAACATCGTCGACGAGCCACGCAGGCTTCTCGCAGCCGTCGGATTGACGGTCAAGGAACCGGCGAAGTCCGGGCGCATGACGTGGTGCTGCGGCGGTCCGGTCGAATCTCTCTATCCCGAGAAGGCTTTCGCCAACGCCCAGAAGCGGGCGGAGCAATTGGGAGCCACGGCGCCAGAAGTGGTCACCATGTGCCCCATGTGCTTTGTCAATCTGAGCGAGGCGGCACCCGACGGGACCACCTTCAACGACATCTCCCACTACCTGCATCGGGCGTTCGTGGGCTGACCCAGCCAGACAGGAGGACAGAATTGGACACAAGTAAGAAGACCATCATCGTCTTCAGCGGTGACCTCGACAAGGCCATGGCCGCCTTCATCATCGCCACTGGCGCCGCCGCCATGGGCGACGACGTCACCATGTTCTTCACGTATTGGGGCCTCAACATCATCCGCAAACCGGAGAAAGTCAAGATCTCCGGAAAAAGCACTCTGCAGAGCATGTTCGGCAGGATGATGCCGCGCGGAGCCGGCAAGTTGAAGCTTTCACAGATGAACTTTGCCGGCATGGGCGTTCCCCTGATGAACAGGGCCATGAAGGCACAGGGCGCCATGTCGCTCGAGGAGCTGATTGCCAGCGCCGTAGAGCAAGGGGTCAAGCTGGTAGCGTGCACCATGACGATGGACGTGATGGGCTTCAAGCCAGAGGAACTGCTGGACGGCGTCGAATACGAGGGGGTGACCGCCTACCTCGCCAAAGCGGACGAGGCGAACGTCAACCTGTTCATCTGAGAGAACGCCGGGGCCCGCTCCTCGACCGTCGCCCGGTCGGGAGCGGAAGCGGGGTCACTTTCCGGACGTGCCTTCTCTGGCACGTGCCGCAGCTTGGGCCGCGTGTTCGGCAAGCCGCTGCATGGCCGCCGCCCTCATGGAGAGGGACCTCACCATCAACTCCAGGGCCTCGATGCCCTGATCGGTGATCACATACATCCGCCGGCTGGGACCCGCCTCGGGGGTCTGCCAGGACGACCTGACCAGGCCCTGCTCCTCCAGTCCTCGGAGCAGGCGGTACATGGTTCCGGGATCGATGCAGACCAGGTCGGCGGCCAGCTCGTCGATCTGCTCCACGAGATCGTATCCGTGAGTCGTGGTCTCGGCCAGGGAAGCCAGTATCGACGTCTCAAGCACCGCCCGCCTATAGCGGCCACCGCCCGGCCCCCCGCCGCCGGCGTCCCCAGCGCTCAGGCCGCGGCCTGGAGTCCCGTACTGGCCTTGTCCGGCTCCCCGCCTGCCTCTTCTCCCGGGCTCCCCCGGGTCGGTGTTCATCGGACTCGCGGTCATGAGATCAGGACCTCACTCTCTTGCTCGTCGTCCGAAAGACGAAGTCGTCTATCGCCCGGTGAAGTGCCACCGCCGCGTGGTTGGAGCAGTGCTCCTTCGGCTCCGGCAGACCTCCCAGGGCATGCATGATATCAAGGTCCCCCAATTCGTAGGCTTCGTCCACATTCCTGCCTGTAGCAAGCTCGCTCATCATACTGCAGGTGGCCACGGCCGCGGGGCAGCCGAAAACCTTGTACTTGACTTCGGTCAGGAGGTCGCCCTCCACCTTGATCCAGACCTTGAAATAGTCACCGCATTCCGGGTCACCGACGGTGCCTACGCCATCCGGATCCGCTATCTCACCCACATTGCGGGGGCGAAGGAAGTGATCGATGACCGGATCTACGTAGAGTCTCGGATGTCCGGGTTCCTGGGTATCCACCTCTCACTCCGCATATGACTAGTGATCGCACGCGTTTTCTCCGGTCGCCAAAGAGCCGGCGAGGTACTGCTGGACGACGGTCTCCGGCTCGGCCACGGGTGCGCCGGTGATGACGGTCACCCCCTGTTCGGCGAACAACTGCTGGGCCCTCGACCCCATCCCCCCGGCGATGATGAAGCCGGCTCCTTTGTCGGCCAACCAGGCGGGAAGCAGCCCGGGTTCGTGCTCGGGAGCGGGGATCGCCGTCAAAGCCAGCACCTTCTTCGACGGCGAGTCGACATCGATCAGGGTGAACTCTTGACAGTGGCCGAAGTGGGCGCAGAGCAGTCCGTCACTCGTGGGGACGGCAAAACGAATGACCGAGTCGACCTCTGCGACTGGGGCGACATCAGCGCGGTCGGGGTCGACCCCCGAGGCTGCCGGTGCGGTTTGGGTGGCAGCCTCTCCCTCGAGAGCTAGGATGGGGGCAAGGGCCTTCGCCAACTCCTGGGCGGCGGGGCTCTTCGAGTAATGGTAGATGTGGAGCCTGCCGGCGTCGCCCGCCTCCACGACCGTGGGGTCGAGAGGAACGCTGGCCAGTAGAGGGACACCGGTTCTGGCCGCCATAGCCGCTCCGCCGCCCTTGCTGAACACGTGGGTGACCTCTCCGCAATGCGGACAGACGAAGCCGGCCATGTTCTCGATCACTCCCAAGACCTTCAGGTCCAGCAGCGAACAGAACTTTATCGACCGGCGCACGTTGCTAAGCGCGGTCTCCTGCGGAGTGGTCACGATGATCGCGCCGTCCATCTTCCCGATGGCCTGACAGACTGCCAACGGTTCGTCGCCGGTGCCCGGAGGGGAGTCGATTATCAGGTAGTCGAGTTCGCCCCATTCCACGTCTCCTAGGAATTGCTCGATGGCGATGGCCTTCATGGGACCGCGCCACACCACGGCTCCGTCCTGGTCCCCCAGCAGGAAACCTATCGACATGACCTTCAGGTTCTCCCCCACCTCGACGGGGAAGAGGATCTCCCCCTCGGTGATGACCGACTCACCTTTCAACCCCATGAGCTGAGGGACGGTCGGGCCGTGGAGATCCACATCCAGCAGCCCCACACGTCGGCCTTCGAGTGCGAGCGAAGTGGCTAGATTCACCGCAACCGTGCTTTTGCCCACTCCGCCTTTGCCGGAGAGGACGATGATCTTGTGCTTCACCTGGGCCATTCTCTCGCGTACCGCCACCGCTCGATCGTTGCCCGGTTGTGTGCGATCCATCTTCAGGCCTCCACTTTCTTCAACGTGTCTTCCAGTACGTCCCACATCTTTCGTATCTGATCGGCGACCACGCTGCCGCCGTATTCCACGATGCTCTTGCCTTCCACCTGCGCCCGCACCACCG
>CAZCCL010000045.1:0-3382 GCA_964497095.1 uncultured Gaiellales bacterium | reverse complement strand
GCGACGTCGTAATCGAGCTCACCGACCACCGGCCAACCGCGGGCGGCGCAGACCTCTCGTATGTGCACGGTCATGTCCCGGTTCAGGTCGGACTTGTTGATGCACACGGTGAGGGGCATACCGAAGCCCCGCACCAGTTCAGCCGCGCGCTCCAAGTCGTGGGCTCCGGAGACGCTCGGTTCGGTCACAGCCAGCACGAGGTCCGCCCCCGTGACGGAGGCGATGACCGGGCAGCCGATCCCTGGAGGGCCGTCGACAATGACCAGGCTTGCGCCCATCTCCTCGGCAAGCGCCAGAGCCTGGTCCCTGACCACGGTGACGAGCTTGCCCGAGTTCTCGCCGCCGATATTCAGCCGGGCGTACACCAGAGGACCGTGACGCGTGTCCGCGATGAACCACTCCCCCCGCTCGGCATCCACCATGTCGACGGCGCCGGGCGTGCACACCCGGGCGCAGAGACCACAGCCCTCACAGGCGATGGGGTCGACCGCATAGACCGACCTCCCGCCGTTGTGAGAGGTTACACGGATGGCGTCAAAGCGGCAATGCTCCATGCACAGGCCGCACGCGCTACAGCGCTCCGGAGCTATGCGGGCCTCCTTGCCGGACACGAAGGTCTCCGTGTGTCTGCGCTCTGGATCGAGCACCAGATGTAGGTCGGCGGCGTCCACGTCGCAGTCGGCAAGCACCTTGCTGGGAGTGAGGGTTGCCAGAGCCGCGACCACGCTGGTCTTGCCGGTCCCCCCCTTGCCGCTCAAGACCACCAGTTGTCTCGGTGCGGCAGCCGATCTCGGCTGCACATCCGCCGGCCGAGGAGAGCTCACGCTCTCACCACCCTCTCGGCTCCCGGCGTCACTTCGGAGTAGGCCCCGTCGGTCGCTCCCGCGCCCAGCTTCGTGTGCAGGATCTCGACCCGGGTCCGCAGGTCGGACGCGAACGCCCGCAGCTTGGAAGCGAAGACGTCGTTCGTCGCCGAGAAGACCTCCCCCCGCGAGCAAGCCTCGGCGATCTGCCGGTCGTCGGGAATCTCTAGGAGGATGCTTATGCCTTCGGCGGCACAAAAGGACTTCACCCGTGAGTCGCCGATACCGGTCCGGTTCACGACCACCCCCAGAGGAAGGTCTAGTTCGCGGGCCGTCTCTACAGCCAGCATGAGATCGTGCAAGCCGAAAGGCGTGGGCTCGGTGACCAGGACCGCGAAGTCGGCACCCCGCAAGGTCTCGACCGTGGGACAGGCGACCCCAGGAGGGGCGTCTATGATCACGGTTTCGAGAGAAGGGGCCGTACCGAGGTCTTTGACCGCCCGGATGACCGGCGTAGACCGTGCTTCACCGACGTGCAGACGCCCCCAGCGAAGATGTATGCCACCGACGTCACCTGCTCCGACCTGCCCGATCTCCCGGGTGGTCTCGGTGATCGCCTCCTCCGGGCACACAAAGGCACAGACTCCGCAGGCGTGGCACATCTCGGGGAGAAGCAGAGGCACTCCTGGGAGTGCCACCAAGGCGTTGAACTCACAGGCTCCGGCGCAGAGACCACAGCCGGTGCAGGCTTCCTCGTCGACAGCCGGCACGAGGGTGTTCACCGGTTCGGCGACATCGAAAGGAGGCTTGAGATAGAGATGGCAATTGGGCTCCTCGACGTCGCAGTCGAGGAGTCCGACGCCTCCCTCGCCGGCCAAGGCCACGGCCAGGTTCACCGCCAGCGTGGTCTTGCCCGTGCCTCCCTTGCCGCTGGCTATGGCGATCTTCACGTGGTCTCGAGTTGGGCCAGGCGCTGCTCGATGGTCTCCAGCACCGACTTCAACCGCTCAGACTCACTCTTGAGCAGGGCCATCTCCTCGTTGCGGTCGAGAGCCGGACCCGGACCCGGGGCTGCGTAGGCACTGAAGGGGACACCGGTCGCGTAGAAGCGGTTGCGATGGCCGAACCCGCCTCCAGCCCCCCGGCCGCCCCCACCCCTGTAGCCCGTTCCCAAGCCAGGATCTTGGCGACCGACGGCCGGCCGGCTTGCGAAACCGGGAACAGCGTATCCGCCGCAGTATCCCGCGGCCCTGCCCGTCATCGGACCTTCTCCGAAGGGTCCCGTTCCATCTCCTCTAGGCATTGTCCACCTCCTTCTTTCAAACGCTACTCACGTACACTGTTCCAGTCCTGAAGACCTGCCGATCACCATGTCCACGTCTGCCTTCACCGCGGCGGTGAGTTGGCCCTCGTCGAACCTGTTGAGGGCCTCGGCGATCGATCCATCGGAGACCTTATAGACGGTCACTCCGGCCGCGAGAAGGGCACGAAACGCTTTGGGACCGCAGTGCGCGGTGATGAGCGCGTCGGCCTGGCTTTCGGCGACCTTCTTCGCGACCCGCAAGCCGGCATCGCGAGCAGCATGCATTTCCGGCTGATTGTCGATGACCGTCATCGTGCGGTCCGGCAGGTCGATGATAAGCAGGCACCGTGATCTTCCGAAACGTTGGTCGATGGGGCTCGAAAGTTCGGGCCTGAGTGCCGTGGCTGCAAACCTCACTTGTCGCTCTCCTTGCGGGTCTTCACCGGATGCAGACGATCGGACGCCTATCTACCAGTGACCGTCCACATCGGCTGCCGGCGCAAGTTCCAGTTCGTTCGTTTGGAATCGGCCGATCGCCTCTTCGACCGTTCCTCCCGGGGCGAGGTACACGTGGATGCCGGCGGCCTTCAAAGCTCGAAAGGCCTTGGGCCCGCAATGCCCGGTGATGAGGACACTCGCCTCGCTGTCGATGACGCTCTGTGCGGCTTGGATGCCGGCGCCCTGCGCCGCATCCATGCCGGCGCGATTGTCGATGGCCCGCACCGTGCGCTCCGGCGTGTCCACGATAAGCAGATAGCGGGCTCTTCCGAACCGTTGATCGACCGGGCTCGACAAGTCGGGGCCCGCTGCAGTAATGGCTAGCTTCAACTGTTGCTCCTCTCTCATCAGGTGACCCGGTTTCGTCCCTGGCCGTTGCACCGATTGTTCCGGCCTTGTCCGCTCCCCCGGCCCCGCCCACTGCCCAGGCCCTTACCGACCCCCAGGCCTCGCCCGCTCCTCAGTCGGTGCCCGCCTCCACGGGACAACCTGAGACCGGGCCCCCGGCCGCCTCTCCCGGTATTGGCCGCCCCCCCTCCTGCCCCACGCGTTGCCGCCGCGTTCGACCTGACCGAACCGCTCTGCTTGCGTTCGAGAGCAAGGGCAACCACGCTGAACAGACCGGACAGCAGTCTCTCAGCGATTTCGAGTTTTGAGGTCGCTGCGGGCTTCGACACCGAAGACGCCCCACTAGGCAGACCCGCGCCGATTCCGGCCGGGGAGGGAGAGGAAGCCCCCGCCCAGACGGGCTGGACCCCTTGGTTCTGGGCGAGGGCGG
>CAZCCL010000044.1:0-19928 GCA_964497095.1 uncultured Gaiellales bacterium | reverse complement strand
GCCAGGCTTCCGGCATGCCGTCCTCTCGACTCTCTAGTGGATCCCGCCCTTGCAGGGCTTGGTCGACATCTTCAGCCCCTCGGGGTCGGGGAACTGGATCTGCTCGCGCGGGATGAAGGGGACGCTTTCCGCCGCCTTGTCGCCGAATATGTCCGGCCTGCCCTCGGCGAACATGCGCGAGTGCGGTACGGGCAGCTTGTAGAGCTTGGCCGCCGTTCCGCCCAGGATGAGGTTGATCTCGTCTTGGGTGAGCCAGTCGCCCACGCGATCGATGGTGCGTAGCCCCCAGCCGTAGAAGTCGGGCTGGTAGGTGGGCACCGCCGGCCAGTCCTTGTAGCCGAACATCATCAGCGACATGGTGTTCCGGTACTCGAGTTCCTTCGGCTTGCGGCCCCACTTCTCCACGCCCCGGCGCACGATGTGCTGAGGGACGTTGCCGTAGTCGTGGCCCCACATAAGATGGTTCGCCGTCACCCCGACTTCGAAAGCAATCTCGAACTGCTTCTCGGACCATCCCCCGGTCTCCATGTACACGTTATCGAGCATCGCCACCACCTCGTACATCTCGCGTATGGCATCCGTACCCCGCTCCCGCTCGTCCTCCACGCAGCCGTGGGTCTGGACGATCTTGGCCTTGGGGTTCATCTCCGAGACCTTGGCCAGCAGTTGGGTAAGGGTCCACTTGTCCTCTCGGGGATGGGTGAACTGGTCGTGGCAGAGGATGGGCACGTCGTACTTGATACCTAGCTCGCACAGGGCCGCCCATTCCTCGACTCTCTGCGCGAAGCTCACAGGGCCCTCGGCCCCGGGTATCTGCAGACACCGAGAGCTCGAACCGGGGGCGAACTCGCCCACACCCACGAACCACCCGGTCTTCAGGGCTTCCTCGACTTCCACCAAGGCGTTCTTGAACGACCAGGGCTCCTTGCCCTGGATCGCGGAGAGCACGGTCCTCTGGTCACTACAGCAGGCCCGGAACCGGCTGGGGAAGCGCTTGACCAGCTTGGCCTGGGTCTCATTCAGCGTCCCCGGGATGCTGGGCAGAAGCACGGCCATGTCGACGCCGTACCGCTCCATGTCGTAGAGCGTGAGGGGGGAGTTGTCGAACGGCTGCAGCTCGTGCTGCAGTCCGGTCCATTCCTCCCGCTCCACCATCTCCCAGCCTTCGTCTGTGGCGGGCTGATAGAGCGTCGTGATGTGGCAGTGCGTGTCGACGACGAATCGGGCGATATTCCTTCTCATCTCTCAACCTCCATTAAGAGCGTAGCCATGGCTTGGTTTGCCGGTCACCAACCTCCCACCGGCGGTCTGGTATTGGGGGGCGGCGGATCGCTCATGCCGATCCGGTAGAGCTCCCCCGTGTCTTTGCGCTTCCAACCGACCCGCTGGTTCAGCGGGTGTTCCATCCTTATGGCTCCGGGCTCGGGACAGTGGGCGACGCAGCACCCGCAGAAGAAGCACTCGTCCGGGTAGACAAGAACGGGCGTCTGGCCCGGCTCCGGGCAGGGTGCCAGCACGTCGGTGCGGCACACGTCCACGCACACATCACACGAGATGCAGAGGTCGGCGTCGAACTGGATGGCGTCGCAAGGGGTAGGCGGGTTGGGGAGCAGATGGGCTTCCATGCGCCTATACCCCCGATCCCGTCGCGTCGCCGGCTGCCGCTTCGGTCGGCAGCCCACAATGAGCCGCGTAGTTTTCCGCGTAGATGGGTGAGTAGGGCGGCCGCCGCCAGTAATCCCAAGGCAGGTCTCGCGTCTTGACAGCCCCGCCCTCCTGACGGATGGTGACCAGCTTGTCCCACTCCGGAGGATCGACCTCTGGGTAGTCGAGGCGCTTGAAGCAGAGACCTACGCTGCTGGCTTTGCGCGCCCGTGAGGCCTGCATCGTCGCCTCGCCCACGGTGAGACGCACCCCACATTCCAAGGTGCGCATGAGCTCGTGCGGGTTTCGAGCACATGCCCGGGACAGCTCGCCCTTCCTGATGCTGTCGAGCCACTCCAAGCCTAGTTGCAGGGTCTGCTCGCTGCGGTATTCGCCGCAGTAGTCCTGCATGACCCGGCAGAGCCCGGCCTGCAGCTCCTTCCACCCAACGCCGTCGGACCGGTCAACGGGGGCATAGACCCGGGTCTTCTCCCTGTCGATCTGCGCCCGGTCGGCGACCGGCTCCCGGGCCATCCGCGCGTATTCGGCCGCTTTGCGGCCCGCGTATCTGCCCGTGGCCGACGAGGCAGCGTGGTCGGCTCCGCCCGCAAGCTGCACCCCGGCGGCGTAGAGCCCTTCGAGAGTGGTGCGAAGGTCCCAGTCGAAGACCACTCCCCCACCGTCGACCAGGAAGCCTACTTCCCGCCACTGCCGTGTCGCTATTCCGCCCCACCACGGCCGGTAGGTATAGGCGTCGGGGGGCATCACGTTAGCCTGGAGCATGTCCTTGTCCGGGTCGAACCCCGCCTGCGTGTACACCCCGTAGACCGGGATGCGGGTGTTGCCCTCCTGACCCACCATGAGCCCGAAGATGGCCCGCCGTTCGTGCTCGGGCATGGAGGGCAAGTCGGCGTAGAGCGGTAATTTGAACTCGCCCCGCGCGATGCGCTCCGGGAGATCCGGCACAAGCCCGGGTCCCTGGTAGCGGTACGAAGCCCGCCCACTGTATAGGTAGAACTTCTGCCCCGGGGCGGGGCGGTAGCGCTCCGAGATCGTCTCGAGGATGCGGCCGTCCCGGTCGGCCCAGGGGACCTCTTTGCCCTCGGCGTCGACGATGCTACATGCGTACCAAGAGTTGTGCGCGTTGCCGGTGCCGTAGGGAACGTACCGGAAACCCCCGGAGTGAGGAGCACTCTTCTCGAGCAGCGTCAGCTCGGCGCCGGCGTTCCAGGCCATGGCGCAGCCGTCGCCCGCACAGTTGGGGTCGTCGTGAGCCGCGGCGAAACCCTGCAGTTCCGTGGAAAACACCCACAGGCGGAGCGGCTGCGCAGTGGCCAGCACGGTCGCCTTGGCCCGAAGGACATGGAACTCTCCCGTGCGGACGTTGATCGCCGTGGCTCCGACCACGCGGGCGCCCTGCTCTCCGCCTTCGGTCAGCAGGCTCGTACCCATGACGCGGTCGTATATGGTCACTCCCAGCCGTTGAAGCTCCCGGTGGAGCGCCGGCTTGATCTCCCACCCAAACACACGCAGGGTATGCCGCCCCTCGTAGTCGTAGGCGAAGAGCATCTTGGTCTCTTCGTCGCGGAAGGCGGCCCCTACGAACTCGTCTCCGGTGTCGCGTATCCGCACCCCCATACCCTCTAGATCCAGCAGAGTGTCGTAGCTCTCCCGGGCCATGATGTAGCAAGTGATGCCGTTGCCGTACTCGGTGGTGATGCCGTATGGGTAGGCGTCGACGACCTCCACCAGCTCCTCGGGGGTGACCTTGCTACAGGGGTTCAAACAGGCACCATGCCAGTGGTCGCAGCCGGTGCCGCCGGACCCGCTGCGGATCACTGGGCCCTTGTCGAGCACGGCCACCCGCGCCCCGCGCCGGGCGGCGTTGATGGCTGCGTGGCAGCCGGCGATGCCCCCGCCGACGACAAGGACGTCGAACTCCGCCTCAGCCTCTTGGCCGTAGCGAACCGGGTAGGGCCACGGGGATGATGCGGTCAGCACGGCGGCCTACCGTGCGGCGTTCGCGCCGCCCTGTGAGGCGCATGCGACCCTTCGTGCAGCGTTCGCGATGCCTCGGGTGACATATGCGCCGCCCGCATCGCTAAGCCGGCACCTCCAGGCCGTCCTCGGCGAACACGACCCGGCCGCCAAAGCCACCGTTCGCGAATGTCGCCCGGGTGCGCTCGATAAGTTCTTGGTCCACGGGGAGCGGCCACAGATGGGTCAGCACGATGGTGCCGACGCCGGTCTCGACGGCGACCCGCACCAGTTCCGGTAGCGACATGTGGTTGGGAGCCTCTGGGTCGCCCCGGTAGGGGATCCGTACTTGATACTCGGCGGGCAATTCCGACAGAGACCTTCGCGGCGGCGGCTTCCTGGTGCCGTCGGCCCAGGGATTCGCGTCTGCGACGAGGACGTCGGCGCCTTGGGCCAGCTCTATCAAGCGAGGGTCGAAGGCCGTGTCACCCGATACCGCGATGGACTTCTCCCCCGCGTCGAAGCGGTACGCCAGATCGTACATGGAGTGAGTCATCTCCGCGGTGGTGACCTTCATGCCGCCCAACTCGAACTCGTTCGCGCCGGTCAACTCGCGGATGTCCACGCCTTTGAACATGCCTTCCTCGTCGACCTTCGTCTGGCCGCCCAGCAGCCCCCGGTAGAGGAGGTCGTCCCGGAAGAAGCGGATGAGGAACTCGTGTAACTCGCCTACCCCCGGCGGCCCGATGAGATCCAGATGCTTGCCCCCCTGACCCCACCTGGTGGTAGCGATGTCGAAGTAGTCGGTCACGTGATCCTGATGGAGGTGGGTGAAGATGATGGCCGCGATGTCTCCGTGCCTGTACGAGCCGTGAGGGCCGCCCTTGAACAAGCTGAGAGAAGCTCCATTCCCCGTGTCGAGCATGTAGTACTTGCCCTGGTATTGGACAGCCGTGCAGGCGCTGGCCCGCTCAGGGTTCAGCTCCGGTGCCCCGCTCCCCACAGTGATCACACTGAACGGGCTCTCGTGCGGGTAGGCAGGAACGGCCGCCCCTCTTGGTCCGGGCAGTCGCATGTGGTCGGGCTTTGCCTGTTGATCCTGAGTCATCTCGAGAGCGCCTCGCGATCCTGGTCACAGCCTCCGATGTCGTATCGTTAAATGATACGCTAGTATCACAATACGACTAACTCCACTCTCGCAAATCCGGGGGGCGTTGTCAACCGCCATAGGAAGCGAATCGGCCGAAATAGAGCCTTTGGGTTCACTTCGGCCGTCCGGTGAAGTACTCGGCCACGTCGGCGTCCGAGCGGAAGTCGTCTTCGCGGCAGACGCCGAAGTGCATGACCTCCTTGAGGGACCGAAGTTTCTTGGGTGGCGGCTCGAAATCGGAACGCCCGACGGCCATCATCTCGTACACCGTCATCTCCTGCGGAATATGGAGAAGGTCCTTGATCTTCTGGTCTATGGGTGGGTGTGCGACCGCCGAGACCCAGCGTGTCCCTAATCCCAGGCTGGCGGCGGCAAGGTGCATGTGCTCGTAGGCGGCCGCCAGAGACGTGACCAGGAGATCCTGCCACCGCTTGTCGTCCGTACGGGTGTGCGGCGGTCCGTAGCTCCTCACGCGCGTGTCACCCAGCACGAGGATGAAGACCGGCGCCGTCCTGAAGCCGAGAGGGTCCTTCGCCGGGACTCCGGGACCCGGGCCCGCCGGACCGGGATGGTTCCCTGGAGGCGGGGCGGGCATCGAATCCGCCACGATCGCGGTAACCTCATCTCGTAGGCCCCGGTCTTTCAGCACCACGAATTCCCAGAGCTGGCAGTTGAAGGCCGAAGGGGCGTACCTCGCCGCATCCACGATCCCCTCGATGTAGACGTCGGGTACCGGGTCGGACCGGAAATGCCAGTAGCTGCGTCTTCTCATTACCAGATCCATGAAGCTCTCATAGTCCATCTCGCCCTCCATTTCAGTTCGGCAGACGCGCATCGTGATCAGACCAGGTGGGGCCGATACGGGTCGGCGCTCTCGTTCTCTCCTTGCGGTTGGAACTGTCGCCTGTAGAGGTCGGAGTACTTCCCTCCTGCGGCCAACAACTCCTTGTGGGTCCCCCGTTCGACGATGCGACCCTCGTCTACCACAAGGATCTGATCGGCGCGGCGAACAGTCGACAGTCGGTGAGCTATCACCAGAGTGGTCCGACCCTCCATGATCCGCTCCAGAGCCCTCTGGATGATGATCTCGGTCAGGGTGTCCACACTCGCCGTCGCCTCGTCAAGCACCAGGATGCGGGGGGCGTGAAGCACCGCTCGGGCGAACGCGACCAGCTGGCGCTGGCCTTGGCTCAAGTTGCCCCCCCGCTCTCCAACCGGGTGCCCGTAGCCGTCGGGCAGTCTGTCGATAAACGTGTCGGCCCCCGCCACCCGGGCGGCCCGTTCGACCTCTTCATCGGTGGCGTCCAGACGCCCATACCGGATGTTTTCCGCGATGCTGCCGGAGAAGAGGAACGGCTCCTGGAGAACGAGGGCGATGGGAACGCGGAGCGACTCCTGGGTCACGTCGCGCACATCGACGCCGTCGACCAGCACCGCACCTTCGTCCACATCGTAGAAGCGGAGCAGGAGGTTGACGATGGTACTCTTGCCCCCCCCTGTGGGCCCGACTACGGCGGTGGTCTGTCCCGAAGTCGCTTCGAAGCTCACGTTCTCAAGAATGGGCTGTCCATGCGTGTAGGAGAACGAGACATGATCGAACGCGACGCTACCGTCGAGCCTCGGAGCCCCGGTCCTGGCGCCGACCGCCGACTCGAGGCGCGTCGCTCCAGGCAGATCCTTGACTTTGGGTTCCCGATCGACGAGGTCGAAGATGCGCTCCGCCGCCGCCAACGAAGACTGCAACTGGGCATAGAAGGTCGAGACCGTCTGCAGAGGCCTGAAGAACTGTTGCACGTAGGCCAAGAAGGCCACCACTACCCCCACGCTGACGAGCGGAGGCTGCCGTATTGCCAAATAGCCTCCGAACAGGGCCACGATCGCCATGGCCAGCATCCCCAGCACGTCGAGAACCGGCATGAACGCGCTCGTGACCGTCACCGCTGTCACGTTGGCGTCCCGGTTGAGAGCATTGAGTTCGCGGAATCTCTCTGTGGTCCGGTCCGCCCGATTGAAAGCCTGCGTCACCCGCACCGCCGCTATGTCTTCTTGGAGGTTGGCGCTCACGTCGCCGATGGTCTGCCGCGTGTACCGGAACGAGCGTCGCGCCAGGCGACCGAAGGCACTCGATACCCCGAACGTCAGCGGCACGACCACGAAGGTGGCTAGAGCCAGCCTCCAATCCAACACGAGCATGGCGATGCTTATGCCCGCCAGCCCGAAGAGACCGCCGATCGTCTGACTCAGGGCGCCCGGTGACAAGCTCTGGTCGAGAGTCTGCACGTCGTTGATCAGCCTACTCATGAGGTCACCCGTGTCGTGCTGGTGAAAGAACTGCAGATCGAGCCTCCGTAGAGTCGCGAAGATCTGAGAACGGAACCGCCGATTCACCCTCTGGCCGATGCGTCCGAGGAGTCGCTCCTGGGTCCTATTGGTCACGTACGTCAAGAGATACGTGACAAGGAGGGAGAACATGAGGATGGTGAGAAGCTTCAGGTCGCCCCGAGCGATGGCGGTATCGATGGATCGACCGACCAGGTAGGGGCCGGCAGCCGTCAGTCCGGCTCCGATCATGACTACGACAAGGCCCAGCGCTATCGCCCCGCGCATGTCCTTCATGTAGAACCACATCCGCCTTAGGACTTTGCTTGCATCTCCGGCGCGCTCGTCTGCCCCGAGCGGTGCCATCCACGGCCGCCTCATGGCTCCTCCTCCCGCTCGAGCTGGGAGTCCACGATGTCGCCATAGAGGGGGTTCTCGCGGAGAAGGTCATCGTGTACCCCCTCCGCCACGATCTTGCCCCCGTCGATCACGAGGATGCGGTCGGCTCTGAGGACGGTGGATATGCGCTGCGCGATGATGAGTGATGTACGTCCCACCATCAGTTTCTCGAGTGCCTTCTGCAGGGAGTGCTCGGTCTCGGCATCTACCGCGCTGGTGGCATCGTCCAGCAAAAGGATGCGTGGATCGACCAGCAAGGTCCGAGCTATCGAGAGCCGCTGCCGTTGACCACCCGACAAAGTCACCCCCCGCTCGCCTACCTTCGTCTGGTACCCTCCCGGTAGGCTCAGGACAAAGTCATGGGCCTGAGCTGCCCGAGCGGCATTCTCGATCTCCTCCTCGGTGGCGTCGGGACGACCGAAGGCGATGTTCTCGCGGATACTGCCTCCGAAGAGCGTTGACTCCTGGAGCACGATGCCAATGTGCCCCCGCAGGCTGGCCAGAGTGACATCGCGGATGTCGACCCCATCGATACGGATAGCGCCTTCGCGGACGTCGTAGAATCGCGGCACCAGGTTGATCAGGGTCGATTTACCCGATCCCGTGGCCCCCACCACAGCCACCCTTTCCCCCGACTGGATCTCGACGCTCACGTCGTCCAGGACATCCTCCTCTTGGCCCGCGTAGCGGAAGGAGACATGGTCGAAGCTCAACCGTCCCGAGACCGAGCCCAGTTCGGCGGCTCCCGGCCGGTCGCGCACTTCGCTCTCGGCCTCGAGAACTTCGAAGACCCGAACAGCGCTCGCACCCGCGCGCGACGTCAAGCCTGCGACCCTTCCTAAGGGGAACACCTGCGTCAACATGAACGCCAGGTAGGTGGTGAAGGCCACCAGCGTGCCCAGACTCATCTTGCCGGCGATCACCAGGGAGCCCCCGTACCAGACCACCGCCAGGTTCCCCAGGCTGCCGGCAAGGAGCATGACCGGCATGATCGCCGACATGCCCATAAGGACGCGTATGTTCTGCTGGAACAGCCTCTCGTTGACGACCTCGTAGCGAGCCTTCTCATGGGACTCGCGACCGAATGCCTTCACCACCGCCACTCCGGCCAGGTTCTCCTGCAAGATGGCGAGTATGCTCCCCCACAACTGCTGCATGCCCGTGTGCAGCGGGAAGATCCGGGTCACCAACACATAGAACACGACGAAGATGACCACCACCGAGGCGAAGGTGACACCGGCCAACCGGGGTTCGAGCACGATGAGAAGAACAAACGTGCCGAGCATGGTGATCAAGGCCGATACCAGGCTGACCAGGCCCATCCCCATGAATTGGCGCACGTTCTCCACGTCCGAGGTCATCCGAGTCATGAGTTGGCCCGTCTGCGCCCTATCGTGATAGCTGAACGAGAGGCGATGGAGCTTCTCGAAGAGATCGTTGCGGAGGTCGAACGCCACTCCTTGGCTCGCCTTCTCCGCGAGATAACCCTGGAGGAACGAAAACACCCCCCGGACCAGAGCCACGCCGAAAAGCGCCGCGGAGGGGATCACCACCCAGCGCCAGTGCTGCCCAGTGATCCCCCTATCGATGAGCAGACGGACAAATTGCGGCGAGACAAGAGTCGCTCCCGCGGCGACCAGCACGGAGACGAGCGCGCCGGCGGCAGTGGGACCGTGAGGCCTCAGATACATGATCGACCGGCCGAGCTCGGTGAAGGAACTGCGTCGGTGGGATGATGCCCTAGCCATCCTGGATCGGCATCCGCAAGACGCCTATGCTCATGGACGGCCGCCGAGGCTCACCCGGCGTCTCTCACCAGCCGCACGTAGTTGTAGATGCGGATCGCGTCGCCTTGCGGCCCACGCCCGTATGGGAACTGAGCAGGGTCGCCCACCTTCGGGTCGGAGCGCTGGGCGCCTGCCCCATGCACGTCCATCCACTTGCCGCCGGCTCCGCCCGTGTTCGCAGGCGGGCCGCCGGCTCCCGGACCGCTTGGCGGCGGAGCTCCCGGCACCATGTAGCCCATAGCCCGGCCGAAGGCCATGTAGTCTGCGGTGTCGGCCCGGCCGCCCGAGCCCACGTGCGTGGTGCTGGTCCAATAGCAGGGAAAATCCGCCTGGCCCGCCTCGTTGGTGATCCCCGCGCAGGAGAACAGCGGGTCTATGGCCGCGGAATCGGTCGTGTCGGGCGAGCGCGTGTAGTCGATGATGCTCTGCAGTTCCTTGACACTCGGGACTCGCCAGTCGCTATGGCCCAGATAGCCCTGCGCGTTCATCTCTTGGGCCCAAGCCAGAGCCTCCTGCCAGTCGAGACCCTCGCCGCTGTCGTCTTGGGCCCACATGAGACCGGTAGCCTTGTCTGTGATGGTACCGTCGCCGTTGTCGGCGAAGTCGTTCTGACCGTAACCGGGGTTGCCACGCACGCATGACACCACGAACTTCTTGGTGCTGCCGTTGGGCATGGTCAGCCCATAGCCCTTGATCCGCCCGTCGGCGAAGTTCACCCCGAACAGCGTCGGGCTGCCGTCCATGGTGGTGGAGACGTACTTGGTGCTGGAGGCATACTGTGAATCGATGATGCGCTCGCCGGCCGTGAGATCGCCGTAGGCGAAGGCGAAGAACTCGGTATCGAGGAAGGGCACCTCGCCCTCGCTGCTTGCCGCCATGGGGTTAGGATCGGTGCCGACGAACAGAATCAGCGAATAGAGCTCTTTGATGGTGGGGAGGCGCCAATCGTCGTAGCCGCCGAACTTCTTCTCGTTCAAGGCGGCGGGATAGGCCAGGGCTTCCTCGTAGGTCATCTTGTCCGCCACGTCGATGGCGCCGTCACCGTCGGTGTCAGGGCTCTGCTGCCACACAAGACCGGTGACGTTGTCGGTGACGCTCAGGCCGTCGGCGCTCAGCGCGTAGCTAGGCGAGTTGCTCTTTTGCTGAGCATCCTGCCCGTAGAAGTCCTCCCCGGGTGCGGGCGGCTGTATCTCGGCCGTCGCGCCGTAGCAGAGGGTCTGTCCAGAACCCACGATGGGATATGGCAGGCTCCGGACAGCCCCAATTGTGCTACCACCGGCCGCCGCTGTGCTGCCGGTTCCCGTTGTCCCGATAGTCTGGGATTCCACCTGTTCACCTCCACACGAAGTAGCGATTAGGGCCACGGTCGCCGCAACGGTCGCAGCCAACAGAACGATGGGAGAGGTCCGAAGTCCATTCCTCACGGCGTTACCTCCAATCCGTCGACGGCGAATGTCACGGGCCCGCCGAAACCCCCCGCGCGGACCATAGCCCGCACGGATTCCTCGTCAACCGGACCGGCCCGCAGATGGGTGAGGACGAGGTGCCTCACCCCGGCGGCCGCAGCCATCCGGGCGATCTCGTCCATGGTCGCGTGAGGACGGACTGAGAAGTCACCGCCGTACTTCCCGGCCGGTCGATAGCGGGGCTCCAGGGCGTCGACCGGAGCCATCTCGTAGACCAGGTCCCCCGCCCAGCGCTCGTCGCCGTCCATCACCAGCATGTCGGCTCCCCTGGCCAGATCTATCAGGCTCTCGTCGAACGAGGTGTCGCCGGAAACGACCACCGCTTTGCCTGAACCCTCGAAGCGATACCCCAGGTTATACATAGTGTGCGTGAGCTCGGCGGTCGTCACCCGAAGCTCCCCCAGGTCGAACCGCTGTGCCCCGGTAATCTCCTCTATGGTGACCCCGTCGAACATGCCCTCACCCGTCAGACCCCGCGGAATCTCCCGCAACCAGCGGTAGCAGAGGTCGTCCTTGAAGAAGGTGATCAGGAACTCGTGGAGAGCCCTTACTCCGGGAGGGCCGACCACCGTCACTTCCTTGCCGCCGGTGAGCCAGCGGTTGGTCATGAAGTCGAAGTAGTCGTTTGTATGGTCCTGGTGGAAGTGGGTGAAACAGACGGCTACGATCTCGCGGAAGGGAAACGTCCCTCGCGCGCCTTTCAACATGCTGTTCTGGGCTCCATTGCCCATGTCCACGACGTAGTACTTGTCCCTGAACTGAAGCATCGAGCAAGGACTCGCCCTCTCCAGGCTGGGATGGGGATTGCCCGTGCCGACGGTGATGACACTGAAGTCGGTCTCGTGTGGATATGAAGGGATAGGAGGCGGCGGACCCATGCCGGCCCGCGCGCCGGATGCGCCAGGCGCTTCCGCGGATTGTCGGGTCTCGTCGTGCGTTTCCATGCGTCAGCCCTCCGATGAGCTCGTCGCGTCCGTAACCGTTAGCACGTCGTTTTTCGGGCGGATGAGGTCAGCCCCATCGCTCGCTCCCGTCTCGGTAAGAGATACGTCTGTATCATTGTAGTGCCGATACTTTCCCGCCATGACACAGCCGCGGACTCGTTCTTTCGGTTCTCTAGAGGTGGTGCCGCGGCGGTCGCGGCGCGCCGAGCGTCCGCACCGCCCGGACGTAGTTGTGGATCCTGATCGTGTCCTTCTGGGGGCCGCCGCCCTCCAGGTAGCAGGCCGGGTCACCGACCATGGGGTCGGACCTCATGGCCCCCGCCCCGTGCACGTCGTATTCGTCCTCGGGTCGGGCCGACGTTTTGCCCGTGGCCTTGCCGAAGGCCACGTACACAGCCTGCCCGGGCATGTCGACGAAGGGCGTGCTGCTCCAGAACCAACCCTTGGGATCGCTCGTGTGGAAGATGGGATTGATGGCCGGGATGAAGTCGTAGTCGACGATGCTGTGGAGCTCCTTCTGGTCGGGCAGTCGCCAGTCCCGATAGCCGGCAAGCTCCAGGTGCTCAGCGTAGTCGAGCGCTTCCCTCCAGTCCCGGCCTTTGCCGTCGTCGGTCTTCTGCCACATGAGCCCTGTGGCCCGGTCGCTCACGGTCCCATCACCGTTGTCGACGAAGTCGTTCACCCCATAGACCGGTCCCCTAACGCAGCGGATGCACCAGGTCTGCAGGCCGTTGTAGGGGTGGTTCTCCTTCGGATAGCTCTTGATGCGGCCGTCGGTGAAGTTGTAGCCGAAGAAGGTGGGAGCGATGTGCATGTTGCCCGGCTCGATCTTCTTCTTGCCGAAGTCCACCCACCAATCGGAGAACAGAACAGATTTTGAGATGTAAGAGGTGGTGGTGATCAGTTGGGAGTCGATGAACCGGTAGCCGTCGATGTTCTCAGGGCCGTAGGTGAGATCGAAGTACCGTTCGTCGAAGTAGGGTTTGCGGGGATGCATAGTCCCGTTGGCATCCACCAGAGAGATGAGCTCCTTGATGCTGGGGACCCGCCAGTCGGCGTGGCCGCCGAGGCGCAGCCTCGCGGCGTGGTCCTCCGCCTCGTACCATGTGATTCGTCCTTCCAGCGAGTCGGGCCTGGCATCAGTGGTCTTCTGCCACATCAGCTCGGTGTTGAGGTCGGAGACCGTTCCGTCCCCGTTGTCTCGGTATGCCGGTTCCAGCTTGGGATAGTGAGCATCCTGCCCGTAGAAAGGCTCGCCCGGCTCCGGCCGGGGAATCTCGCCCCGTGGGCCGAAGAAGCGCTTCATGTTCGTCCCGACGATGGTGTAGCTCGGCTTCTCCCTCAGGCTCTCCTGCCTTTCATTCATGCTAATCACCCCCACCCCAGCAAATACGGCCCGGGCCACCCAGGTTTGAGGTAGATGGCCTTTTCCGGACACTCCAAACACTGGCCGCAGAGCATGCAGTCCATCTGGTAGCGGATCCCAGCCTTCCTCGTCTTGCGGTCCATGCGGATGACGTCCATCGGGCAGTTGCGCACGCAGATACCACAGCCGTTGCAGAGGGCGGGATCGATGACTTCGATGGCCATGACCCTACCTCCTTTCTCCGTCGCCCCGGAGGATGTCGCTCGGCGCGAGACCGCCGCCCGGCACGGGGCGATCTTCCGGCGGCTCGTTGGGCAGCCGCATCGGATAGCGCTGTTCGTAGGACTTCGCGGCATCGGGACACCACTCCGCCGGGATCGGCTCCTTGAAGGCCGTCATGACGCCGTCGACCTCCTTCAGCCGCACCCAGGCCAGCCATCGAGCGTCGTCACGCCCCGGGAAGTCCTCACGGTAGTGGGTGCCCCGGCTTTCGGTACGGAAGAGCGAGGAGCGCAGTTTCATTTCCGCGCTGGTGACCATGTTCCGCGTCTCGTGGCAGAGGCGCAGTTCGTGGTCGTCGCGGGCGTAGAGCTTGGGGACAATCTGGTCACGCAGGTACTCAACGGTGTTGAGGGCGGTCTGCAGCCGGTCCCCATGCTTGATGTAGAGGACGAAATAGGGCGCCAGGGTGTTCTGTAGCACTTGGGTGACCCAATGCGGGGTGAAACCGCCTTTCCTCTCGAGGGGCCCAAGAAGCCGCGTGGTCGCCTCCGCGATGAGGCGGTCGTCGAGCGCGCCAGCTTCCGGGCCGTTCCCTGACCCGGGCGAACCCAGCCGCTTGGCCTCCTTGGCGGCGCCCAGGCCTGCGCGAGCGCCGGTGGCGGCCGCGTGCATGGTGGCGAAGCCGAACCCCGAGTACGACGCCCCGATGAAGCCGGTGCCGCAACTGTCGCCGGCGGCGAACAGCCCCGGGACGTCGGTAGCGCAGTCATCGTTGATGGGGACGATGCCGCTGGTCGCGTGACCAAGCATGGAGCCGTGGGCGCCGGGACCGCTGACCTTGTGAATGCCCCGACGGCCGAGGTCGGCCGTCAGGGGCGCCCGCCCTTCATGAGCCTCGTATTCGGCGTCGATCCAGCCGTGCCAGGCCATACCCCGGACCGGCACCAGATCGCCGTCAGCGTTGTACAGCTTCGGCGCCTCGTACATCCCAGGCAGAGCGGCCGACCCTCCGGACGAGAAGAACAGGTACATGGGCGGCCACGCGGGCTGCTCCGGGTTCGTGGTGTGAGGCGCGATGAATTCCTTGCTGGTGATGACCGCACCAGCCCGGTAACCCATGACGTGGCCGTCGGCCGTCATCTCGTGCGTGGGATAGCCGATGGGCCGGAAACCCCCGCCGCCGGCGCACATCGCTACAGCCTTGGCTCGAATCAACTCAGGCTCGGCGCCTTCGATCGAGAAACCGATGGCCCCGACGACCCGGTCCCCCTGCTTGAGCAGCTCTGTAACCATGAAGCGGTCCTTGAGCTTCACCCCACTCCGGATAAGGTGCTTCCTCAGGATATCCGGAAAGCCGGGGAGCCAGTGGACCACTTCGCTCACTATAGGCGGGAACTTGTCCTTGTCGGGCAGTTCGATGTTCGTGTAGGGATGGGGTAGACGAACAAACTCGCCATCCTTCTCGAGAAACTGCACCCCCCACGCACGGAGATCGGCAAAGCGCTCCCGGGAATCCCGGAACACGAGTTCATTCCAGTGCCTGTTGTTGACGTATTCGCCGACGACACTGACTTGGGTCAACCACTGGTCGAGATCGTGCCCCCACTCAGGATCGAACACCGCCGTGTCGCCCGCGTAAGGGGTCTCACCAGAGCGGCTGACGTACCCCTTATCCACCAGGAGCACGTTCAGACCCTGCTCCCGAGCTTTTGCGGCCGCAAAGCAGCCGGCCATCCCGCCACCGATCACCAGAACGTCGCAATCGATCAAGATGATCACCTCCTAGCCCCAGCTCGCGATGAAGGCGCTGCTCTTGTACGGGGTAACCGTGATCGCGTCCACGGGGCAATCGAGGGCGCATTGCTCGCAGTTCATGCACTCCTCCGCGTAGCGGATCACCGCCTTCTTACTTTCCTCGTCCATGCGGATCACGTCCATGGGGCAGCTGTTCACGCAGTCACCGCAGCCGATGCAGATCGCTTGATCGATCTTCTCTATAGCCATGAGCCCCTCACATCGCGGCCGTGAGGCCGCCATCGACGAATAGGATCTGCCCGGTGACGTAATCCGAGGCCGGCGACGCGAAAAACAGCACCGGACCTACAAGGTCCTCGGGCTGCGCCCACCGGCCGAGCGGGATGCGCTCGACGAGCGACGCAACCGCGCTGGGATCGGAGAGGATCGAGGTGGTGAAACCGGTCTCCACGACTGTGGGCGCGATGGCGTTCACGTAGACCCGGTGAGGGGCCCATTCCACCGCCAGTTGCCTGGTGAGAGCATCCACAGCGCCTTTGCTGGCACAGTACTCGGCCATACCCGCGCGGGTCCCGTACCGGCCCCTCACCGACGATACGTTGACGATCTTGCCACCGCCGTTGACCGCCATCTCGCGGGCGAACACGCGGCAGCAAGTGAAGGTCCCGAGGGTATTGATCTCGACGGTCTCGCGGAAGCTGTCGAGGGCCACGGTGAACGAAGGCTCCCGCGCCGCGACCCCCACCGCGTTGACGAGTATGTCGACGGCGTTCCACGCCTCGGCTACCTCTCGTTGCAAAGCAGCCACGGAAGACTCGTCCGTCACGTCCACCGTCTTCGCCAGCGTGCGGCAACCGAACGTCCGCACTCTGGCCGCAGCCGCGTCGGCGCTTTTCCGGCTCTTGTCGGCCACGGCCACGTCGGCTCCGTGCCGCGCGAGACCGGCAGCGAGGGCGGCGCCGATGCCCCCGGCCCCGACTAGCAAAGCCTTCTTGCCTGTCAGATCGAGAAGGTTCACGGCCGGACCTCCCCCGCCTCCCCGAGACCGCGGCCGGAGGTGTCATCGGAAGAAAGACTCTCTCCCGGCACCCGGTTGGGATAGCGTTCTTCGTACGGCAGCGAAGGATCGGGGTGCCACTCTGGGGGAATCGGTCGCTTGAAGGTCTCCATGTCCCCGTCGGCCCCCTTGCGGACGAGCACCCAGGCCAGCCACTCCTCGTCGTTCCGCAAGGGATAGTCCTCGCGGTAGTGGCAACCTCGGGTCTCGGTGCGGAACAGCGAAGCGCGCAGACGCATCTCCGCGTTCAGGATCATGTTGCGGGTCTCGTGTGCCAAGCGCAGTTCGTGGTGGTCTTCGGCGTAGAGCAGGGGGCCAAAATGGTCCCTGAAGAACTCGACGTTAGTGAGGACGGCCTGCAGCCGGTCCCCGTGCTTTACGTACATGACGTAGTAGGGGACCATGGTGTTCTGGAGCATCTCGGTCACCCAGCGGGGACTGAAACCTCCGCGGCGGCGAAGAGGAGCGGTAAGCGACTCCGCTACTCTCGCCACTTCGTCATCGCCGGGCTCGTCAGGTGCGGATCGTCTCGCGTATTCGGCGGCGGCCGCACCCGCGTGCGTTCCGGTGACCGAACAGCCGAGCACCGACTGCCCGATAGCCCCATAGGTGGCCCCCGACTGCATGGTGCCCAGGTTGTCGCCGGCGGCATAGAGCCCGGGTATGTTGCAGGAGCAATCGGTATCCGCCGGCCAGATGCCTTCCGCCTTGTGGGTCGACATGCCCGAGGCTGCCCCGCCGACCACCGGATAGCGGCCCCCTTCCTCCGCCTCGAGGTAGATGGGCGCCCGTCCCTGATGGGCGGCGAAGTCCAGATCCAAATACAGTCCACGTGGCGGCGGCCCCGGGGCGCTCCCTTCAGCGTCTACGTGTCTTCCTCGGGGCGGCCTGCCTGCCCCCGGGCCTTTGCCGTAGCGCCCGAAGAACGCCGACACAGCGCGATCGGCCCGCGCCGAGTGCGGGTCGGAGAACTCCTTGCCGGTGATCTCGGCCCCCACCCCGTAGGCCATGCAGTCCCCATCGGCCGTCAGGTTGTTGATGGGCCAGCGCGTCGGCCGGAATCCCCCGGCACCGGCGGCCAGGATCACCGCTCCAGCGCGAAGTGCCACCAGTCCTTCGGAGTCCATGGGGATCCCCACGGCCCCTGTCACCCTGCCGTCCTTGGTCAGAAGTTCCGTCACCATCGTCCGGTCGACGATGGTGACGCCGCGCTTCAGCACCTCTCTCCGCAGGATCATCGAGGGCTCGCGGACTTCCATCATCGTGGCCCGGCACGGCCCTCCGGGCATGCCGCCCCGCCCCGGCTCTTCACCGGGGCGGGCGCTCCCATCGGGACCGAACTTGACCCCCCACGACATCAGCTCCAGGTAGCGTTCGTACGATTCCTTGAGACAGAGCTCGGTCCACGTGCGGTTGTTGACGTATTCGCCAACGGTGTCGATCTGCTCCATCCAGGCGTCCAGGTCATCCCCCCATTCGGGGTTGAAGACGCAGTAGCTGCCGGCAAATGGGGTCTGGCCCGATTTACCGACATAGCCTTTGTCCACAAGGATCACCGAGACGCCCGCCTCCCGGGCTTTGATGGCCGCGGTGCAACCGGCGAGCCCGCCTCCTACCACTAGCACGCCGGCTTCGAACAACTTCTGTTCCTTTGGCTGCAAGGTTTGCACGTTACTTCACTCTTTGTATTTTCTGAGTGTGCTACGCCGCAGGGTCCTTCTGATGCCGGATGACGCGGCGAGCCACGAGCCGCCCGGCAGCAGGACTGCTGCCGGGCGGCATCGCGACTTCTAGGTCCCTACTTCACTACTGAGCCAACCAGGCCTCGTTGAACCACGGGGTCGGTGTGTTGCCGAGGAACCACTCCATGTTCTTGAGTCTCGGTCCCGACACGGAGACGAACGCCGCCATGGTGGTCGGGATGACTTGAGCGTCGTCGTAGGCGATCTTCTCCATCTGAGCGATGTCGGGCAGTGCGTCGCTGATTGTGTCGTAGGTCTGGGCTTTGTCCATGAGGGTATAGAACTCTTCCGGGGGCGAGAAGCCGGGGAAGTAGATGGTCCCCTTCCCATACATCTCTATGGCCCCTTGCAGCACGTTGGGCGAACCACCGCGCAGGCCCTGGAGCATGAGGTCGTTACCCTCCGGCGGCTTGACGCTGATGGGAGAGAACGCCGCGGTGCTCATGCCGTTAAGCGTGGCGTTGATCCCCACGGCGGCCAGATTCGCCTGGATGGCCGCGATCTCGTTGGGATCGCCTCTGGTTTGGTCGTAGTTGATCGTGCACTCCACCGTGGGATGACCGGCAGCGGCCATTAGGTCTTTGGCCTTCTGCGGGTCATACATCCGCGGCGTGGTCCCCGGATCCACCACGTCCTTGACGCTGTGGATGATCGAGTAGACGGCCGTGGTCATGCCCATGCCCACCGATTGGACCAAGCCTTCCTTGTCGATGGCGTACTCGAGGGCCTGGCGCATGCGGATGTCGCTCCAGACGGAGTCCGGAGACGTGGTGTTCATCTGGATCATCTGCACCGGTCCGCCGAAGATGTCGAAGACAAGGTTGGGGTCACTCTTCAGTTGCGCGGCACCGACCACCGG
This sequence comes from uncultured Gaiellales bacterium, assembly GCA_964497095.1. Classification (GTDB taxonomy): domain Bacteria; phylum Actinomycetota; class Thermoleophilia; order RBG-16-64-13; family RBG-16-64-13; genus CAVPLM01. The sequence goes on along the minus strand of CAZCCL010000044.1, from coordinate 1,241 downwards.
GATCTGGGGAGTCCCATCGAGCTGTCCGGCCTGCAGGGCCACCGTCATAGGAGTCGGGTCGCCGAACATCTGGAGTTCGACTGTGTCCATGTAAGGTAACTGCCGGCCTTGGGCGTCCTTGCCCCAGTAGTCCGGGAACTTCTGCAGCACCATTATCTGGTCGGGGACGAATTCCTTCAGCATCCAGGCGCCTGTACCGACCGGGTGGGTCTGCATGTATTCCTGGCCATCCTTCTCATATGCGGTCAGGGAGAACACAGCCCAAGACTTTCTTCCGATGAAGGGGAGAACCTGGTTGGACCACTGCTTGAGGTTCACCTGCACGGTGTAGTCGTCGATTACCTCGACAGATTTCACGAAAGCGAAGTCCGGGGGAGGTCCGGGGGGCGGGCCACCGGCGGGCGGCGCGCCACCTTCAGCCGGAGCGCCACCTTCAGGGGGAGCACCACCGCCCGCGGGGGCAGCGGTGAGGTTCAGATCCCAGCAGAACTTGCATGCCTGCGCGTTGAAATCCGTGCCATCGTGGAACTTCACGCCCTGGCGCAGATGGAAGACATAGGCCGACTTGTCTGGCAGCAGCTCCCAGCTTTCAGCCAGCATGGGCGTGTATACGTCGACCTCATCCGTCGGATTGAACATCTGTTCGAGGAAAAAGCCCTCCCACAATTGGTCCGGCCCGCGAACCGTCGGGGGGAAACCAAAGAAGGCCGCGGTACCCATCACGCCGATCTTCGCTATGCCTCCCATGACCGGCTCGCCGGGGGCAGCCGTAGTCTCGGTGCCGCCGACAGTCGTCGCCGGGCCTGCGGTAGTGTCGGTCCCACCGGCCGTGGTCTCGGTCCCGCCTGCCGTGGTGGTGGTCGTGTCGTCGCCGCAGGCGGAGACCACCAACGCCGCCAGGCCGACGACCAGCATGGCCACAAGCACCATCCAGATTCTCTTTCGCATTACTACCCTCCTCGTGTCTTGCCATTCCCCTTGCGGCCGCGACGGCCGCGGGGTTTCAACCCTATGCTCGCTCGTGTTCCCTTACTACCTCCTTCCTCACGGACTATGCAAGTAGACAGGAAACGTAGTGGCCTTCGGCGACCTCTCGCAACTGAGGCACCTGGATCCTGCATTCCGGACAGCACTCCGGACACCGAGGATGAAACGTGCACCCGGACGGGGGGTTCAAAGGACTGGGTATCTCTCCCTCGACGACCGCATCGGTGGCGCCGGGCGCCGTCTCGTAGGGGCGG
>CAZCCL010000043.1:0-20027 GCA_964497095.1 uncultured Gaiellales bacterium | reverse complement strand
GGTCGCCACGACGACCAGGCCCCCGAAGCATGGAGTGCGAAGACCTACGAGGCGTCGGACACCGAGATGCCCCTGGCGCGCGCCGCAGGTTCGCGGTCAAGCCCCAGGGCCGCCTCCACTTGGTCATGGGGGAGCTTTCGCGGCGTCGTCGATTCCCAGCCGAAGACCTGCGCGGCTGCTTCGACATACCGCAGCTTGAGAAGGTCCATGTCGTAGTCGCGGCCGGTGACGGCCCGCAGGCTTATCTGGCGAAGTCCGGGCTCTCCACAAGAGATGATGAGGTCGAAGAGACCAAGGTCGACATCGACGTTCAGAGACGTTCCGTGGCTAGCGACCCACCTGTGGCAGCGAAGACCCACCGATGCGATCTTGTCCCCCTCGACATACAGCCCCGGCCGGCCCTCGCGGCGATGTCCGAACACGCCGAGGTTGGCCAGGAGGACCAGCAGAGTCTCTTCGAGACCGTGAACGAATCCCCGCAGGTCGCGACCGGGGATCGGCACGATCAGGTAGCTGACGAGCTGTCCGGGAGCGTGCAAGGTGGCTTGGCCCCCTCTCTCCGAAGGCAGTACCTTGATGCCGAGGCTCCGGACGTGCGAAAGGTCGCGCAGATCGCCGGATGAGCCCCGGCTGCCCAGAGTGATCACGGGCTCGTGCTCGAGAAGAAGGATCACACCCGGGGTCACGCCGGGGAGGACTCGATCGGCTACAGCCCGGCGTAGACGGCCCTGCAGTTCTTGGACCGGCTCGTAGGGAGCGATCCCGAGGTCGAAGACGGGAAGCGCACCGGTAGGCCGCCCCGCGGTCGCCGTGTCGGTCTTGATGTTCGTCTTCGACCTCCCAGATCCCGTAGGCCCTTGAGCCCCGCAGCCCGAGTGTGAGAGACTCGGTCCACGCGGCCGAGAATACCTGCATCGTCAAGATACAGCACCACGGGGCGCACGGATCGGAGCGCGCGCGTGGGGACCGGGGAGGATCGGTGGCAAAGAAGAGATATGACCCGCTGTGGAAGATCGTGGGCGAGGAAGTCGCCCTGCAGGGCGGAGAGCCGGACGTCGACGCCCGCTGCCCCTACTGCTACGTGACCGTACACGTGGGGCTCAAGGCGAGGGCCGGGGAGCATTACGAGTGTGGACTTTGCGGTGGGGTGTCTTTGCTTTCGGAAGAAGAGGGAGGACTCATCCTGAAACCCGCCCTTCGCTGACAGCGCGGACACGCGCCCCGCGGGACAGTCACACTGCTCGGGCGCCCACGGCGGGGGTGTCGCTCAGCGGCTCAGTAGCGGACGACGGGGCGTCCCAGATCGTCCCGCAACTCGCCCAGCTTGGCCGGTAGTTCAGCCGGCGCCGAGACGGTGGTGGGATCGCCATCGGAGATGTAGCGCAGCTCCGGGTTCTTCTTGAGGTTCTGGATCGCCTCGCCGAGGTACGGGTCGCTACCCCGCACCCGCGGAATGTGCATGGCCTTGAAGCCTGCGGAGAAGGGCGAAAGCGAGGGAGTGGTGCCCAGGGCGAGGCCAGCGGTGTACTTGTATGAGGTGCCCTCGTACTCTCCACTTCTGATCAGGCTTTCATCTTCGGGGTACTCCCCGAAGGGGATGGAGAGGGTGGTGACCGCGTAGTCTCCTCCGATGAGCTCCTCGAGAGTGGCCTGGGATTGGGCCAGCTGCTTGGTGGCTTCCTCGGTCGAGGCTTCTTTGAGATTCAGGTGGGAGACTGTGTGGCTGCCCACCTCATAGCCCCAGTCGATCAGATTGCGCAACTTCTCCTGCTGCTTTTCAGGCTGGCCGAATATCTCGCGTTCCTTGGGCACGACGTCGAGAAGAGGGAAGAACGAAGCCCGTGAAGCCCAGTCGCCATCCTCCACCGCCGCCTGCAGAATCCCCACCGCGCAATCGGGGTCGATGCTGCCGTCGTCGAGGATGCGGTACTGGCCGGGACTGGAATCATCGAAGGTGATGACCACCGGCGATTTGCCTGCGGGGATGTCGATGTTCCCGGATGCGAGATCACGCGCGTTGATGGGATAGTAGCCCTCCGACTTGAGGAGGGCGATGTCCTCCCGGAAATGCTCGGGCGTCCGGGTCCACTCCGTTTCCTCAGAGTCGATCAAGTGGTACATGAGCACCAGTACCTGGCCCATCTCGTTGGCCCCAATAGCCTCAGCTCGTTCGGGGGTCATCGAGCCGGACGACTCGGACGTCGCGGCTGCGTCGGATGAGAGCTCGGTCGATCCTTCCTCGGTCTGGACGTCCGCTTTGGGCGTGGCGGCGTCGGGCGGACCACCGAAGGCGAGACCGGAGATCAGACCGACGAACGCCCCGATCGCAAAAACCAGAAAAAGAAAGCGGAGTACTTTGTCCTTGCGCATGGTCGCTCAAGTTTATCAGAGACCTCTGGTAGAATACCCCGACTATGGCCCGACCTCCTTCCCATGGAGACTATGTCCGCCGCGACTATGCCCGCCGCCGGCCGCCCCGACGTCGCAAGGGAGCAGGCCTCCGTATGGCCCTCATCGCCCTCATGGGCGCGGCAGTGTTCGCCGGCGGTTTCATCCTTCTGTGGTCGCTGGGTAGCTGGGTCGTCGGGGGGGGCGGATTCCCCGGAGGCGGAGACGACACTACCGCGGCCGCCGCGGTGGCCGTGCCCGTGCCCGTGCAGACCGACTATTCGGTCGAGCCCCTGGTCAATCCGCGTGTGTTCCGCGATCTCTCCTACGTCCCCGTCAAGGGCGTGTACATGACCAGCTATGCGGCCGGCTCTTCCGACAAGCTCGAGAGCATGATCGGACTGGCGGATCGCACGGAGATAAACTCGTTCGTCATCGATGTGAAGGACGACATCGGTATGGTGACCTACAAGGCCGATGTCCCCATGGCCGAAGAATTCAAGCTGATCGAAACCCGCATCAAGGACGTCGACGCCCTGATCGCGACGCTCCGGGAACATGAGATCACCCCCATCGCCCGGCTGGTCTGTTTCAAGGACACCACCCTGGCTACAGCACGGCCTGACCTGGCTGTGAAGAGCGAGAAGGGGGGCAGTTGGGAGGACTTCAAAGGCCTCAACTACACCAACCCCTATAGTCATGAGGTGTGGGAGTACCTCGTCCAGGTAGCGGAAGACGCCGTCGGTCACGGTTTCAGGGAGATCCAATTCGACTATGTGCGGTTCCCGAGCGACGGCCCCATATCCGAAGCGGTCTATCCGGGCGAGTACTGCAGCAAGGAAGATGCAATAGCCGGATTCTTGGCCTATGCGCGCCAGCGCCTGGAGAAGCTGGGGGCCTGGGTGTCCGCCGATGTCTTCGGGCTGACGGTCCATGTCAATGACGATATGGGGATCGGCCAGAGGATCGAGAAGATCAGCCAGAACGTCGACATCGTCTGTCCGATGGTCTATCCCTCCCACTATGACGCAGGTTCGTACGGGATCGACGACCCCAACGCCAATCCCTTCGACACCGTGACGGCCGCCATGAAGGACACCACGAAGCGCCTGGCAGGTACCGGGGCAAAGGGGCGGCCGTGGCTTCAGGATTTCTTCGAATACGGGGTGGCTGAGGTCAAGAAGCAGATCAAGGCGGCGGAAGACCAGGGCTTCAACGAATGGATCCTGTGGGACCCGTCGCTCAAGTACACGGAAGGGGCTCTACGCCTGCAGGAGAGCTGACGGCGCGGTCGGCCTAGTCCACCAGGACGGGGACCACGCTCTGGGCCTCCACGTCCAAGATCCCTCCCAAGGTCAAGCGCAACCGAGGGATCACGCTAAGCGTTATGAAACTCAGGGCCATGAACGGCTCCTCGAGGCGGACTCCCAGTCCGGCCGCCGCAGATTCGAGGGACCGGAGCCGGGTGCCCACTTCCTCAGCCGGGAGATCGGCCATGAGCCCGCCCAGCGGCAAGGGGAGGGTCTGGACCGCTTCTCCGTCGGCCACGGCCAGCCCCCCGCCGGAAGAAGCCACCGCTCTCGCTGCTGCCAGCATGTCGCCGGGATCGATCCCCGTCACCAGCAGGTGATGGGCGTCGTGGGCGATGGTGGTGGCGATCGCCCCACGGCGCAGGCCCAGACCGCTGACGAGACCCCGGCCTATCCTGCCCGTCCGCCTGTCCCGTTCCAAGAGGGCGACCAGGGCGACGTCATCGTTCGGGGCGGCTTGCAGATGACCGCGACGGGCGTCCAGGCGGACCACTCGCTCGGCGGTCGTGAGAGAGCGTGGCACCAACTCGATGGTCCGGGCCCGGTGGGCGCCGTCGGCCGCGGGCGGGGCCAGATCTTCCGCCCGGGAAAGCGTGAGGGCGAAGGCGGAATTCGGCAGCGGGGGCGTAGCGGGCAGAGGCATCGTCAGGAGGCCGTCGCGAGCCACCACGTTGCCGGCCTGGATCACCACCCGGGGGTGCGGGAACGTGGGATCGTCGACCACCAGCAGGTCTGCCCGCAGACCGGGAGTGACGCTTCCCCTGTCGTACAGACGGTACAGGGTGGCCGGGTTGACGGTGGCGGCGCGCAGAGCGTCGAGCGGGCTGACACCGCCTCGTATCAAAGCTGCGATCACCCCGTCCAGGTGATGGTGCTCGGCGAGGGCCGCCGCATTGCGGTCATCCGTGCAGAGGGCGGTGCGCTCGGTGCCGTGCGCGACCAGAAAGGGCAGGGAGCGCTCGAGATCCCGGGCGGCCGAGCCCTCGCGTATGAGTATCCACATGCCCAGGCGCCGACGCTCGAGCAGGCGCTCCGGGTCGGATGTCTCGTGGTCCGTGATGGGCCCGGCGACAAGATAGGCGGCGAGTTCGCGTCCGGAGACGTCGGGGGCGTGGCCGTCCAGCACGGTCCGGTCGGCCAGGGCCCCCAGGGGAAGCTCGGGGCTGCTGCCGTTTATGAGGCCCATGTAGTCCATGGCCTCGCCCAGGCCGCTTACCCCTTCTCGGGTGAGAAAAGAGGCGATCGTCGCCGGGTCCAAGCTGCCATGAGCCTGCTCGAACGGAGAGGCCGGGACGGTGGTGGGTATCATGAGGCGTAGATCGAGAGGCAGACCCTGCCGGGCCTGCAGGTAGAACTCGATACCGGCCGCGCCCAGCAGATTGACGATCTCGTGCGGCTCGGCCACGGCGGTGGTTATGCCATGCACCACCAGGGCTTCGGCGAAGCGGGGCGGCGAGAGCAGCGAGGTCTCGGGGTGGACATGGGCGTCGATGAAGCCGGGAAGGACGTACGAACCGGCTGCGTCGATCACCCGCCCGGAGTCACCGGGTTCTGCGCCGGTTGTCCGGGTTTCTGAAGTGTGGTAGCCGCCGACTCCGGCGATCAGCGGGCCGCAGAGGGCCACGTCCGCCTCGATGTACTCCCCGGTGAAGGGCGAGAAGACCCTGCCGTTTCGGATCAGCAGGGTGGGGGGGTCGAGTCCAAGGGCGACCCGGCGACACTGCTCGCGGTCGTTCATCCGCTTCTTATTCCCGCGAGGACCACGTTCGAAGCTTAATAACTCGTTTCAGAACGACATCTCGGCCACCGAGGCCGCACGCGTTTGTTTGCCTCGTCCCGACGACGGTAGAATATGCGTCTGTCCGTCCGGTCCTGGGCCGGACGTGTTGTTGCCCGCGCCGGAATCCGATTCACGGGAGGGCCCCGATGAGCATCACCCAGCTTTCGGTGTTCGTGGAGAACAGGACCGGCCACTTGGCGGACGCGCTGGGTACGCTCGCCGACGGCGGGGTGAACGTGCTGGCCTTCGCCATCGCCGACACCACCGATTACGGCATCCTGCGTCTGGTGGTGGACAAGGTGGAACCGGCCAAGGAACTCCTCAAGGCTGCCGACTACGCGGTGGCGGAGACCTCGGTTGTGTGTACGGTCATCCCTGACGAGCCGGGCGTACTCGCGACCATAGTCCGCCTGGTGGCCGAATCGGGGCTCGACATCGAGTACATCTACTTGGGAGCGCGGCACTCCCTGCTGCTGAAGGCGGAGGAGACCGAGCGGCTGGAAGAGCTGCTGATAGAGAAAGGCCTGCGGGTGCTGGGGCCGGACGACCAACTCTAGGGCGGAACGGGGTACGGGGGATATGGATAGGGCAAGGGCGGACAGGGGTCGGGCTCCACGGTGAGTCTCGACCAGTTCCTGCAGTACATCTTCAGCGGGATCACAAGCGGGAGTATCTACGCCCTTACCGCGTTGGGCTTCACTCTGGTCTTCAACGCCACCCAGATCATCAACTTCGCCCAGGGCCAACTGGTCATGCTCGGCGGGATGGTGGCGGTGGCCTTCTACAAGGCCGGCCTGCCTCTGTGGGCTTGCTTCATAGTGGCGGTAGCGGTGGTCGTGGGAGTCACCATCGGTTTCGAACAGGTCGCCATCCGGCCCTTGCTACGTAAGGGGGTCTTGGCTCAGATCATCGCCACGGTGGGGGCGGCCTTCGTGTTCTCCACAGCCGCGATGCTCATCTGGGGGCGGGACGCCGTGGCCCTCCCAGCCTTCTCCGGTGACGACCCCATCGCCGTGGGCGGGGCGACCATCATCCCTCAGACATTGTGGGTCGTGGGGTTGACGGTCTTCATCGTGGTCGCGTTGCAGGTCTTCTATCGGAAGACCCTGTTCGGCAAGGCTGTGCGGGCCTGTGCCGTCAATCCCACCGCGGCTCGGATGCAGGGGATCTCCTACAGCCGGGTGGTCATGTTCAGCTTCGCTCTGAGCGGGGCCATCTCCGCCGCCGCAGGAGTGATGATCACTCCCATCAGCTTCATGAGCTATTCGTCCGGAGCTCTTCTGGGTCTGAAGGGCTTCGCCGCCGCCACTCTGGGTGGTCTGGGTAACCCCTTGGGCGCCGTGGCGGGAGGTTTCACCCTCGGTATCGTCGAGGCGCTGGGAGTAGGCGTGGTCTCGGCCGGCTACAAGGATGCCATCGCCTTCGTCATCCTGCTCCTCGTCTTGTTCTTGCGCCCGGCCGGGCTGTTGGGGGCCAAGGTGGTGAGCAGGCAGTGAGCGTCGCGGGCGCCTTCGCGCGCAGACACGCGGGCTACCTGGTTTTCGCGGTGGTCGCCATGACGATCCCGCTCTACCTGGGTGACGCCTACTATCTGTCTATCCTCGCCTTCATGGCGACCCGCTTCATGATGGTCCTGGGGCTCAGCCTGCTCCTGGGGCAGGCCGGCCAGATCTCCCTGGGGCAGGCCGCATTCGTGGGCATAGGTGCATATGGGGCGGCCATCCTGACCACCCGTCTTGGAGTCAATCCTTGGCTGGCCATGGTATTGGCGGCGATCTTGGCGGCCGCCATCGCCGGGCTGGTGGGCATACCCACACTCAGGCTCAAAGGCTACTACTTGGCCATGGCGACGTTGGGGATCAACGAGATCGTGTATATCCTTATCGTGCAGCTCAAAGGGCTCACCAAGGGTACCGACGGCATAACCGGGATCCCCTCGCTCTCGATCGGGGGGCTCGATCTGGGGACACCCAAGGCGTACCACTTGGTCGTGTGGGGGGTGGCGCTGCTCATGTTCCGTCTTGCCCTGAACCTTTCCAGTTCACGGGTCGGTCGTTCTCTCCGGGCCCTGCACAGGTCGGAGCCGGCGGCGGAATCGTTGGGAGTGGACACCTCGTACCGCAAGGTGCAGGTGTTCATGCTGGCCGCGGTGTTCGCCAGCATCGCCGGGAGTTTCGATGCCTACTACGTCCACTACATCAGCCCGGACGGCTACACGGTCACCTTCTCCATCATCCTCATCACCGGGGTGATCATCGGAGGGCTGCGTAGCCCCTGGGGGGCTCTCTGGGGTACGCTTGCCATCGTGATACTGCCCGAACTGCTCCAACGGGTGAACGAAGACATCACCAATCTCGTGTTCGGGCTCTTGCTTATTGCCATAATGATCTTCTGGCAAGGACGTACCCAGGGGGTGTGGCAGCTCGTGCGTGACTGGAGGACGAAAAGCCCGCCGAGCAGCCCGCCGAGCGACGATCCGGCTCCGCCGGGGGAAGAGGAATAGGGACTCGGATGGCGCTGCTGAGCGTGGAAAGCGTGTCGAAACGATTCGGGGGGCTCGACGCTCTCAAGGACGTGACGTTCTCCGTACATCAAGGGCAGATCAAGGCTCTGATCGGTCCGAACGGGGCCGGGAAGACCACGCTCTTCAACCTGGTCTCAGGGTCGTATCGTCCCAGTGCAGGCCGGGTGCTTCTCTCCGGCGTCGATCTGGTGGGCAAACCTCCGCATCGCATATGCAGGATGGGAGTGGGAAGGACCTTCCAGCAGAGCCTGGTGTTCGAGGAGATGAGCGTGGTTGACAACGTGGCCGTGGGGCGCTACGTGCGTACCAAGGCCGGGGTTCTGGCCGGCGGTCTCACGTTACCGGTCCACAGGCGCGAAGAAGAGGAGACCATGAAGGCGGCCCATGAGGCCCTGCGCCGCGTGGGCCTCGACTATCGGGCGGAAGAACCTGCGGAGAGCCTCCCTATGGGGGAGCGGCATCTCATGGAGATCGCGCGGTCGCTGGCCGCCGAGCCGCAACTCCTCCTGCTCGACGAGCCGGCGGCGGGACTGAACGAAGAGGAGACTAGGGGGTTGGCCGAGACGGTGAGGAAAATAAGGGACGAGGGCGTGACCGTGCTGCTCGTGGAGCACGATATGACCTTCGTCATGGACATATCGGACGAGGTGGTGGTCCTGGACTACGGGCGAAAGATCGCGGAGGGGCCTCCCTTGATGATCCAGGACAACGAGGAAGTGATAAAGGCGTATCTGGGAGAGGAGTTGGAGCGATGAAGGACAGGTTGAGGAAGTCGGGTTGGGTCACGCTGATGTGTTTGCTGGTGCTTTCGCTTGCCGTGATGGTCGCAGGTTGCGGAGACAACGAGGCCACCACCACCAGCGGAGCCCCCGAGGGGTCGTCTACTACCGCGGCAGCACAGCCGAGCGGCGATCCGGTGGTGATCGGTGCCATCGTGTCCGCCACCGGACCGGGTGGCGCGCTGGGCGAGCAGGAACGTAACGTGCTCCAGATGATGGAGACCCAGGTGAATTCCCAAGGGGGAGTACTGGGAAGACCGCTGAAGATCGTCGTCGAGGACGACAAGACCGATCCCAAAGAAGCAGTCACCGCCGCCAACCGTCTCATGCAGCAGGAAAAAGCGGTGGCCCTGATCGCGGCTACCATCTCGCCGTCGACTCTGGCCGTGAAGGAGATCACCGCCCAGGCCGGTCTGCCGCAGATGGCTATGGCTGCCGCCAACGACATCACCGATGCGCCACCGATGGAGTGGATCTGGCGGACTCCGCACAAAGACGCGCTGGCCGTCGCCCGGGCACTGACGTACGTGTCCGAGTCGCTGCAGGCCAAGACCATCGCGGTCCTGCACGACGAGAATGCATTCGGTTCTTCGGGCGCCGCTGAGATCGAAAAGACGGCGGGCGACTATGGACTCGAGGTCGTCGCCGTGGAATCGTACAAGACCGAGGACACCGATCTGACCGCTCAGCTGACCAAGATCCGGGGCGAGAACCCCGAGGTGCTGATCGTATGGGGGACCAACCCCGGCCCCGCGCTGGCGGCGAAGAACATGGTGCAGTTGGGCATGGATATCCCCTATGTGGGCAGCCACGGCATCGCCAACAAGACCTTCATAGAGCTGGGCGGCGAGGCGGTCGAGGGCGTGGTGTTCCCGGCCGGGAGGCTCCTGGTCCCCAGTTCCATAACCGATCCAGAGCAGAAGGCCGTCACCCAGGCGTTCATCGACGAATACCAGGCTGCGTACGGCGGAGCTCCGAACACATTCGCCGGCTACGCCTTCGAAGCCGTCCTACTGCTGGTGAACGCGATCGAGACCGCCGGCAGCACGGATCCCGCCGCGATCCAGACCGCGCTCAACCAGACCCAGGGCTTCGTGGGCCCCGACGGAGTCTACAACTACTCCGAGACCAACCATGACGGGCTGGTCGCTGAAGACATGATCATGGTCAGGATCGAGAACGCCACCTGGGTGCTGGCCGAATAGAGCCGGAAGTGCGACGTGCTTGAGCTACACGGTGTGAGGGCGGGGTACGGCAGGATCGAGGTCCTGCACGGCCTCGACCTCACCGTGGGCGAAGGCCAGATAGTCACCATCATCGGCGCCAACGGCGCCGGGAAGAGCACGCTGCTGAAGGCGATATCGGGAGTGGTGCGGATCGCGGACGGGTCCATCGGTTTCGAGGGCGAACGTGTCCACCATCTGGGGGTCGAGCAGATAGTGGCCCGGAGGTTGATACAGATCCCTGAGGGCCGGCAGCTGTTCGGTCCGCTCACGGTGGCGGAGAACCTCGAGCTGGGTACGTATTCCAATCGGCGCAAGGGCTCGCCGGTCAAGGAGCGGCTGGAGCGCGTGTTCACGTTGTTTCCCCGGCTCGAGGAACGCCTCGGTCAGCAGGCCGGCACGCTTTCCGGCGGGGAGCAGCAGATGTTGGCCATCGCCCGGGCGCTCATGGCGGAACCACGTCTCCTGCTGCTGGACGAGCCTTCCATGGGTCTGGCGCCGATAATGGTCCGGGATATCTTCACCAGCCTGCGCAAACTCAACGAGGACGGCCTGACCATGGTCTTGGTCGAGCAGGATGCCCGTATCGCCCTCAGTCTCGCCCATAGAGGGCTGGTGATGGAGAGGGGTAGGATCGCGCTCGAGGATGATGCCCAGGCTCTGCTCGAGAACCCCGACGTGCTGGCCATCTACTTCGGGCAGCGGACGGCCGGTCTTACCCTTGGGATGGAGAACACATGAACGAGATCTTCAACCCCGAATACGAGTCCATGAGCCGGGAAGAGCTGCGGGAGCTGCAGTTCAAGCGGCTGCAGATGACCCTGCGCTGGGTCTACGAGAACGTTCCGTTCCACCGCGAGCGGTGGATGGCCATGAAGCTTAAGCCGGCCGACATCCGCTCGCTGGACGATCTGGTCAAGCTGCCCTTCAGCGTGAAGACCGATTTCAGGGCGGCATACCCATACGGTCTCTTTGCCCTTCCGCTGGAGAAGGTCATTCGCATCCACTCGTCCTCGGGCACAGCCTCCAACCCTACCGTTGTGGGTTACAGCCGGGGCGACCTGAACACCTGGTCGGAGCTGTGCGCGCGCGTGGCGGTGGCCGGCGGGGCCCGTTCCCACGACGTCGCCCAGATCGCCTTCGACTACGGGCTCCTCACCGGGGGATTCGGCATGCACGCCGGCCTCGAAAGGGTCGGGGCGACGGTGATCCCGGCTTCGACGGGGAACACTCAGCGTCAACTGCGCATCATGCGCGACTTCAAGACGACGGTCTTGGTATGCACCCCCTCGTATGCCATGCACCTCGTGGAGGCGGCTCCGGAGTGGGGCTACGACTTCAAGGACCTACAGTTGAGGGTGGGTCTGTTCGGCGCCGAGCCGTGGACAAACCAGCTGAGGGACGAACTGGAGAAGGGCACCGGGATGACGGCGTACGACAACTACGGCCTGTCCGAGGTCATCGGCCCCGGGGTATCGTACGAGTGCTGGAACAAAGACGGGCTGCACGTGAACGAGGATCACTTCTTGGTCGAGGTGGTCGATCCATTCAGCGGTGAGCCCGTGCCCGATGGCAAGGAGGGAGAGCTTGTCTTCACCTCGCTCACCAAAGAGGCGCTGCCTGTGATCCGGTATCGTACCGGTGACCTGGCCAGCATCAGCTACCGTCCCTGTGCCTGCGGGCGGGTTTTCGCCCGGCACAGCAAGGTCTACGCGCGGTCTGACGACATGCTCGTCATCCGCGGGATAAACGTCTTTCCTTCCCAGGTCGAAGCGGTGCTGCTGGACGTGGAGAAGGTGGAGCCGCACTACCAGATCCTGCTCTTCCGGGAGGGGGCCCTCGATCAGATGGAGATCCAGATCGAGGTGTCGCCGGCGTTCCTCCCGGATGCGGTGAAAAAGCTCCAGGGATTCCAGCACCACGTCGAAGAACGTCTGCGCCAGGAGTTGGGCATCCGTCCCCGGGTGCGACTGGTCGAGCCGAAGACCATCCCTCGTCCCCCCGGGAAAGCCGGCAGAGTGATCGACAATCGGGACGCCGGTCCCGGTCCGGCCGCACAGAGCAAGGGAGGCGACGAATGACTGTCGAGCCTGGACTGAGTGCCCGGGTGAGTGCCGTGGTGACGGACGACATGACCGCGCAGAGCCAGGGTACGGGTGACGTGAGGGGTCTATCCACTTCGGCCATGACCCAGCTGATGGAGGCTGCCGCGGTGAAGGCCATCGAGGGCCGCCTGACGGCGGATATGATCTCGGTCGGCACCCTGATCGATGTCGCCCATGCCGCTCCCTCGCCCGTCGGTATGAAGGTCGTCGCCCAGGCCACGCTGAGAGAGGTGGAGGGAAGACTGCTGGTCTTCTCAGTCGTCGCGGAAGACGATGCCGGACTGGTGGGCAAGGGTACGCACCACCGGGTCATCGTGGGGCGGGCCGGGTTCACCGAACGGTTGCAGTCGCGATGGTCCGGTGGGGCTTCTGATACACTGCCGGGACGATAGTCATCCGCCGGGTCCTTCCCGGTTGTGCGGTCATTCCCTGGAGGTAACTGTGGAGAACCATGAGTTCCTGTTCACGTCGGAGTCGGTGAGCGAGGGTCATCCCGACAAGATCGCCGATCAGATCTCGGACGCGGTCTTGGACGCGGTGCTGAGAGACGATCCGCAGGGTCACGTGGCCTGCGAGACCCTGATCACCACCGGTCTGGTCGTGGTCTCAGGGGAGATCACCACCGAGACCTATGTGGACGTGCCGGTCGTGGTGCGCAAGACCATAGAGCGCATCGGCTACACCCGGGCCAAATATGGCTTTGACGCCAACACCTGCGGGGTGATCACCACCATCCATGATCAGTCACCGGACATAGCGCAGGGTGTATCGGCCGCGTTGGAGTGTCGGGTCGATCCCGAGGACCACGACGCCCTTGACTGCCAGGGCGCCGGTGACCAGGGGATGATGTTCGGCTATGCGTGCTCTGACACCGAGGAACTCATGCCCATGCCCATCCTGTTGGCCCATCGGCTGGTCCACCGCATGAGCGAGGTTCGCAAAGGGGGCGTGGTGCCCTACCTGCGTCCCGACGGCAAGAGTCAGGTGACGGTCAGATATGCCGACGGTAAGCCGCAATTCGTCACCGCGGTGGTGGTCTCGACCCAGCACATGGACGGGGTCGATATCGACACGTTGCTCAGACCCGACCTCGTCGACCACGTGATCCGGCCCGTGATGCCGGAGGGACTGTACGATCCCGAGTTCAAGAAGACCGCGCTGTACATCAACCCGACGGGCAAGTTCGTCATCGGCGGGCCCATGGGTGATACCGGCCTGACCGGTCGCAAGATCATCGTAGATACATACGGCGGCTTCGGTCGTCACGGTGGAGGCGCCTTCTCGGGCAAGGACCCGTCGAAGGTCGACCGCTCCGGCGCCTACGCGGCCCGGTACGTGGCCAAGAACATCGTCAAGGCCGGGTTGGCGGACCGCTGCGAGGTCCAGATCGCGTACGCGATAGGAGTGGCTCATCCGGTCAGCGTGATGGTCGGCTGCTTCGGGACGGAGCGGGTCGGCCAGGAGACCATCCACGAGCTGGTGAACAGCCATTTCGACCTGCGGCCCGCGGCCATCATCCGCGATCTCAGGCTGCTCAGGCCCATCTACGAAAAGACCGCCGCCTACGGCCACTTCGGCCGCGAGGACGCCGACTTCACCTGGGAGAGCACCGACAAGGCGGCTGCACTCCGCCGGGACGCCGGCCTCGAATAAGGGGGATCCCCGGATCCCCGCGGCGTAACGCGCGTTTGCGGTCGAACGACGAGCTGGAGGAGAGGGTGGAGCCTCCCTTGCCCATGGAAGGCGCGGGCGTGGTCCAAGTGGTGCCTTTGCTCAAGCTCCGTCATCTCGGTGACCGCCGCTTCGACTACCTGGTCCCTCCCGAGTTGGCGAGGCAGGTCGGGGTCGGATCTATCGTCACGGCGCCCTTTGGGCGCCGGTCGGTGCGCGCCGTCGTAGTTGAGGACGGCGCTCGCGGGGACGTGGACGCGGCCGATCTGCGCCCCATCGAGTCCGTCGCGGCCGAGCGGGTGTCCGCGGAGCTGCTGGAACTCGCCGGTGCCCTTGCCGGCAGGTACCTATCCTCCTACGAATCGTGCCTTCGCCTGATGGTCCCGCCCGGGCTGGGGGCTCGGGGGGCGCCGGGGAGCAGACCGCGCAGGTCGTGGGTCGTGGCGCTCGCGGGTGCGGATGCCGGCTCTGCCGAGGTTCGGGTGACGCCCAAGCAGCGGGCGCTGTTGGACGCCATCCCGGAGGAAGGCACCGCGGTCCGGGGGTTGTGCGAGGGGGTGGGAGTAGGGCGAGGGGTGCTCCGCACCCTGGTCGCCAAGGGTCTGGTGGAACTGCGCGAGCCCCCCGTGGAGGCAGTGGGCGAGACCGGATCGCCTGGACGGTTAGGACCGGGTGGAGGTACGATCACCATCCCCCGGCTGGGGCCGGAACAGGAAGAGGCCGTGCGCGACCTGGTGGAGGCCTACGAGTCCCCGGTCTCCGTCCGGCGCTTGTTGTGGGGGGTGACGGGCAGCGGCAAGACGGAGGTCTACCTCCGGCTCCTCGAGAGGGTCGTCGCAGAGGGCGCGGGCGCGATCCTCCTGGTACCCGAGATTGCGCTCACCCCGCTGATGATCAAGCGGGTACGGGAGCGGTTCGGTCCGCGGATAGGGGTGCTCCACAGCGGTCTCCCGCGGGGCGAGCGGCTCCGCGAATACAGGCGGATCGCAGCCGGTGAGGCACCGATCGTCGTCGGGGCTCGGTCGGCGGTCCTCGCCCCGGTTCGCGATCTGCGGTTGATCATCATCGACGAAGCGCATGACGGCTCCTACAAACAAGAGGAGGAGCCCCGCTATCATGCCTCTACCGTGGCCCGGATGCGCCTGGAGCCCGTGGCCGGACTGCTCCTCGAGGGGAGCGCGACTCCGTCGGTGGAGAGCGTGCAGGAAGCCGGCGCCTGCCTGCGTCTGTCGCAGAGGGCGGCGGGGAAGCAGCCGGTCTGCGAGGCGGTCGACATGCGCCGGCAGGGGGGAGGCCGGCTTCTCGCTCCTGTTTCCCGGGAAGCCCTCGCGGAGACTTTGCGACGCGGCGAGCAGGCGATCGTGCTCCTCAACCGTCGGGGGTACGCCGGCCACGTGCACTGTGAGCTGTGCGGCCACGTGATGATGTGCGAGGAGTGCGAGCTCTCGGTCACCTATCACAGCCGGGTCAGACGGCTACTCTGTCACCAGTGCGGACGGACCTATGAGCAGCCGGTCCTATGTCCGTCATGCGGGCGGACGGCATTGACCCGCTCGTCACCGGGGACCGAGCGCTTGGACCAGGAGCTGCGGGCGTTGGTCCCGCGCGAGCAGGTCTTCCGCATGGATTCGGACATCCTCACCAGCGGCCGGAGGGTCGCTGCCGTGCTGGAGGCGTTCGCAAGTGCGCGGCCCGGGGTTCTGGTGGGGACGCAGATGGTGGCCAAGGGTCACGACTTCCCGGACGTGACGCTGGTATTGGTGGCCGATGCCGACACCGGGCTCTACGTGCCGGATTTCCGCGCCGCCGAACGCACGTTCCAGCTGCTCACCCAGGTAGCGGGGCGGGCCGGACGCTCGGACAGGCCCGGGCGGGTCCTGGTGCAGACCTGGAATCCCCATGTACCCTGTATTAGAATGGCCTTGGAACGAGATGAAACGGCCTTCTACGAGGAGGAGCTCCGCGTGAGGGAACGCCTCGGCTACCCTCCGTCTGTGGAACTCGTCCGGGTTATGACGGTAGCAGCCGATATGGAGCGGGCCGACGCGGGGATCCGCTACCTCGCGGAGCGGTTGGCTCCCCACTTCCCCGCCCAAGAACTCCGGGGGCCGGCTCGGCTGCCGGTCGTCAGGAGCCGGAACCGCTGGCACATGCTGGTGGCCTCGAGCGACGGCGAAAGAGCGCGGACGATTGTAGGTCGGGCCGTCGCGCAGCTTGGAGAGCCGTATCGAAAACGAGGAGTGACGCTGCTGGTCGACGTCGACCCGCAGTCGTTCGGTTGATTCGGCGGAAGGTACGATCGAGGTGAGGATGGCCAAGCAAAAAGTGACTCAGCGACCCGGTTCCGCTCAGCAGGCCCCGCTCGAGCGGCTTCGGGTTTTCGGCGACCCCGTCCTGAAGCAAGTGACCGGCCCGGTGACCGTCTTCGATTCACGCTTGGAAAGACTGGCCGAAGTGATGTTTGCCGTGATGGAACGGGAGGAAGGCGTCGGCTTGGCCGCGCCTCAGGTGGGTACGCTCACGCGGTTGATGGTGTGGAGACATCCCGAGAGCGAGACGGAGCGATACGTATATGTCAACCCCCATATCGTGGGACAGTCCGAGGCCTGCTGCACCGAATCGGAAGGATGCCTTTCCGTTCCCGGGACCACCATGGAAGTGACCCGAGCGGAAGAGGTCGATGTCGAGGCCCAGGATCTGCAGGGAGCGACCTTCCAAGTCCATCTTACCGGTCTCTTGGCGCGGATCGTGCAGCATGAGACAGACCACCTCGACGGCCGTCTGATCCTTGACCGGACTTCGCCCGAGGAACGCCGGCGGGCCCTGAAAGAGCTTCGTGAACGGGCGTTGGCCGGCGGCCCGTGAATCTAGCCTTTGCCGGGACTCCTGAGTTCGCCGCTTGGGTGCTGACGCATCTGGTTACTCTGGACCGTCGGCCGGCGCTGGTCATCTCGCAGCCGGACCGACCCCGCGGACGGGGACGCAAGACGGCCTCGCCGCCGGTGGTGGTGCAGGCGGAGCGGCTCGGTCTCGAGTGCGTGCAGGAGCCGGATATCAACGACCCGGCCGTCCTCGGCCGGCTGCAGGCCGCAGAGATCGAGGTCCTGGTCGTCGCCGGGTTCGGACAGATGCTGCGGCAGCGTCTGCTCGACTCCCTGCTGTGTCTCAACGTGCACGCCTCACTTCTACCGGCATATCGTGGGGCTGCGCCCATCGAGCGCGCTCTGGCGGCCGGAGAGCAACGCGTCGGGGTCAGCATCATGAGGATGGTCGACGGTCTGGACGACGGCCCTTGGGCTCTGCAGAGCTCGGTATCGGTGAGTCTGTGGGATGATGCCGGCTCCGTCTCCCGGGTCTTGGCCGTGCTCGGGAGCTGCGGGGTGGATCAGGTCCTGACCGGCCTGGGCGACGGCACCGTGTCGTGGATCGAGCAGCAGGGTATCCCCACCTATGCTGCGAAGCTCGGCGCGGCCGATCAGATACTCGATGCGGCTCGAGAAGCCACGGCCGTGCATGACCAGATCCGTTCTCTGAGTCCCGATATCGGGGCCTGGGCCGAAGTCTCCGGCATGGCCCTCAAGATCTGGCGCAGTTGGCCCTACGGGGGGCCGGGGTTGGATCCTGTACCCGGACCGGTAGCGACTGTCTCGGGCGATCCGGGCCGACTTTCTGCTTGGGGCAGCCGGCTGTTTGTCGGGTGTGCGTCGGGGGCGGTCGAGGTCCTTCTGGTGCAGCCGGCCGGGAAGGGCAAGATGCCGGCGGCCGACTTCCTCCGCGGCTACGCCGTACGCTTGGGGGAGCGTTTGGAACGGCCTCTCGCGAGGGCCGGCTAGGAGCGGACATGCCCATAGCCTCTTCTGCATACACGGAGCTGCGTCTTCTTCCCTCGATCCTCTCGGCCGACTTTTCCCGCCTGGGCCAGGAGATATCCCGGGTGATGGATGCGGGGGTGCGCATGATCCACGTCGATGTGATGGACGGGCACTTCGTGCCCAACATCACCATCGGGCCCGTGGTGGTCGAGGCGGTGGCTCCGCTGGTGCACGAGCGTGCGGGGCTTCTCTCGGTGCACCTGATGATCGAGAGACCGGAGGATTACCTGGAGGCCTTCGTCAAAGCCGGTGCCGACGCGGTCAGCGTTCACGTGGAGACGTGCCGTCACCTTTACCACACGGTGGAGAGCATCAGGAGACTCGGAGCCGGAGCCGGGGTGGCTATCAATCCGGGCACGGCGCTGGAAAGGGTCGAAGCCATAGTGCCGTTTGTCGACTACGCTCTGGTCATGACCGTCAATCCCGGTTTCGGAGGGCAGCTTTCCATCCCGTCCGCCATAGACAAGGTGCCGCTCGTCCGGCAGATGATGCCCGCGGGCACCGCGGTCGAGGTGGACGGGGGGATCCATGCCGGCAACATCAAACAGATCGTGGAAGCCGGAGCCAACTGGGTGGTCGCGGGATCGGCCGTGTTCGGAGCGGCCGACCCGGGGGCCGAGGTGCGGAAGCTGCAGGACTTGATGACAGCCCCGGCATAGCTGTGGTAGATTCTCCCCCGCAGTAGTTGAAGCGAAGAGATATGTGGTCTTCGGGGTCGGGTGAGATTCCCTACCGGCGGTGACAGCCCGCGAGCCGTCTACGGCAGACCAGGTGGGATTCCTGGGCCGACAGTGAAAGTCTGGAAGAGAGAAGACCGGCGCGATTCGGCGCTCCCTCGACCCCTGAGCCTTGGCTAAGGGGTTTTGTTTTGGTCTTCGATCAGCGGGACAAGATCTTCATGGAACGGGCGATGGCCCTGGCCGAGAAGGGTCTGGGTCGGACGAGCCCCAACCCGGTCGTGGGAGCAGTGATCGTGAGCGGGGACCGGATCATCGGTGAGGGGTATCATGCCGGTCCGTGGCGAGACCACGCCGAGGTCGACGCCATCAAGGATGCGCTGCGCCGGGCGGGCGAACAGCCGGTCAGCGGGTCGGATCAACCCGAGCAGGCGCCGGCGCCGCGCGAGATCCTGGCAGGAACGACGATGTACGTCACCCTCGAGCCGTGTTGCACCTACGGCCGGACCCCTCCCTGTACCTCTGCGCTCATCGCGGCCGGTTTCGACCGGGTGGTGGTGGGGGTCGTCGACCCTTCCCCGGACGTGAACGGGCGGGGACTGCAGACGCTGCGTGAGGCAGGGGTCCGCGTGGATGTGGCGGAGGGTGAGTTGGTCCGCCGCCTCAAGCGACAGAACAACGGGGTGCGAAAATCGGTCCTCACGGGACTTCCCTTCGTGACCTACAAATACGCGATGACCCTCGATGGACGGGTGGCCACCGACGCCGGCGACTCGCGCTGGATATCGGGCCCTGAGAGTCGGGAATTGGTGCACCGCTGGCGGGCCTGGTCGGACGCCGTCATGGTAGGGGTGGGCACCCTTCGGAAGGACGACCCTCGTCTGACCGCGCGCACGGAGGCGGTCGAACGGCAGCCGTTGCGGGTGGTGGTGGATCCGGAGTTGTCCATAACCAAAGAGGCCGCTCTCGTCGGAACGGCAGGCGAGGGGCCGGTTCTAGCCATCTGCGGACCGGAGGTCCCCGCGGACCGCCGGACGGAGGTGGAGGCGTGGGGGGTGCAGACGGCGGTCGCCTCGAGCGGGGAGGCCGGAGGGGGAGCCGGACAACGGTCAGGAGGGCTGGAGCCCGAGGCGGCGGCTCGCCTCCTGGCGGCTCGGGGCGTGCAGACGATCCTGCTGGAAGGGGGACCGCGGTTGGCCGGCTCGTGGTGGGCGGCAGGACTTGTCGACAAAGTCGCGGCTTTCGTGTGTCCTCAGGTGTTCTCGGGTCTGGAGAACCGGGCGCCTTTGGTCGGTAGCGGGTCGCAGGGGATCGCGGACTCGATGAGACTCAGGGAGATCGAAGTGGAGCGCGTCGGGTCCGACGTGCTTGTCACCGGGTACGCGGGGGAGCCGTTCTGATGTTCACCGGACTCGTGGAAGAACTGGGGGCCGTCAGAGGCCTCGAGCGAAGGGGGGATGGGGGCCGGTTGAGCATCCGGGCTCGTCGGGTGCTCGAGGGGACCCGCGTAGGAGATTCCATCGCCGTAGACGGGGCGTGTCTGACGGTGGTCGAGACCCGCGCTGACGGGTTCGTGGTCGACTGCATGGCCGAGACTCTGACTCACACCACGCTTGGTGAGGCTGCGACCGGGAGGGAGGTCAACCTCGAACGCTCTCTTTCCGCCGGAGGACGTCTAGGGGGACATCTGGTTCTCGG
>CAZCCL010000042.1:0-20060 GCA_964497095.1 uncultured Gaiellales bacterium | reverse complement strand
TCTGTCGGGATTCGCGGGAAGGGTCTCCGATTCCGGAGAAGGACGGTGGACCCTGCTCGCGGCGGTGCAAGAAGGGGTGCCGGCCCCCGTCCTCGGTACGGCCCTCTTTCAGAGGTTCAGCTCCCAGGGCGAGGACGACTTCGCCCGCAAGGTGCTCTCCGCCATGCGGTTCGGATTCGGAGGTCACTTGGAGAAACCGGCCTCATAGGACCCTCGGGAGGTGGGCGCATGAGGATGGAGGTCTTCGCCGACGCCGATCAGGTCGCGCGGAAGGCCGCCGACTTTATCGCAGCGGAAGCCGAAGCCGCGGTGGCTACCCGCGGCCGGTTCGTCATGGCCCTCAGCGGCGGCCGTACCCCGTGGCTCATGCTGCGCTACCTGGTGGAAAGAACCGTGCGCTGGGACGGCACCTACGTGGTGCAGGTGGACGAGCGCGTAGCCCCCGCCGGCCACCCCGACCGCAATCTCACTCATCTGCGAGAAAGCCTGCTCGAGCACTCCGGAGTGCTGAATTCGCAGCCGGTTTGCAGACTACTCCCGGAGCGCGTCTATCCCATGCCCGTCGCCGAAACGGACTTGGCATTAGCAGCGAGCCGATATGCCCGCGAACTTCGAGAGATCGCCGGTTCTCCGCCGGTGCTCGATCTGGTCCATCTGGGTCTGGGGACCGACGGGCACACGGCTTCGCTCCTGCCTGAAGACCCGGTGCTCGAGATCGCCGACGCCGACGTGGCCGTGACCCAGGTACACGAGGGCCGGCGCCGGATGACGCTGACGTACCCCGTGATCAACCGCTCCCGGCGCATCCTCTGGCTGGTGACGGGGGGCGACAAGGCCGCTATGCTTGCGCGTCTGCGCGAGGGCGACCCCTCCATCCCGGCCGGGCGCGTGGAGCAGAGCCGAGCCATCATATTCGCCGACCACCAAGCGGCAGAGGGACTGCAGAACGGAGTGGAGTAGGGTCTCGGACACCTGCCTGGGCGCCTCACCACCACCCTGTCGCACGTCGTGAGCCGGAAGAAAGGCTCGAGGCGGCCGGCGCGGCGCGGTGGACTCGAGGCGCCTGGTTCGGGGGCGGCCGGCCGGGCGCGGTCGACTCGGGAGCGGCCGGCTGGCGCGGAGCGGCCGGCGCGGCCGGTCCTAGATGTTCATCCCCCCATCGGCCATGAAGACGCTGCCGGTCGAAAAGCTGCTCTGGTCGGAAGCCAGGAACAGGACCATGCGCGCGACCTCTTCAGGGCGGGCGTGACGGCCCAACGGGATGATCCGGTTCAGGAACTCGGTCCCGTCCTCGCCGACTATCTCTGTGAGCCTTTCCTCGATGCTGGATTGGAAGGTGTTGTCGGTCGGCCCCGGCGCGAAGACGTTCACGCGGATACCGCGAGGCGCCGCCTCTTTGGCCACCACCCGGGCCAGTCCGATCAGGGCATGCTTGGACGTCGCGTAGGCGCAGACCCCGGGGTCGGCCCTCGTCCCCATGATGCTGGAGGTGATGATGATGCTCCCCCCGTCGTTCATCTGAGGCAGCCCGTACTTGCAGGCCAGGAACGAGCCCCGAACGTTGATGGCCATCACCGCGTCGAACACGTCCTCCGGGTACTCCGTCACCGGCTTGATGACGCCGGATATGCCGGCGTGGCTGAACAGCACGTCGATCTTGCCCCATTTGGCAACTGTCTCGCTGATGTAGCGCTGCACGTCGGCGAAGTCGGACACGTCGGCCGTGACAATGCCCAAGGAATCGTCGCTCGCGGAATCGTCGCCTGCCTTCAGAGACTCCCATGCCCGCACCAGATTGTCGTGGTTGCGACCGACCAGCATCACCCGCGCCCCTTCGCTCAGCAGCAGGGCGGCACTGGCGAGGCCGATACTGCCGGCCCCGCCGGTCACGATGCAGGTCTTTCCGCTCATCATCCCCATTCTGCTTCCTTTCGGATTTTCTTATCCTAAGCCTGAGCTTTAGTTTGAGGCTCGCTCAGCTTTCGATAGTAGGAGTGGCTGGTGTACAGGGCGGCCACGGGATTGTGTCCCAAGACCCGGTCTTTGACCACCAGGACCGTGGCCGGCGCCTTGGAGTGCATCAGGAACAGGCTGTCGTGCCCGACGCACAGACCCATGACCACGTTGAACTCGGTCTCGGCGCGCGCGAGTAGAGCCGCCTGCCCTACGGGATTGCACATCCCTTCATACTGGCCGGGGTGCACTTTCTCCTCGTCCGTCAGACCGACGCTCTCCTTGTCGATGGAGCCCGTCTTGCAGCAGACCGTGAAGACCTCGAACCCATGCGCCTCGAAGATGGCTTTCGCCATCCCGGCTTCTCGCATCAGTCCCACACAATGGGCGATGCCGAGGCGGCGCCAGCCCATGCGCCGCGCAAAATCCATGGTCTCCTCGACCCGGGTGGCTACGCAGTATCCCGCTGCCTCGGTGCGGGCCGACTCCAGCGCCATCCGCCGCAGGTTCTCGTCGCCGAGGTAGGTCTTCTCCACTTCGGCAAGTAATTCCGACTCGGCCACGGCCGGACAGAATCGTGGCGGTTTCTTCGCGCCCGGAGCCGCATCACAGGCGATCACCCTGCACTGCGAGCACTCCGGTCCCTTGTAGGTGGACACTTGAGCTCCTCTCGGTTCCTCGCCTCTCGGTGCCTACTTGAACACTCGGTGCCTACTCGAACAGGATCACATTGCGCAGAGCCTCACCTCCCTGTGAGGACTCCAGCGCTTCGTTGATGCGCTCGAAGGGATAGCGGCCGGCGATGAGCTCGTCGAGCTTGTACCGGCCGGCCTTGTAGAGATCGATGAGGCGGGGAATGTCCACGCTCAGCCGGATGGAGCCCATGAAGCCGCCGGTGACCGTCTTCTCCGTCAGGGCGAACTCGCCCGCCGGTAGGGACACCGGGGGATCTGTCATCGGGGGAAGGCCCACCATGACGGCCCATCCCCGGCGCGCCAGCATAGAGAAGGCCTGCTGGAGAGCGGCCGAGCTCCCCACCGTCACAAAGGCGTAGTCCGCCCCCCTGCCTCCCGTCAGTTCCTTCACTGCTGCGACCGGGTCGGTCTTTTGGGCGTTGATCCCGTGGGTCGCGCCAAACTCCCGGGCGCGCTCCACCTTGGAGTCCAGGACATCCACGGCGATGATGGGGTTGGCCCCGCAGACCAGAGCCCCTTGGACGGCGTTCAGTCCCACTCCGCCTGCGCCGATCACGACCACGCTGCTGAGCGGCGGGACCTGGGCCCGATTGACGACCGCCCCGAAGCCGGTCGTGACCCCGCAGGCCAGGAGAGAGGCGAGATCCAGGGGGAAGTCTTCAGCGATCTTCACCAGTTGCGACTGGTGCACCGAGACATACTCGGCGAATCCGCCCACCCTGGCTTTCTGGATGACACCCTCGCCTTTCTGGTTCGTGAGCGTCCCCTCTACGTCGTAAGTGACCTTGGTCTCGCAGAAATAGGGCCAGCCCGTGGTGCAGTAGTAGCAGACCCCACAGGCTTCGAGCAGGCTCACGATCACCCGGTCCCCTACTTTCACGCAGGTGACGCCGGCACCCACCTCGTCCACATACCCGGCGGTCTCGTGGCCGCCCACGAAGGGAAGCTTCCCCCCGAAATCCCCGCGAATATCGTGGAGGTCGCTGTGACAGATGGCCGTGGCCGCCACCTTGACCTTGACCTCGTCGCTGCGGGGCGGCCGCAAGGAGACCTCCTCGATCCTTAGCGGTCTTCCGAACTCGTGACAGACGGCAGCTTTCATGTCGGGTCTGCTCCTATCTTTCGTCCGCTTCGATCCCAGTCCGCTTCGACGAAGATGCGGTTCCTGGTGCTCACTCGGCCAGGTGAATCCCGGCTTTCTGGATGTTGAGGTGGGTCATGGAGGACTCGGGGGTCGCGCCGTGCCAATGGTTCTCGCCGGCGGGGATGTAGACGATGCACCCGGGGGTGATCAGGTACTCCCTGTCTTTGGTGGCCACGATACCTCGACCTTCGGTGACGAACAGGACCTGCTCCGAATCGTGCGTGTGCCAGTTGAGCCGGCCTCCGATCCCGAAAGTGGTGAGCGCAGCTCCCCAGCCCTCCGAGTCGGCCATGTTCAGGAGTCGCCGCCCGCCTACCGGCGCCTGTTTGACGATCACGTCGTCCGCGGGGTCCATCGTGGTCGGATGGACGGTGCTTGCGTCGATGACTATCACGTTCTCCCTCCTTCAGTCGTTCACGCGCTCGGGGCATGCCGGTCGGAGAGGCGCACCTGGACCCCGGCCGCCTCCTCCAGGCTCAGTATGACCGCGTCGACACCTTGGTCGCCCCGGCCATCCCCCACAGCTTCGGCAAGATCGGTCTTCACCGCTTCCCCCACCGGCAGCGGGACCCCGTATTCGTCGCCCAGTCCGAGGGCCAGGGTGATGTCCTTGTGGGCCAAGGATATCTTGAACCCGGGGGCGAAGTTGCCCTGGAACACGGTGCGGGGATACTGCTGAAGGCTCCAGTTGTTGGCGGTGCTTATGGTCAGCAGGTCGTAGAGCACCTGCGGGTCGATGCCGGCTTTGACTCCCAGTACGAAGCCTTCGGCACAGATGGAGTTGCAGGCCAGTCCGATCATGTTGTTGACCAGCTTGGCCACGTTGCCGCAGCCCACCTCCCCCAGGTGGAAGATCTTGCCCGCCATCGGCTCGAGCACCGGGCGGGCCTCCTCCAGAACGACCGGGTCTCCCCCGACCATGATGGTGAGGGTGCCCGACTCCGCTCCCCTGGTGCCCCCGCTCACAGGAGCGTCGAGCACCCGCACGCCCAGAGGCACGGCAGTCTCGGCGATGAGCCGGACCGTAGAAGGGGAGTTCGTGCTCATGTCTATGTAGATGTCTCCCTCTTTCCAGCCGGCGCGAAGGCCGTCCACCCCTAGAGCCACTCCCTCGACGATCTGTGGTGTGGGCAGGCAGGTGATGAAGATCGGGCAGGTTCGAGCCACGGCAGCAGGGGTGTCGGCCCACGTCGCCCCCGACTCGACCAGAGGCCCGGCCGCCTCCTTGCTGAGGTCGTGGACCACCAGTTCATGTCCGGCCTCCAGGATCTTCCTGGACATGTGCACGCCCATCTGCCCGATGCCGATGAAACCCACCTTCATAGCTACACCTCTATATCCAGTTCGAGTTCGACCAGAGTCTGGGCCGTCGGCCTGCCCGACCGCGGATCCCAGCCCAAGGCCCGGAAGTAGTCCTCGCGCATCTCCACGAAGGGAATCTCGTGTCCCGCCGCCGGACCGGCGCCCAAAGGTTCTTCGAATCGCTTCGGGTAACGGAAATCAGCTGGGGTGAGTCCCTCTCTCACGTTGAAGGCCTGGCGCAAGGTCAAAATCCTTCTGCCGGCCCTCAGCCCTTCGGCCCAGTCGATATCCCACCCGGTGACCGGCCTCAGCAGTTCCACCACCGGTGGGACGTCGAACACCGCGTACAGAGAACATAGGCCGGCCGAGCTGAGGAGTTGCCAGTAGGCGGCGCCGCGCGCGTAAAGTGCGCCCTTCTTGTCGTAGTCTTCGAAGGGGCCCGGCGACTCCGACTGTAGCAGGGGATCGGAGCCCAAGGCTACCCCCTGGTCGAGCAGGCCCATGCCTTGGGGTCCGCAATGCTGTGCCGGGGTGGCGTCGGCGATGTAGAAGACGCCGTGGTTGGGCGTCGCCCGCGGGTCGTGCATGGGGAGCTCCCGGCCGCCCACATGCATGGCGAACCGCTCGCTGCCCCGGCCGATCTCCTCGGCAGCGCGCTTGGAACCGTCGGCGAGTAGGGCCCCGAACCCTTCCCTCTTGGCGATCTGCTCGGTCAGCGAAACGATGGCGGCCGAGTTGCCCCAGTTGAGCTCCAGACCCCCGGTGTCGTCCCTGGTGAGGATCCCGTTCTCGTAGCACTCGATGGCGAACGCGATGACTCCCCCGACCGAGATGGTGTCGATGCCGAACCGGTTACAGATCTCATTCGCCCGGATGACGGATTCGGCACTGTCGTTGCGGCAGAGCGCCCCCAGCGCGGCCAGAGTCTCGTATTCGGGCCGGTGGATCTCGTCCTGACTTGCGAACTGACCTTCGTCGACGCGCACCAGGGCGCCGCAGCGTACCGGACAGGTGTGGCAGCCGTACGCCCTCAGCTTGTAGACGTCCATGTTCGCCGCGTCGAGGTTGCTGCACGTGGGCAGGGCTTCGGTACCGGTAGCCGTCCAGTTGCTGGCAGGGCAGTCACCGATAGAGAGGAGGAAACTCGTGTCACCGCCCGTGCCGGCGGCCGTGAGTCCGGACAGGAAATGGCTCTCCTTGATGAGCCGGGCATACTCCTTCTGCACAGCTCGGAGTCCTTCCTTGTCAGCCACGGGGATGCGGGCGCCCTTCTTGGCCCGGAGTGCGATAGCCTTTAGCTTCTTGGAGCCCATGACCGCTCCCACTCCCGAGCGGGCCGCGATCCTCCCCTTCTCGTTCACGATCCCGGCAAGAAGCGAGCACTGCTCGCCCGCGGGCCCCACGCAGGCGATCGTCCAGCTACCCGGCTCGCCCAACTCCGCCTGCAGCAGGTCGTCGGTCTCGTAGGTGTCCTTGCCCCAAAGTGGGCCGGCCGCCATCAGCCGAGCCTTACCGCGGTCGATCACAAGGACGACCGGCTGCTCGGCCACACCCACGACGAAGACGCCGTCGTACCCGGCGTTCTTGAGCGTCGGCCCCCAGGTGCCGCCGGAGTTGGAATCGGCCCACCCACGGGTCAGCGGCGACTTGGTGGTGACCATGAAACGGCCCCCGCCGTAGACTCCCGTGGCGGTGAGCGGCCCCGCCGCGAAGCCGAGCATGTTCTCCGGCCCCAAGGGGTCGACGCCCGGCTTGGTTCGGTCCATCAGGACCCTCGCCCCGATGCCGGTTCCCCCTATGTAGCTGCGATAGAAGCTCTCATCGGGAATCTCCTCCACGATCGAGCCGGTACCGAGGTCGACGAAAAGGATCTTTCCGGCGTATCCGTAGGGCATTGTCGGATCCCCCTTTTCCCTTGGATGCCCCTGGAACTGGGCACGCATGCACTTTGATGAATCCTGACCCAGTTGTCAAACTGGGCTCCCACCAGCCGTCGGCCTCTGCGCACATTGCCGGCCGCGGGCCCGAGGCGAGCCGCGCCGAGCCAAGGAGCGGTCTGGTCCCACGTCCTACTCCCGCGGTGGGTCGCCGTCGTACTGCCCGAAAGGATTGAGGAATATCTCGCCGGCTCGGCCCGGGAGCGGGGCGAACCAATCCGGACAACTCTTTGGGAAAAGCAGCCGGGCCAGCCACTCGATGGCGAAGTCGTTGCCTTTCACGTCCGGGTAGCGCTCTTTGATCCTCGCCGCCAGCTCGGTACCGCTTCGGGCGGTCTCGTAGATTCCCTCGTAGAAGTCGATGTACTCGCGAGTCCAGTCGATGCACGACGTGCATTCGAGGGATGGGTCCTCGGCCGCTCGCTCGAGTATCTCGATGATCCTTTCGCTGCAGTGACCGGGAATGACCACCCGAGCGTCGACGTCCCTCAGCCTGTCGAGTGCCTCCCGCCACCTCACCCTCCGCTCGACGTTGCTCTCGATGAACCAGACGTTCCAGTCCTCGAAGGCGATATCGGTGGCGCACAGCACTCGCAACGATGGGATCCAGACCGCCGAGTTGTTGATGCTGTCTCCCTCCCAGTCATCGGACAGTAGAATCTCCACTCCCTCGAGCTCGAGACGCGGTTCGTGGAGCGGCATGGGGATCGTCGTCTTGGTGGGGGTATCCGGACCGAAGCGGTCGATCGACCAGGTGTCGAGCTTGTCGCTGGAGGTGAAGACGATGTCCCTCACCACGCTGGGCAGGGCGACGATCTTCGCCCGAGGGAACGCTTGCTGAAGGACACCGAGGCCAAAATGGTGATCCGGGTGGAAGTGGGACACGTAGATGTGAGTGAGGTTCTTCCGCAGGGGGATGAGGCCCGCCACCATCCGGTGCGCATCGCTGAGCAGTTGCGAGGCGTCGATCAGAACGGCGTCCCGCTCCCCATAGAACAGGGTGGAGGTGCTCTGGAAGCCTAGGTAGCTATGGAGAAAGACTTTGTATCTGAGAGCCACCCCTATTCCTTTCTGGCTTTCTGGCAGGGGGCACGCCCACGTGCGGGCGCCCGCTCTTCCGCGTTGTCGAGCGACCGGAGCGCACTCACCTTAGTGAAGACGCCCCCGCACGTCAACAGTATCAAGACGCGTGTCGGGTCTCGCCGGGGGCCGGGGCAAGCCGCGCCCTACAGCCGGGGCGGGTGGGCGGTCACCTGATTCCCTTGCACGATCGCTCGGCACGCGCGAACATCTGGAGTCGGTAGCAACGAGAGAGGAGAACGCATCCATGAAAGCAGTCGTGTTCGAGCAGTTCGGGGGGCCGGAAGTACTCAAGTACGTCGATCTTCCCATACCCGTGCCCGGCGAGGGCCAGGTGCTGGTGAAGATGGTTTCCGCCGGCGTCTGCAAGGCCGACTGGCGGGTGCGGACCGGCCGATGCCAGTGGCTGAGCTGTCCCTTTCCCGTAACCCTGGGCTACGAGATGGCCGGACGCATCGAGGCCCTCGGCCCTGGCGTCACCGGGTTCACCATCGGCCAACCGGTCCACGTGCTCCATATGGCCTGCTACGGCACCTACACCGAATACATGGCGGTCACTGCCGAAGACGTGGTACCGATCCCTGAGGGGACCGATTTCGACGCCGCAGCCGCCGCCTACAACTACTTCGTGGCCTGGGGACTCTTGAACCAGATCGTCGAGGCCAAAGAGGGCCAGACCTTGTACATCGGGGGCGCGGCCGGCGGCGTGGGCACCGCCCTCATCCAGTTGGCCCAGTTGAAGAAGATGAACATCATAGCCAGCGCCAGCACGGAGGTGAAGTGCGACTACCTGCGAGGTCTGGGCGTCGAGGCGGTCTTCAACTACAAGGAAGAAGACGACGTCGCGGCGGTCCGGAGGCTGAGCGACGATCGAGGTGTCGACTACGTTTACGACCAGGTGGCCGGGCCGGAGTTCTGCCGCCAGTTCGACATGCTGGCTACCTATGGACAGATCATCCTCTACAACTATCTAGGCGGCTATCCCGAAGACAAAGACATCATCCACATCCTGCAGAGCCGCTGCGAGTACTGCTACGGCATCCGCTACTTCTCCATCCACGTTCACGACACCGATCCTGCCGGCTTCCGCAAGGTCAAGGAGCAGGTACTGGGGCTCATGGCCGACGGCAGTCTCAAGCCCCCGATCTACAAGGTACTGCGCCTATCCGAGGCCGGCCAGGCCCACGAGATGATCGAAGCGGGCGAGGTGATGGGCAAGTTGGTGCTGCACCCGGAGGGCTGACCGCCAGGGGACGGGACGAAAGCAGCACTGGGATGCGTGACAAGCCGAAGGCGAGGCGGCAGACTGTACATATCCCAATGACTTCCGAGTAGTCGCCAGCGTTCAGGACGAGGGCAGACTCTTGAGTCCCCAGGGACCGCAGCTTGAAGATGGCGGGATCCTAGCGAAGCATCGCAGCTCCGCCTTTCTTTTTGTACCTTCTTTCTCTTCGTGCCCTTCTGGGCTCTCTTTTCTTTCGGATGCTTCTGTCCTCTCCAACACCGTCCGTCCGCTTCCATGAATGGGGGAATCATGCGCCGATCCAGAACGGCTCGGGTGAGGGCATCTGACGGTATCCCAGCAATGACCTACTCGAGCCGTCGGGTCATCCCGTCCACACACAGCTCCGTCGTGGGAAAGATGGCCCAGGCCCGCGCGAGCATCTCGGCATGGCAATCTGCATTCCCCGGCGGGAGATGGCTGAGGAGCAACTCGCCGACAGTCGCCTCCTTTGCCACGCGGGCCGCATCTTCGGCAGACGAATGGCCGTTCAGGCCCGTACTGTCGGGGTCCGGTCCACCCTCCAGCTCGCAATCCCACGCTTCGTGTATTAGAACCTGCACCCCACGGGCGAAGTCCGCCTCGGCTGGATCGTAGGCTGTATCGGTGATGAAGGCGAGCATGTCATCCACCCGGTAGCCGAGCGAACCCCCCGGATGCACCTGCTGCCTCACTGAGATCCTGTGACCCTCCACTTGCGCCTCGCCTGGCCTCATCGCCTCCAGTGATATGTCCGGAAGCAGATCGCGGAAGGCCATGGGGAAGAAGGGACCCCCGAATATGAGGTCGAAGACCCCTCGACTCGTCCCCGCTACCTCCTCCACCGCCGGCGCCGGGAAGTGGACGATGGTCGGATTCGACCACAACGCCGGCAGAAACGTAAGACCGATCGTGTGGTCGAGGTGCAGATGACTGAGGAAGAGATGGATCGGACTGTCCACCGCCGGGATCAAATGTCGATGGCGATCCTCGAGGAGTCGCGCTAGTCCGGTCCCTGCATCGAACAGAAACAGAACGTCCTCGAAGCGTAAGGCCAGCGAAGTCGTCATCCTCTCACTTTGGGGGATCCAACCCGCTGACCCCAGGACTACAAGTTCGGGCACTTCTGCGCTCGCTTTCTCGATGGCGTGAATGATCTTCTCAGGCTTCATGAGTGTACATTAACTTCCGTAGGCTAGAAGCGACCTTTGAATCCCCAAGCCAGCTGCGATGCCGCCGTGCTCCCCTGGGGGCCACGCTCCACCGAAGGTCGCAACCCGGCCGCCCTTTTTCCCGGTACTCTGAAGGCAGAGCGGTGGCCTAACCTGAAGCTCATTCGGAGGTATAATGAGATCACATAACGAACTACTTCTCCTCGAGGGAGGTATCGTGCCCCGCATCGGGCTACGCCATTTGAAGACTCACGCCTCAGAAGTGCTGCGAGACGTTGAATGGAATCGCACAAGGTATGTGGTCACCAATCGGGGGACGCCTGTAGCGGTCATCATCCCCTATGCTCCGGGCGAGGAAGTCGAGCCCAAGACCAAAGAACAGTCGTGGGAGGATTTCCTCGGACTCCGGCAGAGGATAGGTAAGGCGGCGGCGCAATCGTTCTCAGCCGACGACCTTCTGCGCGAACTCAGGCGCTAGATCCGGTTGGTCCGAGCTCTGACCATAGACGCGAGCGTGTTTGTCAGCGCGCTGAGCCCGTCGGAGACGAAAGGAGAGGAAAGCCTCCGGTTCATCAAGCGTCTCCGTGACGATTCACGGCTTGTGCTCCTTCCTACCCTTGTGAAGCCCGAGGTAGCGGGAGCCATCAACCGTTTGACCGGGGACGCGGAGGCTGCTCGCGAAGCGGCCGAAATGGCCTTCCTGCCCGCGTCCACCGTGTACGTGGACCTCGACCGAAGATTGGCGGACGAGGCCGTGGAACTGGCGATAGGTTTCGGCCTGCGAGGTGCCGACGCCGTCTACGCAGCGACGGCCCGCCGTTTCGATGCGATCATGGTCACTCTCGACGGCGAGCAGAGGACCCGGCTCCCATCCGACATCACGGTCCTTTGGCCCTGCGAAGTCGAGGCGGGTTGAGCTGTTGCCCAGGCATCGAGCGCTCGATCACGCGTCTGTCTTCGGGCCCACACTCTATCAGTGACACGCCGAACACCCGCTCGAAGGAGTCTTGTACTCTCGACTTGATCTCGTCGATTTCGACCTCTCTGCCCACAATCTGAGCAAGAGAGGTGACCCTACGATCCTCGAGTCCACAAGGAACGATGAGCTCAAAAGCCGACATATCGGGACATACGTTGAGCGCCACCCCGTGCATGGTCACCCAACGCTTGACGGAAAGACCAAGCGTCCCAATCTTGCCCTGGGCCGTCCAGACCCCCGGATATCCTTTAACGCGCCCGGCCGGGACTCCGAAGGTATCGAGAGTGTCGATCAGGACCTGTTCCAGTCTCCGAGCGTGAGCGTGCACGTCCCGAGCGTAGTCATCGAGATGGACTACCGCATAGAGGACGAGTTGCCCCGGTCCGTGATAGGTGACGTCTCCCCCGCGATCAGTCCTGTGCACAGCGATGCCGTGCGCCTTGAGTTCGTCCGAGGTCGCAAGGATGTTCTCAGGATGTGAAGTTCGCCCCAGTGTGATGCAGGGCGGATGCTCGACGAACAAGACTGCGTTGGGTATCTCGCCGGTCTGACGAAGGAGATTGAGTCTCGACTGCAGAGCATACGCCGCCGCGTATTCCTCGAACCCTAGATCGAGGGAGATCGTCCTTCGCGAAGCCGCCGGCGCTTTGCCGTTCGCCGGTCTTGGACTGCAGGTGATCTGCGCGATCTCATTCAGTACTGTCATGATGGGGCCTTACTCCGGCAGCCCTACAGGTGAAGCACCCGGCCCTGCGCTGCCAGACCAGCCTCTCCCAGGGCCTCCGAAAGCGTGGGGTGAGCCCGAATGACCGATGTGAATTCGTCGAGAGTAGTCTCCAACTCCAGCGCGAGAACCGCCTCGGCAAGCAACTCACCCACATGAGGACCCACCATGTGGACGCCCAGTATCCTGCCGAAATGCGGATCGGCGACCACCTTGACGAAGCCGGACTCGACACCCTGAGCCAGGGCCCTGCCGTTGGCCGAGAAGACGAAGGTGCCCACCTTGACATCAGCGTCTGTCTCGCGTGCCTGGGCCTCAGTGAGGCCTACGCTCGCCACCTCCGGATCGGTGTAGATCGCCCAGGGGATGCGGTCGGCGCGGACCGGCTCCGGCGAAAGACCGGCCAGCTTCTCAACGGCCACGATACCTTGGCGGTAGGCCACGTGCGCCAGCAGGCGTTTGCCGGTTACGTCCCCGATGGCGAGGACGGAGGGCACGTTGGTGCGCTGGTACTCGTCGGTCACGATCCAGCCTTTGGCGTCGACCTCCACTCCCGCGGATTCAAGATTGAGCCCGTCCGTCAGAGGCCCACGCCCCACGCCGACGAGGACGTACTCAGCCCTGACGGTAGTCTCAGCACCGCCGGCGAGTTCTGCCAGATGTACCTCGAGTTCTGAGCCTGCATCATCTATGGCTGTGACGGAGGAGCCCGTATGGACGGTGACCCCCTCCTTCTTGAGAGCTCTCGCGAGTTCCCCACAAACTTGGTCGTTGTCTCGGGACAGAATGGAGGGCAGTATCTCCACGAGCGTCACTTTCGAGCCCAGTCGGGCAAAAACTTGGCCCCATTCGCAGCCCACGCCGCCGGCTCCGACTACAACGATGCTGGATGGCAAGGACGTAAGGGCAAGAGCGCCATCGGAGTCGAGAACCCGAGGTAGATCCCCACCGGGGACCGGCAGTGCCAGCGGCCTCGAACCGGTGGCGACGATGATGTGTTCAGCCTCGACTGTTTCCGCCTCGGCAAGGGTTGTGCCCTTCCCGGCGCCGATGTCCACTGTGACAGGCTCAACGAGTAGTGACTGAGGCCCGGCAAAGGAAGCACGACCGGAAAGCACCCGCACTTTCCTCCGCTTGAGCAATCCTCGCACCCCGCCTCTGAGCCGAGTGACCACCGCATCTCGGTGAGCGAGTGCAGCTCCGTAGTCGATCCGCGCCGGCGCGTCGAGCATGACACCAAACCGCTCGGCCTGCGCGACCTGGTGAGCGACCGCGGCCGTGTGCAGCATGGCTTTGGTGGGTATGCAGCCCCGGTTGAGGCAGACGCCGCCCAGATGCGTGCTCTCCACGATGGTCGCTTCCATGCCCAGTTGGGCCGCCCTGAGTGCGGCTATGTACCCACCCGGACCGGCGCCTATGATGGCAAGGTCGGTCTTCATGGATCCAACTTTCCCGCTACACGAACATCGTCAGGGGTTCGGCCAGATAGTCCATCAGGATCCTCAGGAACTCGGCAGCCGGAGCCCCGTCCAGTAGGCGATGATCACAGGTCAACGACAGGCCTACGGTGGCATGTACCGCCGGCCGACCGTCGACGGCCACCACCGTGTCCTGCATGCGGCCGACGCCGAGGATCCCGGCCTCCGGCTGATTGACGATGGGGGCGAACCAATCCACCGACCGGTACGAACCCAGGTTACTGACTGTGAACGTGCCTCCGCCGACGTCGTCCGGAAGCAGCTTGTTCTCTCTGGCCCGGCGGGCCAGGTCGCGGATCTCTCGGGCGATCTCACTCAGCGCCTTCTCGTTTGCGTCCTTCACCACCGGGACGATGAGGCCATCGGAAAGAGCCACCGCCACCCCGATGTTCACGTGGCTCCACACTTTGATGACATCGTTCTCCAGACTGGCGTTGACCTGAGGCACCCTTTCGAGCGTGAGAGCCGCCGCCTTCACGACCAAAGCGGTCAGGGTGATCTTGTCATCGTCCGAGCGCGCAACGTTGATCGACGCGAGCGCTTCCTTGACCCTCTGGACATCGGCCAAGGCGAAGTAGCTCACCAAGGGCGAGATGGTGCGGCTCGCATCCATGTGTTCGCCGATCATGCGGCGCATCCCCGCGTAGGGTATCTGCTGGGCTGCGGGCCCGCGAAGATCCATAGGACCGGCGGCGGCGGGGATGGCCGGAGGGCCCGGCGCAGCGGGCGCGGCCGTGGCGGCGAGACGCTCCACGTCCTCGACCCGCACTCGCCCGCCTGGGCCGCTCCCGGCGACTCCTGCCAGATCGACCCCCATTTCGGCAGCCAACTTCTTGGCCGCCGGGGTCGCGAAGACCTCAGCGCCCAAGGCGGCACCGGGAGCCGCGGCGGCGGCGGCTGCAGGAGCAGTCGGCGCCGCCGCTACCGGCTGAGCGGCGGCGGCCTGGACGTCCTCAAGCGTGATCCGACCGTCGGGACCGGTTCCCGTCATAGTGGCGAGGTCGACCCCCAGTTCGGCGGCCAGCTTTTTGGCCGCAGGTGAGGCGACGATCCTCGCGCCGGGCTCCCGACTGACCGTTTCCCCGGCCTCTTCCCCGGCTACCGCCCCAAGGGCGACGGTGCCAACACCGACCGCCTCAGTTCCCGCCGCGGCCCTCTCGGCTACAACCTGACCCGCTCCCGGGACGGGAGCCAACAGCCCGAGCACGGAGATATCCTCACCCGCTTGACCGATGACGGCGATGGGAGCGCCCACCTCCGCTTCTTCATCCTCGGGCAGGATTATCTTCAGGAGCACCCCTTCGGCCTGGGATTCGAGCTCATAGGTGATCTTCTCAGTGGTGATCTCGGCGATCACCATGCCGACGCTCACCTGGTCGCCCTCGGCCACCTTCCACTCACCGACGGTGCCCGTTTCCATCGTCAGCCCGAGCTTGGGCATCACCACTATCTCGGCCATGTGCGCGCTCTACCTCCGTCGCTTTCGTGGATCTCCCAGCGCGGTACCAGACTCGCCGATCCGCGCCGAGCCGGGAACTGCGCCTCTCTGTCGGCGTCCGGTCATGCCACCAGCTCTCTCACAGTCGCCGCGATCCTCTCGGCCTTGACGATGAACTCAGACTCCAGCACGGGCGAGAAGGGCACCGGCGTATCCGGCCCGGCCACCCGCATGACGGGCGCGTCCAAGAGATCGAAGCCTTCGCCCGCGACCAAAGCGGCGATCTCTCCGCCGAAGCCTCCGGTCAGACAGGCCTCGTGCACGATGACCAGCCGGTGGGTCTTGCCGACAGACGCCAAGATGGCTTCTTTGTCCAGCGGGATGAGGGTGCGAAGGTCGAGCACCTCAGCGTCGATGCCTTCTTTGTCCAACTCCTCGGCGGCGGCGAGGCACTGCCGCACCATCCCCGACCAGCACACCAAGGTCACGTCCGCGCCTCCGTGTTTGATGTCGGCTTTGCCGATGGGAATAAGGTACTCGCCTTCGGGAACCTCGCCCTTCGAGGCATAGAGCATCTTGTGCTCCAGGAATACCACCGGGTTGTCATCCCTGATGGCCGAGATGAGCAGGCCTTTGGCATCGGCGGGGGTGGCGGGGGCGATCGTTATCAACCCCGGGGTATGGCACAGATAGGCCTCCAGGGACTGAGAGTGATGGGCAGAAGTGCCCATGCCCGCACCTAGCGCGGTCCGAAGCACCAGGGGGCACTTCAGCTGACCGCCGAACATGTAGTGGAACTTGGCGGCCTGGTTGCATAGCTCGTCCATGCAGATGGGCAGGAAGTCCATGAAGAGGATCTCGATAGCCGGTCTCAGACCCGCCGCCGCCGCACCCACCGCGTGACCGACTATGGCGGTCTCCGAGATGGGGGTGTCGAGCACTCGTTCCGGTCCGAACTCTGAGAATACTCCGTACCCGGTGACCCCGAAGCTCCCGCCGAATTTGCCGACGTCTTCCCCGGCGATATAGACCTTCGGGTCCCGTCGCATCTCTATCTTGAGAGCATCGGCGATGGCCTCGCCGTAGTTCATCGTCACCATGCCCACGCTCGTCACCCCCTTCCGTTAGTCGATGTAGACGTCGGTGAGCAGCTCCTCTTTGCTCGGCCAGGGGCTGTTTCTACCGAACTCGAGAGCCTCTTGCATCTCGACGTCAGCCTCAGCTTGAATCTGGCCAAGGTCTGATTCGGTGGCCCACTGCTTGGAGCGCAGCACCGCGGCGCATAGGATCAGAGGATCCCGTTTGAGCCAGGCCTCGTGCTCGGCGGGATCGCGGTAGGTAGCAGCGTCCCCCAGGAAGTGACCCCAGTGCCGCCAGGTCTTGCATTCGACCAGGGTGGGGCCCCCGCCACTCCGGGCTCTATCCACGGCTTCCGCAGCCACCTCCCGCACCGCCACCACGTCGTTACCGTCCACCACCACGCCCGGGAACCCGTAGCTGGCGGCCCGATCGGCTACGTTCTCGATCTTCATGTAGTCACGCTGACAGTTGGCCACGCCGTACAGGTTGTTCTCACAGATGTAGACCACCGGCAGGTCCCAGATAGCGGCCAGATTGAGGGCTTCGTGGAAGGTGCCCCGGTTCGAGGAGGCATCCCCGAAGAAGGCCAGGGCGATACGGCCGTTCTTCTGGTACTTGCAGGCAAAGGCCGCTCCGGTAGCGATGTGGACGGAGGCACCTACCACCCCGTTGGCCCCCAGGATGTTCAGGGAGCTATCGGCGATGTGCATCGAGCCGCCCTTGCCCTTGCAGTATCCGTCGGCCCGGCCGAAAAGTTCGGCGAACATGCGCTTGGGATCCCCGCCCTTGGCGATCAGGTGCCCGTGACCCCTGTGGTGGCTGCTTAGATAGTCATCGGGCTGAATGACCGACATCACTCCGACCGCTATCGCTTCCTCCCCGCTGTACAGATGGAGAAAGCCGGGCATAGTGCCCTTCAGAAACTCCTTGTGGGCCGTCTCCTCGAACGTGCGGATCCTGATCATCGTCCGGTAGAGATCGAGGAGGGTGGCCTGGTCGACCGTCGGGTCGACCGCCCGGGCGGCTG
This sequence comes from uncultured Gaiellales bacterium, assembly GCA_964497095.1. Classification (GTDB taxonomy): domain Bacteria; phylum Actinomycetota; class Thermoleophilia; order RBG-16-64-13; family RBG-16-64-13; genus CAVPLM01. Next base: position 2,790 of record CAZCCL010000042.1, on the reverse strand, counting down.
CCTTGCCTTTAGACTTGCTTGCTGTCATATTCTGACCCCCTCGTAGTAGAAACAGGACCCTCGGTAGGGCCCCGTGTGTGCCGCAACGTCCGCCACGCTATTCGTGGCCTCCCCCGTACTGCATGCCCCCGTCGATCATATACATGCCCCCGGTGCAGTTGACGGCCGCGTCGGACGCCAAAAAGACCATGAGCTCGGCCACCTCCTCCGGTCGCACGAAACGCTTGAAGAATGTCGCCGACTGGAGCATTTCCCGGCCCCGCAGGGGATCTTCCGGGAAGATGCTGGCCTCCACGATGCGCATCATGGGAGTGTCGACCAAACCCGGATTGACGGTGTTCACCCGGATGTTGTTCGGGGCCAGTTCCCGCGCGGCCACCTTCATGATCCCGGTCAAGGCATGCTTGCTGGCGGTGTAGGCGGAGGCCCCCTCGTTCCCGATGATCGCACCCACCGAAGAGGTGATGATGATACTGCCGCCGCCACGCTTAACCAGGTGAGGAACAGCGTGCTTGATGGTGACGAGCACCCCGGTGACGTTTACGTGCATCACCTTTTCGAAGTTGTCGACCGGATACTCCTCGAGCGGCGCCTGCACGCCGAAGATACCGGCGTTAGGTAGAACGATATCGATGCCCCCGTACGTGCCCACCGCCTCCGCCATGGCGAGGCTCATCTGGGTCTCATCGGTGACGTCGGCCACATAAGGCGTGACGTTGTCGCCTACGGCCTCGGCAGCCTCTCGCAGTGCGGCGGCATCCAGGTCGATGGCCAACGCCCGCGCCCCTTCTTGAATGAAAAGCTGCGTGACCGCCAAGCCGATTCCAGAGGCGGCTCCCGTGATCACCGCGACCTTGCCCGACAGTCTGGTCACTCTTCCCCCTTCCTCAGTCGGCGGGGCACCGCCTGCCCGCACCGGGCAGGCGGTGCCCCGTGCGCCGTCCGATCGCTTAGTCTGTCAATCCTAGGATCTTACGTGCTTCCTCCGGAGAAGCGACCTCCCTTCCCAGCTCCCCTGCCAGCCTGACGGCCTTTTCGACCATCTCCGCGTTGGACTTCGCGGGAACGCCGGGGTTCAGATAGATGTTGTCCTCGAATCCCACTCTCACGTTCCCGCCCATGATCAGGCCCATGGTCACCATGGGGTACTCAGATGCGCCCACCGCGCACACCGACCAGGGATACTCGGGAGGGATCTGCCTCACCATGTGCAGGAGATTGTCCGGCGTGGCCGGGATGCCCCCCATGATGCCCATGACGCACTGGAAATAGAGGGGCGCGGTCACGTATCCCAGTTCCTTCAGCGTAAGCACGTTGTTGATCATGCTCACGTCATAGCACTCGAACTCCGGCTTCACCCCGTTCTCCTGCATGACCTGGGCCATGTAGGCCATGTCGTTGAAGGTGTGTACCATCACGAACTTGAGCACCCAGTCCTGCTTGCTCCTGCTGTAGATGTCGATGACGGGCGACCCCGCGTTGAACGAGGCCAGATCGGGCTTGGTCTCCGGGTCTTGGGCCAGATCGGCGATGATCTGGATCCGCCCTTTGACGCTCTCCTTCGGGACCTCCTCAAAGAGATGGTCGCCGTCGTAGCGCTTTCCCGAGCCCCCGGTAGAGACGTTGACGATGACGCCGGGGCACCTTTTCCTGAGGCCCGCCAACGCCTCGCCTATGAACCGCGCGTCCGAGTCCGGCATACCGGTCTCGGGATTCCGGCCGTGGATGTGGATCACGGAAGCCCCGGCCCCCACGGCCTCTACCGCCGATGTCACTTGTTCCGCCGGGGTCTTGGGCAGATAGGGATTGCCCGCCGGGGAGGCACCCCCGGTTATGGCGCAGGTGACTATCACCTTCTCCATGGTGCTCACTCTCCTACGGAGACGCTCAGTCGAGCTCCGGTAGGAAATCGAACACGACGGGGTAGCCCGGAGGCACGGCTTCCATATCGAGGACCGTGCCACAACCCGGACAGTAGTACTCCCGGAGTCCCATCCACTCGACGTCGCATTTCCGGGGGCCCGGATAGATCTCACCCAGGCTCTCCTCGGTGTCCCGAACGTATACCGCCGCGCTCAGCTTCCAGTTCTGGCGGTAGTCGCCGAACTCATGACCGCAGCTGCACTTGACGATGCGGTCCGCGCCCTTCTCCACCACGTACAGATGCTCTCCCATAGGCACCAGGATCTTCTCCGGCCACTCCACCTTCTCTTGCTCTATGGCCAGCATCGCCTCGAACCGATCGTCTTCCTTATCGCCCCGCTGCATCTCCAGGAGGACCTGAAGGTCAAGGTTCCCGTCGGAGAGATCGCGAAGCACGTCTTTGGACCATGCGGTCTTTCTGCCTGCCATTGTCGTTCTCTCCTTCCTTAGAATCCCACGAAGGTTTCGGGAAGCTCCCAGAACTCTCGGTATTCCTGCAAGAATCGCGGTGAGTTGTTGAAGCTGTCGTTGTACATCTCCCTTACGATGGGAGCGAAGTCGCCCGCGACCACCTTCTCCCGTTCCTTGGCCAGGAACTCTTTGGTCGGGATAGCCCGGGCAAGACGCTCTTTCTTGATCTGCTTCCTCCGCCCAGCCGTCTTGTCGGCGTCCAGCACGTAGAGGTCGCCGTCGGAGGCTTTGGTCGCGACCACTCCGTAGACGTTCTCGGCCGATTCCACGAATATGAGGCCGTCGTTCAACTCCCGCACCACCAGCTCCGGCGAGCGCTCCAGGGGGTCTCCCCATCCCCCACCTCCCCCGGACGTCTGATAGATCAGGTCGTAGCGGTTGAACTCGACGCTGGCG
>CAZCCL010000041.1:5874-20513 GCA_964497095.1 uncultured Gaiellales bacterium | reverse complement strand
CGCTTCGCAGGGGCCGAGCTTGACACAGGAAGGTACTCCCGGTGAAGCGACCCCCGAGGGTGCCGGCGGAGGAGGAGGCGGTGGCGGCGGTTCTGCCGCACGCCCTGTGGCCGCGATCGTCATCGGTCCCGAAGGTGTCGAGGTACGGCCGATCGTTGACATCAGGAGGCTGGCCCTCACCGCGGTGGTCGGGCTGGCGATCATGGGGGACCTCTGGGTGAAGATGGCCAAACAGTGGACGGCGTATGCCGGGAAACGCTGAAGGGCTCACCGAAGGCGGGCTCCGCAGGTGGAGCAGGCAGCGTTCGGAATCTGCCCGCGACTTTTCGTTGTGCGATCTCGGTCCTAAGACCTAGATCGGTTTCCCCCTGATGACTCGTAGTCTCTCCGCGTGGTTTGACGGTCTCCTCGGGGAGGGATAGGATGTACGTGTACACACCACGAGGGCTCGCCATGGCTCGTACCAAGGTATTCAGGAACGGCAACTCCCAGGCCGTGCGCATCCCGGCCGAACTGGCCTACGAACGGTCGGACCTGGAGGTCGAGATCGAGCGCGTCGGAGACGAACTGCGCATCCGTCCTGCTCGTCGCTCGCTCGATCAGGCTCTGATGAGGTTCACGGAGTTCTCGGCCGACTTCATGACGGCCGGGCGTGGCACCAATGTGGAGCCTGAGCGGAAACCGCTTTGAAACCGCGCTATATGCTCGACACGAACATGTGCATCTACCTACTGAAGCAGCAGCCGCCCGAGGTGGCTGGGCGTTTTGCCCGCTGCTTCGTGGGCGAGGTGGTGATCTCCGCTATCACCCTGGCCGAGCTCGAATACGGTGTCGCCTGTTCTGGCGAGAACGAAGACCAGAATCGGAGGGCGCTCGATGGGCTGCTCGAAGACATTCCTGCCCAGCCCTTCGACACTGAGGCGGCACTGATCTATGGTCCGATCCGCCGGGCGACCAGCAAGAAGAAGAGGGATGCCCTGGACAAGCTGATCGCCGCCCATGCCATCGCGCTCGACGTGACGCTGGTCACGAACAACGAGATCGATTTTGCCGGCTATCCCGGTTTGCGGGTAGACAACTGGGTGGCCTCCGGCTCCTGACCCCTGTCCGACGCCCGCGGGTCAGGCGGTTCCGGCGCCGAAGGCAAGTCCCCGGGCGGCGGCTACCCAGTCCCGCACCGAGTGGAACACCGGGATCCCCCGGGCCTCGATCTCTGCCGACATGACTTGGGTGAACTCTCCCCCGGTGGCTGCCGCCAGGATGGGTTTGGTCGAGGCCTGGTTCAGGCGGTCCAGTTTCTCCGGGATGTCCTCGCCCAGGGGCGCGTCCTGGAACACCATCCAAGGCATGACGATATCCACTCCGGGGTCGTCAAGGAGCATCTGGATACCGATCTCGTAGTCGGCGCTCGTGCCGGAGCCGGTCACGTCCAGCGGATTCTGAACGACGTAGAAGGAAGGGTAGACCTCGGTCAGGCGGGCGATGGTCGTGGGCGCAAGCGTGGCCAGTTCCAGACCGAAGGCGCCGAGGATGTCGAGGGCCTGCACGGTAGTCCCGATGCCGTTCCCTATCATGGCCACTCGGTTGCCTTTGGCTCGGGGCTGAAGGGCCAAGGCCTTGCTCACCGCCACCAGCTCCTCATAGCTGTTGACCCCGATCACTCCTGCCTGTCGGAGGGCACCTTCGACCACCTTGTGGGTACCGGCGAAGAACCCCGTGTGACTGAGTGCCGCCTGGGACGCCGCAGGCGTCCTACCCGCTTTGAATACCACCACCGGCTTACGATCGGTCACCCGCCGCGCGGCATCCAGGAAGCCGCGTCCGTTTTCGAACCCCTCTACGTACAGCGCGATTACGCTGGTTTCGGGATCGTCTCCCAAGAAACTGAGCAGGTCGGCTTCGTCGACGTCGACCCGGTTCCCGTAGCTGACGAACTTGCTCACGCCGAAAGAGGCCGCGTCTTCCAGGAAGGCGATGCCCACTGTGCCGGACTGGCTCAGCATGGCAACGTGCCCGGAGGGCGGCCGGGCCATGCGCTTCTGAGGTTGGAAGAAGGTATCCAGACGGGTGGTTCCGTCGAACACGCCTATGCAGTTGGGACCGATGACGCGGACATCCAAGTCGCGGGCCAAACGGTGGATCTCCGCCTCCAAGGCGGCTCTGTCTCCGCCCAGCTCCTTACCGCCCCCGGAAACAACCACCAGGTTGTGGATTCCTCGGACTGCACATTCCCTGATGAGTCCCGGAACGGCGGTCAGGTCGATAGTGCACACGACCAGTTCGACGGGGCGGGGGATCGAGCTCAAGGTGGGATAGGCCCGCAGGCCGAGGATGGACTTCTTGCTCGGATTGACGGGGAAGACCTCGCCCGCATACTGGTGCTTCGCCAGGCTGTCGAGGACGGCGTGGCCGATCTTGCCCGGCGTGGCCGAAGCGCCCACAAGTGCGACCGAGCGGGCTTCGAAGAAGGTGGCGAGATGGGAGATGTCCGCAGCTCGAGCCGGTAGGTCGCTCTCGCGCGCGGTGGTTGTGTGGGCGGGGGTTGTCCGGGCGGTAGCGGTTTGGGCGTCGGTCGTTTGGGCGGCGGCTGTTTGGACCCCCGTTGCCTGGGTGTTGGCTACTTGCACGTCGCGTGTCAGCACCTTGTAGTCGAGCACTCGATGATGCGCTTCCCAGACCGCTATAGGATTGAGGTCTATCGAGTCCAGCCGTTCCCCGAGATCGAGGCCGAGGCGCGCCCCGCCAAGCAGGAGGTCTTCGAGTAGCTCGAGTGACACCGGGGACTGTCCTCGATAGCCCTGTAGCATGGGCGCTCCCCTGATCTCGGTGACCATCCGGCGCGCGTCGCCGCGGCTGATCGGCAGCACTCGGAAGCTCACATCCTCCAGCAGTTCAGTGAATATGCCTCCCAGTCCGAACATGATGACCGGGCCGAACTGAGCGTCGCGTTTGAGGCCGATGATGATCTCGAACCCTCCGGCGACCATCTCTTCAACCCGCACCCCCTCGATGCGTGCTTCCGGCGCCCGTGTCCGGGCGGCCGCGGAGATGTTCCGGAAAGCCGCTCGCACGGCTTCCTCGGAATCGAGGCCCAGCTCTACGCCCCCGATGTCGGTTCTGTGCAGGATGTCCGGCGAAGCGATCTTGAGGGCGACCGGGTACCCGATCTCGGCGGCGAGAAGCGCGGCCTCGTCCGCGTCGCGGGCGAGCCCACCGCGCGGCAGGACGAAGCCATATTCGGAAAGCCCGGGTACGCTCATGAGACAGGACGCGATGACGGGTTCTCCACGGATCTCTCCCTGTATCTGTACGGGGATGACAAGTATAACGTTCGAAATGCGACAAAAACGTGATATCTATGGGATGTCCCACAATCTATGGAGATCCGTGATCCTTTCCCACCGGAGGCCGATACGTGACTGAGAAGCTGATCGAGCAAGTAACGGACCACGTCTACCGCATCGACGCGGAGGGCATGAATGTCTTCCTTATAGCGCTGCCGGAAAGCCTGACCCTGATCGACACCGGTTTTCCCGAATCCTCGGCTCGCATCGTCGAGGCGGTTAGGTCACTTGGCCGTAGCCCGGAGGAGATCCGCGACATCCTCGTCACGCACTGCCACCCCGATCACGCCGGCGGTCTGGCCGGGCTGAAGCAGGCCACCGGGGCGCTTGCCTGGATGCATCCAGAAGACGCGCAGCGAGTGCGGGAGGGAGAGGCCTTCCGGCCTTATGAGACGTCTCCCGGTCTCAAACATCAGCTTTTCACCGCCGAGGTGATCGAACACGGGCCCACCACCTACGAGCCCGCCACCGTCGACAAGGAAGTCGAACCCGGTGAGACGATCCCCGTGGCCGGGGGTATCAAGGCAGTGGGGACGCCGGGACATACCGCGGGGCATCTAGTCTTTCTCTGGGAAGGGGACGGAGGCGTTCTGTTCGTGGGCGACGCGGCCAATAACGTTGAAGGCCTCGATTTGTCCCCGATCTACGAGAGCGTGGCCCGAGGCCTGGAAGATCTGCGTGCACTGGGGGACCTGGAGTTCGATACGGCCTGTTTCGCTCACGGAGCGCCTATCGTAGGTGATGCAGCTCAGGAATTCCGCAAGAAGTGGGGGAAGCGGTAGCCGGGTCTCCGCAGTCCCTGGGGGCCTGGGGGGAAGTTGATAGGAAGATCACCCAGAGAGGATGGTGCCGGCATGAGCTCCGATCTTGAAGCCAACAAGCAGGTCGTGCTCGAGTTCTACGACCTCATCATCAACAAGAAGGACTTCGCCACGGCCCGTCCCTACATCGGAGATCACTACCGCCAGCACAATCCTATGGTGGCCGAGGGCCCCGAGGGACTGGCCGCCTTCATCGATTGGCTCAAGGTCGAGTATCCCGACGCCCACAGTGAGGTGAAGCGGGTGTTCGCGGATGGGGACCACGTGATCCTGCACGTGCATTCCATGCGTCCACCCCATCCGCGGGGCCGGGCGATCATCGAGATATTCCGGGTGGAAGCAGGCAAGATCGTCGAGCACTGGGACGCCATCCAGGAGATCCCGGAGACCTCCGCCAACCCCAACGGCATGTTCTGAGCCGCGGTTTCGGGCGCCGATGATGCCCCCCGCCGCCCCGGCCACCAGTGTGCCCACCTCGGTCGTCGGGCGCGCCTACCGCGGCCCGTCACCCCGTAGAAGAACCGCCGCTCTCGTCCTTTTCGTACCGGCCGCCGGTGACGATGGTGAAGTGGAAGATGGGCCGGTCGACGCGGGTCAGCACCAATGGGCAGTGCTTCATGCCGGCCGGGACGAAGATCATGGCCGTGCGGTCGATGACATGCTTGTCGTCCTCAAGCCAGATCTCCACCTCGCCGCCGAGGTCGTAGGGATCGTCCGGATCGCTGCCGAAGAAGCCGATGATCTCGTCGGTGTCGTGGACGTGAGGCTTGTCCTCGATGGTCTTCTGGGTGGGTCTTAGGAACCAGGAGGTGTTCATATGGAACGCCCCCTCCACCACATCGTCGTCCATCCAGAGTATGCGAAAGGCGTACTTCGAATACTCCTCGGCGATCCGACGCTTGGCCTCCGGCATCTTCAGTTCGGTCACGATGAGTTTGGATGTGTCAGGCTTGCTCATAGTGGGATCAGGCTACCATGGCGGCTCGTCGATGGGAATAATCCGGATCGCGAACGAACCGCGGGGCTCCAGGAGCTGCCGACTCAGGCCTCACGCGTCCGGCGCTTGGCCGCACCGTCGCCCTCTTCCGAGACACCCGTGCGGATGTGTACCATGAGGGCCCGCGCGGCTGCGGGTAGAGGGCGGTCCCGGGGATAGATGAGGACGAGGTCCCGGGCGATCGGCTCTTCGAAGGGAATGGCGACCAGTCCGTCGAGGGTCTCCGGCGCGAGTAGGATCATCGGCATGGGTGCGACCCCCAGACCTCTTCTCACCAGGGCCTTGGTCAGCTCCGGGTATGTGGCCCGGTAGGAGAATCTGGGCTCGAAGCCCGCCCGTCGAAAGGCGTCGGCGGCTATGTTGCTGGCGTTCATCGTGCTCGGCGGAAGCAGTATGGACTCGTTCGCGAGCGCGCTCAATGCTGCCGCCGGGTGCGTCGCAAGCGGGTGGCCCCGAGGGACCACCAGACGGATCTCCTCCGTGAGCAGGTGGTGGGTGGCGGTGCGGGCCGATCCCCACGGGGTCATGACGGCGCAGTCGAGCTCGCCGCTGATGACCGCGTCCTCGCAGGCGGCGTCGTGCTTCTCCACCAGGTCGATGCTCACGTTTGGGTAGGCAGCGGAGAACGACGCCAGGGCCGGCGTCAGCAGATGGGCGAAGACGCTGCCGGTGGCCCCCAATCTCACCGTGCTTGGCCCGGCGCCTGCCTGTTCGCGGATGAGACTGACGGCATCGTTGGCCCGGGTGATGATGGCTTGGGCGAGGGGCAGTAGCAGCTCCCCGCTCGGCGTGCATTCCACATGGCGTCCGTATCGCTCGAAAAGCCTGGTACCGAGTTCGCTCTCCAGGCGGGCGATCTGACGACTGAGGGTGGGTTGGGTGGAGTGCGTGGCCCGCGCGGCTCGGCTGAAACTTCGTGCCTCTGCCACGGCGACGAAAGACTTGAAAAGATCGAGTTCCATCTATACGAGATTGTAATACTTCGCAGCAACCATGAGAAGGAACGCATAAGTGGAACAGACGGGGCGTCGTACGTGCCAGATGGCACGAAGAGCCCGGCAATATGCCGTATCATTTCGGCACAGTCGTCTTCACCGCTCGTGTGCATGAGTCACGAGACCGGGTGGAAGCATATTCCGAATGGGGGTCACTGAATATGTTGATAGCGGGGGAGAGAACGGCAGTCGTCGAGGCCACCGTGGACCTCATGGTGAACGGTGAGTCCTACACGGTCCCGGTGCAACCGCAATGGACGCTGCAGTACGTGCTCGCCGAAATACTGGGTCTGACCGGGACCAAGGAGTTCTGCGGCGAAGGGGCCTGCGGCGCCTGCACCGTGATCATCGAGGGGAGGCCGGTCCTATCCTGCATGATCCTGGCCATCGAGTGTGCCGGCAAGAGCGTGGAGACCATCGAGGGTATAAGCAAAGCCAACCATCCGCTCATCGAAGCCTATGTGAAGCATAGCTGCATGCAGTGCGGTTTCTGCACCCCGGGCTTCATCGTCACCGCCAAGGCGCTTCTGGACCGGAACCCGGACCCGACGGTAGACGAGATCAAGGAAGCCATGGTGGGCAATCTCTGCCGCTGCGGGACCTATCCCGCGCACATCAAGGCCATTCAGGAAGCGGCCGCGGTACTACGGGGACTGGTGGAGACGGGCGGTGTCCCGGCTACGGCAAGTCCGACCGGCGCCGGCGCGCCGGTGGCCGCCTCCATGAAAGGGGGTGGCGAGCGTGGGTGAGAAGATCAAGAAGGTGGATCAGAGGCAGCGGATGCTGGAGGCCTTCGACAACAAGGTCGCGGATCCCTATCCACTCGAGCGCTACGAGGTCATCGGCAAGAGGGGCGTCCGGCGCAACGACGGCTACGAGAAGGCCATCGGGGCCGCCCGGTACACCATCGACGTACAACTACCCGGCATGCTGTACGGCCGGTTCCTGACCTCGCCGTATCCTCACGCCGAGATCGTCAGCATGGACACCTCCGAGGCCGAAAGGCTGCCCGGCGTGCGCTGCGTGCTTCGATATGACGACTCCGATCTGCCGGAGGGTGCCAGCCTGGGCGGTCATGAGGTGAACGATGTGCCCCCTCTTCCCCGGGTGGCCTATTTCCAGGGAGAAGAGTGCGGGGCTTTCGTGGTTGCCGATAGCGAGGAGATCGCGGAGAACGCGCTCAAGACCATCAAGGTGGAGTGGAAGCAACGTCCGTTCGTCCTCGACGTGGAGAAGGCTATAGAGCCCGACGCTCCTCTCACCAATCCCGAAGAATCTCCTAAATCCAACGTGCGCACGGTGTATCTCGAGGGGCACGGAGATGTGGAGAAGGGCTTCGCCGAGGCCGACAAAGTCATCGAGTTCAAGTGGACCTTCGGGCTCAATACCTGGGTCGGCCCCGAGCGTCCTTGCGGGGTTTGGAGATGGAACGGTGACTTCGCCGAAGTCTGGGTGAAGCAGCAGCGCCCCCATATCGCCAAGCGGGCCATCTCCCTCTGGTTTGGTGGCATCCCCATGAGCAAGATCGATGTCCACTGTCTCTACCAGGGGGCCAGCTTCGGTGGTTGGAGCCAGATGGCGTGGAATCTCGGGGGGCTCTACTGTGCGGCGGTGGCGGCGAAGCGGACGGGCCGGCCGGTCAGATGGGCCTTCAATCGCCGTGAGGATTTCTACGGCGGCAACATGGACGCCGGCGTCTTTTACGTCAAGGTGGGATTCAAGCTGGACGGGACCATCACCGCGGTATCGGAACGGGGCGTGACTCTCAACCAGGACATGCCGGTTTTCGGCATCGTGGCGCACCTTATTGAGAACACCAAGATCCCGCACATCCACGGTAGGACCGAGGCGGCTTGGGTCAACAAGGGTCACACTGTCCCCACTCGCTGTGAGATGAACATCAATTGTTACACGGTGAATCTGGTGTTCAATCGGGTGGCCGACGAGTTGGGGATGGACCCGGTCGAGGTGTCGCTTCTTAACGACGGCGCCGAAGGGCACGACATGGAATGGCTGAACGCGAAGAAGGCCGAGCTTGGCTTTCCTGTCAGGGATAGCCTGAGGGAGTGCGTGGAGAAGGGCAAGACATCCATCGGCTGGGACGAAAAGTGGCATGCGCCCGGCACGAAGATGTTGCCCAACGGCAAGATGCACGGGCTCGGCTTCACCTGGACCCACGAGTGGGACGATTCGGCCGGGTCGAGCGAGATCGGGATGTATTTCGAGCGCAACGACGGTTCGGTGACGATACTCGGGTGCCGTTGTGATTGTGGGGTGAACGCGGAGACGACCTACTGCCAGATCGCTGCCGACGAGCTGGGAGTGCCGGTAGAGTCCGTCCGCTTCAAGCACATGGACGACGCCGGCTTCTTTGCCATGACTCCCGATACGTCTACCAACCTGTCCGTGAACGGCTGGGCTGCGAGGAACGCCGCTCGGATCTTGAAGCAGAAACTCCTGGAGCTTGCCGTCGCCCCTCGTTGCGTGACGCAGCTGGCGAGCTACCCGTCGGCTTTTCCCGATAGACAACCGGAAGAACTCGACGTCAAGGGGGGCGTGATCTTCGAGAAGGCCAATCCCGACAACAGCATGACCATCGCCGATTTCATCGGCCCCAGCGGAGCCATGGGCCCGATAACCAGCCCCATCGGCGAACCGATATATGCGGGAAAAGAAGGTCTTGCGTATCCGTTGCGGGGCACCCCGCCTGTGTTCGATCATGGGTGGCAGATCCAACGGGGAACCTACCTAGGAGTGCGGCTGCGTTTCTGTCGCCAGGCTCATTTCATGGAAGTCGAGGTCGACACGGAGACCGGAGAGGTCGACATCACCAAGATCGTGACGGTGAACGACGTGGGCAAGGTCATCAACTGGGACGGCTGCGAAGGCCAGGCCTACGGCGGCGCCATCATGGGTATCGGCCGGGGTATGACCGAAGAGGTGGTCTACGACGAGCGAACCGGCGTCATGCTGAACGGCAACCTTCTCAACTACAAGATCCCCACGATGATGGATTACGGCGATATCGAGACGATCATGGTGGAGACGGGGATGGGCTACGGCCCGTACGGCACAGTCGGCATCGGCGAAGACGTGGCTACGGTGGTGCCGGCCCTGATCGGGCCGGCCGTCCACAACGCCATCGGTGTGTGGCCGGAAACGTTTCCGGTGACACCCGAGAGGGTGCTCAAGGCGTTGGGTAAGGCTTAGCCGGGGAGGCCGCAAATGAAGACGTTCAGGCACGTCAGCGCCCAGTCCATAGAAGAAGCCACCTCTATCCTGCGGGAGTCCTGCGGCAAAGCCCGCATCATCGCCGGCGGTACCGATCTGTTGGGCGAGATGAAGGACGGCATCCTCCCTGATTACCCCGAGATTCTGGTCGATATCAAGAACATCCCCGGCCTGGACTACGTCCGCGAGGAGGAGGACAGGCTCCTGGTGGGAGCGCTGACCAGGCTGGAAGACCTGGCGACGGACGAGACCGTGCAGAAGGACTATCCCGCTTTGGCCGAGGCCGCCCGCAAGACGGCTTCCCCCCACATCCGGGAGATGGGGACGGTCGCCGGCAATATCTGCCAGAACAACCGCTGCTGGTACTACTGGGTCCAGGACAACCTTTTCCACTGCCTGAGAAAAGGGGGCAAGGCCTGCTACGCGCTGACCGGAGACGCGCGCTACCATTCCATCTTCGGCGCCGCCCGGGTGGAGGCTACGGCCTGCTCCCGAGCCTGCCCGAACGGGATCGACATACCTTCGTACCTGGAGAAGATCCGGGAAGGCGATCTGGCCTCGGCGGGGGCGATACTGCTCGAGACCAATCCCGTCCCGGCCGTCACGGGGCGGGTCTGTCCCCACTGGTGCGAGACCGATTGCGCTCGGGGCGAGTTCGACGAATCCGTCTCTATTCGGGAGGTCGAGCGGTTCCTGGGAGATCATGTCCTGGAGAACTCCGGTGAGTTCTACCGAGCTCCTCGTCGGGAGACCGGGAAGCGGGTGGCGGTGATAGGTTCTGGGCCGGCCGGGCTCTCCGCGGCCCACTATCTCCGGCAGGCCGGACATGAGGTGACTATCTACGAGCGCATGCCGGAGGCGGGCGGCCTGCTGGCCTACGGGATACCGCCATACCGTCTTCCGAGAGACATCCTGCGGAAGCAGGTCGAAGCCTTCGTTGCCACCGGCGTGGAGTTGAGGCTGGGAACGACGATCGACAGGGACACGTTCGCCGAGTTGGCGGCAAGTCACGATGCAGTGTTCGTGGCGGCGGGGGCCTGGCAGGAAACAGAAGCCGGGATCTCAGGAGAGCAGTGCCTGATGTCCGGCACGGACTTTCTGAGGAGCGCGTACCTGGAGCCTCAAGACGTGGCCGGGAAGACGATCGGGGTCATCGGCGGCGGTAACACCGCTATCGATGTAGCCCGCTCCTTGCTGAGACTGGGCGCCCAGCCGGTCGTCTTCTACCGGAGGACCAAGGACGAGATGCCCGCCTTGGACGAGGAGGTCGAGAAAGCGGAGCAGGAAGGGGTCAGGTTCGAGTTCCTGACGCAGCCGGTGGGAGCCGAGGAGGAGACCGGCGGGGTGGAGCTGACCTGCTGCCGGATGGAGTTGGGAGAGCTGGACGCGAGCGGCCGGCCCCGCCCCATGCGGATAGAGGGCTCGGAGTACGCGGTCCGCTGTGACGCCGTGATAAAAGCCATCGTCGAGAAGCCGGACTACTCCTTCCTTCCGGCCGGATCGGTCGACGAAGGGAACAAGCTCAAGATCCAAGGAGCCGGCTTCTCTCTGGGGGGAGGCGTCTTCGCCGGGGGTGACTTCGTCACGGGACCGGCCACGGTCGCGGAAGCGGTGAGCGCTGGTCGAGACGCGGCCCGGTCGATAGATCGCTACCTGCTGGGTAGGACGGAAGAAGAGGAAGAAGAAGCCCCGGTCTGCGTCCTTGGGGAGACGTTCAGCGGCTCCTGCCTGGAACCGAGCAGCAGGGTGGAAGTGCCCGAGCTCTCGTTGACCGAGCGGCTGAGAGGTCTGAACGTCGAGGAGACCGGCACTTTGGACCTGGGTGCGGTGGAGACTGAGGCCGGCCGCTGCTTCAACTGCGGCTGCGTGGCCGTCAACTCCTCGGATCTGGCTCCGGTGCTGGTCGCCCTGGGGGCAACGGTCAGGACCTCGGACAGGGTCATCGCGGCCGAGGATTTCTTCTCCGTAGGGGTGGACAAGAGCACGGTGCTGCACGATGGTGAGATGGTCCTCGAGGTGGAGGTGCCTCGGCTGAGTGAGGGCACCCGGTCCAGCTTCATCAAGTTCGCCCCCAGGAAGTCCATCGACTTCTCCATCGTGAATTGCGCCGCGGCGCTCGATATCGCCGATGGTGCGGTGAAGTCGGCCCGCATCTGCCTGAACTCGGTCTACGGTGTCCCCTTCCGAGCTACCGGGGCCGAGGACCACCTCGTCGGCCGACCGGTCGATGTGACGACCGCCGAGCAGGCGGCGGATGCGGGCATGGAAGAGGCGTTTCCGCTCCTCAACAATCGCTACAAGATCCAGATAGCCCGGACGCTGGTCAAAAGAGCCATCTTGGCCTGCGGCCCGGACGGGGGACAGAGTTGACCGAAGGTCAGGGGATTAGGGTAAGAGTCTTCTATCCGGAACTGCAACGTCTTTTCGATAGCCCGGAGGACATCCTCGTCGAGGGCGAGACCGTCGGTGAATGCCTGAACGACTTGGTAAGAAGGTAGTGCTGAAACGGCGTCGGCCAGAGGGTGGCCCGGTAGACTTTTTCTGCTTCAAGATGCGATTTGTGAGGAGATGCCGTGACCGCGGATTACGATGGTTTGTTGAAGAGCAAAATGAGCAGTGAGAGTTACGGCAAGCTTGCGGCCCTTGACAATGCTAAGGTCACCGAATTCGTTGGCTTCTTTGCCGAGCATTGCGCTCCGGCCTCCATTTACGTCTGCGGTGACAGTGAGCAGGATATCCAGCATGTCCGTGATCAGGCGGTTGCCAAGGGTGAGGAGCGGAGGATGGCTCTTCTCGAGCAAACCATCCACTGGGATGGCTACGGCGACCAGGGCCGTGACAAGAACAACACCAAGTTCATGGTCTACAAGGAAAACCTTCAGAGTATGAAGGGCCTTAACTCCATCGATTATGAAGACGGATACGCTGAAATCATGGCGATTTCGAAGGGCATCATGCAAGGGAAGGACGCTGTGGTGCAGTTCCTTTCAGAAGGCCCGACGGAGAGTCTCTTCACCATCCCCTGCGTTCAGTTCACAGACAGTTGGTATGTCGCGCACTCCGAGTTCATCCTGTACCGCTCCGCCTATGCCCATTTCCTCAGATTGAAAGATGCCGAAAAGGGGAGATTCTTCCAGTTCATCCACTCTGCAGGCGTTCTTGATTCTAGCGGCAAAACCATCAATCTGGATAAGCGCCGGATCTATATCGATACCCAGAACAACATCGTCTACTCCATGAACAACCAGTACGGGGGCAACTCCATCGGCTTGAAGAAACATGCCATGCGCCTGGCCATCAAGAAGTCCGGGGAAGAAGGCTGGCTATGCGAGCACATGTTCATCATGGCCGCTGTTGACGAAGACAGGAAGCGGAAGACCTATTTTTGTGGCGCCTACC
Organism: uncultured Gaiellales bacterium; assembly: GCA_964497095.1. GTDB lineage: Bacteria > Actinomycetota > Thermoleophilia > RBG-16-64-13 > RBG-16-64-13 > CAVPLM01. The sequence continues at coordinate 7,726 of CAZCCL010000041.1, read as the reverse complement.
CTTCGGCCTGTGGAAAAACCTCCACTGCCATGATTCCAGGAGAAAAGATCGTGGGCGACGACATTGCCTACTTTCGCAATCTCCATGGGGAGTTTCGTGCAGTCAACGTCGAGTTCGGCATGTTCGGCATCATCCAGGATGTCAATGCCGAGGATGACCCGGTCATTTTCGAGAACTTGATGAAGGACCAGGAGATCATCTTCTCGAACGTCCTACTCGGCCGCGACAAGAGGCCTTATTGGCTGGGCATGGGCGTGAAAGCCCCGACCGAAGGACACAACCATTTCGGACAGTGGCGGAAAGGCCTCACAGACGCCAAGGGAAATGAAGTCGGCCTCGCCCACGGCAATGCCCGATATACCATGCGCCTGGACTACCTCGCGAACATCGACAGGGAAGGCTTCGAGGCGAAGGAGGGGGTCAAGGTTGAGGGCATTCTTTACGGAGGTCGTGACAGCCACACCACCGTGGCGGTGGAAGAATCTCCAGACTGGAAGGATGGGATCCTGCTTAAGGCTGCGACCCTGGAGTCAGAAACCACCACTGCCACCCTGGGCGCTGCAGGGGTACGCACCAGCGACCCTATGGCCAACATGGACTTTCTGTCCTACCCCCTGAGCGCTTACACCATGAACAACATCGCATTCGGTGAAAGCGTCAAGGTTGCTCCCAAGATCTTCAGTATGAACTACTTCATGCGGGGACCCGATGGCGAGTTCATGACCGGCAAACTGGCGAAGAAAGTATGGCTGCACTGGGCAGAGAGGAGAATCCATGGTGAGTTAGAGGCCCTTGACACCCCAACGGGCAAGATTCCCAAATACCAGGATTTGATTGTCCTGTTCAAGAAGCACCTGGGTGAGAACTTCGCGGAAGCGGATTACACCTATCTGTTCACCTTCCGCTGTACTAAGTGGATCGAAAAGATCGAGCGGACCAAGGCTTTCTTCGCGAAGATGGACGCTCAGACCCCTCAAGAGCTTTTTGCCTACTGGGACCAGGCCATCGCAAGGATCAAAGCTGCCAGAGGCGAGTACGGGGACCAGATAGAGCCTGGTAGATATGTCCGCGGAAGTTGATAGACGTACACTGAGTGCCGTTGGGGCTCGCTGCCCTTGCATCCCTTGCACGAGTGTGAGCTCTTGGTGCATTGCAAGATGAAAGGCGACGGATGGCAGATCAGCATCTAATCGGCCATGGTGGGAGGAGGGTCCGCCTTCGACTTCCAGAGTCCTGGCAGGTCATTAACGACGCGCTGTTGGAGGTAGCGAAGACCGATAAGCCCGTGTCCCAACTTATCAGGGAAGCGCTGGAGGCTCCCGTGGGAACCCCGCCGTTGGCGGATCTAGCGAAGGGCAAGAAGAACGTGGTAATCGCAATCGACGATCTGACGCGACCAACGCCGCGGAGGACTATTCTCACTTCAGTCGTCGACTTTCTCAACGAGCAGGGCGTCGATGACAACCGGATTGACGTACTAATCGCTCTGGGGACTCACCAGCCGATGGCCGAGGATGAGATCACCAACTGCTACGGCCATGACCTCTGCTCGAGAGTACGCTTCACGAATCATGACTGCCGCGCACACGACCTGGTCTCGGTAGGGACACTGCCCTTCAGCGGAGAAGTCCTCGTTAACCGCATGTTCACGTCGGCGGACCTTCGCATCGCTGTCGGCTCGATCGTTCCGCATCCGTGGAATGGGTTTGGAGGCGGCGCAAAAGCCGTCCATCCGGGTTTGGCCGGCTGGGAGACCATCAAGAGGCACCACCTCGCCCTTACGGCTGCAAAGGGGGTGACCTTCGGCAACATCGTCGACAACCCGTTTCACACTGAGGTCTACGAGGGCGGC
>CAZCCL010000041.1:0-5864 GCA_964497095.1 uncultured Gaiellales bacterium | reverse complement strand
TGGGCTCGACTTCATCGTCAATGCGGTGTACGACGCCGATGAAGACGTGAAGGCAATAGTCGCGGGTCATTTCGAGAAAGCCTACCGGTTTGGGGCCAGCCTATGTGAGGACGAGCTGGGGGTCCGTTTCGACCGGGCCGCGGATGTAACGGTCGTATCATCCTTTCCCTACGAGAATGGGCCCCAGATTATGAAGCCGCTGGGTACGGCCACGATGGTGACCAAGAAAGGTGGGACGGTGATACTCTACGCGGACCGCATTCTTGGCGGCCGGTTTCCCACGTTCATGCTCGAGGCCTTCGGCGAAGCCCTTTCCCTGGCGCAGGGAGACCCGAGAAGGCTGGCCCTCGATTTCATGAGTCGTGGACAGCTCATCGCCCCTGAGGCGCCAATGGACGTCAATTCTGCCATCAATAACACGCTGCTCTACTTGAGTCGGGTACACGTGGTCTTGGTCTCTAAGTGCGCTGACGCTGAGCAGGCCGCTCGCCTGGGTTTCGAGTATGCAGACTCCCTTGAAGACGCTGTGGCCCGAGTTTCGAGAAACATCCCTGGAGCCACGGTGAACATCTTGCCGGCTGGAGGTTTGATTCTCCCTCTTGTCGTGGAGGACATGAGATTCGACCACTGATTCAGCGGCCCTCGACAAGAAGGGCAGGAGACGGAGGAGAAACATGAGCCAGGGGAACATTCACTACGACGCACTACTAACCTACACGGTCAAGGTGCTCGAGAAACTGGGCTACCCGACGGAGCGGGCAGAGGTGACCTCCAAGGCCCTGGTGGAGGCCGACGCCCGCGGTGTTCCCTCCCACGGTGTAGGTCGACTGTCGTGGTATGAGTCCAATATCAAGAGTGGGGCCACCTTCCTCGAGGCGGAACCCGAGATCGTCCACGAGACCCCTCTCTCTCTGGTGGTGGACGGTCACAACGGCATCGGAGCCTACGTAGCGCAGTTCACCATGTCCCGGGTGGTGGAGAAGGCCAAGAAGGCGGGGGCGGGCTTCGGCGCCGTCCGTAACTCCAACCACTTCGGCATGGCTGGGTTGTGGGCGGAGATGGCTACCGCCGAAGGGTTCATGGGCATGGCTTTCTGCAGCACCCGCGTCAGCGCCATCCCCACCTTCGGATCTGAGCGGATCATGGGCACCAATCCCATCTGCTTCGCCATCCCCGCGGCTGGCAAGACTCACTTCATGCTGGATATGGCCACCACGGTGGTCGCCCACGGCAAGGTGGAGGTGTACGAGCGCCGCAACAAGCCCATGCCTCTGGGCTGGGCCGTGGACGAGACTGGCGCCGACACCACCGATACCCACCACTTCCAGACGCTCTTTCGCAGCGACATGCCTCACGGCGGGCACCTGTTCCTGGGCGGCTCCGGCGAGGAACTAGGCGGTCACAAGGGCTTCGGCCTGGGCCTGTTCGTGGAGCTGCTGTGCGCGGGGATGTCCCTGGGCGGCTGGAGCCGGGAGACCTTCGGCCCCGAGGGCGCGGGCATAGCCTGCTTCTTCGGTGCCATGCGCACCGATCTGTTCGGCGATTCGGCTCACATTGCCGCCCATGTGGAGGAGATCCTAGAAGGGGTGCGGTCGAGCGCCAAGGCGGAGGGGCACGATCGCATCTATATCCACGGGGAAAAGGAGGCCGAAGCGCGGGCGCGATCCCTGGTGGAGGGGGTGCCGCTCGACACGGCGACCTGGAAGATGCTGGACGACTATGCCACGAGGTTCGGTATTGAGAAGCCATCCTAGGCAGTTGTGGAATCGAGCTGCCGCCCGACCGAGCGGCCGTGAGGTTAGGCCGTGGCAAGAGTCGAGTCTAGGCAGTGACTGAGACACGCCGAAGTCCAGGTCCGTCGTTCTGGATTGGATCTCGGGAAACCCGGTCCGGTTTCGTCAACGCGAAGAACAAGCTCAAGGTCGATGAGACCGCCGAGCAGGCGGCGACTGCGGGGGTGGAAGGGGCGTTTCCGTTGCCTAACAATCGTTACGAGATCCAAATAGCTCAGATGCTGGTCAAGAGACCCATCTTGGCCTGCTGCCTGGATGGGGGGCCGAGTTGACGGAAGGTCAGGGCGTTAGGGTAAAAGTCTTCTATCCGGACCTGCAACGTCTTGCGGGTGACCCGGATGACATCCGTGTCGAGGGCGAGACCGTGGGCGAATGCCTCGGTGATCTCGTGAGGAAGTACCCAGACGCAGAATCGTTGCTGTTCGACAGTCGCGGCAGGCTGCTGAAGCGTGTGTATGTGTTCGTCAACGCTGAGGGCATGTACAAGGCGGACCTTGCCAAGCCGGTCAGCAGCAAGGATGAGCTGATCCTGGCAGTGCTGGCCACCGGCGGGTGATCCGCGCTACTGGCAAGCACCACCAGTCCGGCCGTCACCGAGAGCTCAAGGCCGCTCCTGCGGGGATTGCAGGCCATCGTCCGGACGAAGCAGAGTGTGAAGCTCTGCGGGGAGGCCGCCGGGGCGCCTTCGCGGCTGTCACGCGCCTGGCTCCCAGCTATCTGTCGATGGACGGCACCGTGCCGCGGACGAAACTTCCCGAAGCCCTCCGCCGGGTGGCGGAGATCGACCGGCGCTACGGTTTCGAGATCTCCTGCGTTCTCCATGCAGGCGATGGCAACCTGCATCCAGTCGCGCTGTTCGACGACCGGGACGATTCGGCCCGGAAGAACGCGGAGGCCGCCAGCCTGGATATACTGCGGATGTGTGTCGAGCTCGGAGGTACGGTGAGCGGCGAGCACGGCATCGGTATCGAGAAGCTGGAGGCCATGCATTTCGTCTTCGACGACAACGACCTGAGGGCCCAGGGCTTTGCGAAAGACGCCTTCGATCCCGGGGGCCTTTCCAACCCCGGCAAAGTGCTTCCGGATCCGGTCACGCGCGCCGGGTCAGCCGGGCGATCCGGGCGATCCGCCAGGTCGGAGGCTGCAGCCGATGCCTAGCGGGCCACTCCAGGGTGTCTCGGCCGCTCAGGAATGGGCGGCAGAGCTCGTCCAGCGGCTGGAGCAGATTATCGGTTCCGAGCGCGTGGGCCGGGGATCCGATGTCGCGATCCATGGCATCCGGGCTCCTCTGGAGGTCCGGCCCGGTGACTCAGAGCAGCTCGGCCAGGTCCTCACACTGGCGAACGAAGAGCGCCTCGCTGTATGTGTGGTCGGCGGCGGCACCAAGATCGGCTGGGGCAATCGTCCTGAGCACTTGGACTTGGTGGTCAGCACTCATGACCTGTGCGGGTTCTCCCACATCGATGCCGACAATCTCAGCCTCTCCGTCCGGGCCGGTACGACGGTGGCCGAGGCGCGCGCGCAGGCCCAGGGCATCAACCGCGTGCTTCCGCTCGACCCGGGCCGGCCCGCTTCGGCCACTGTGGGAGGCGTGGTCGCCACGGGAGACCAGGGCGCGCGGGGCGCCGGCTACGGCGGGGTGAGGGACGTGGTCTTGGGTCTCAGCGCGGTCCTAGCCGACGGCAGCCCGGTGAAGTTCGGGGGGCGGACCATGAAGAACGTCGCCGGGTACGACATGACCAAGTTGTTCATCGGCTCGTTCGGAGTGCTGGGGGTGATAACCGATGTCACGTTCCGTCTGCTCCCCCGCTACGAGACCCAGGCCCTGATGATCCTGCCGATCGGGTCGCTCGATCGAGCCGGGGAGATAAGCGCCCAGATCCTCGACTCCTACCTGCAACTGCTCGCGCTGGAAGTGGTCTCGAGCGGGTTCTTCACCGAGGCTCGTCTTGCCGCTGCTTCCGGCGGGCTTGCGGGAGCCGACTTGATGGTCGCCGGAGATGAGCCGGTGATGCTGGCGGGATTCGCCGGGCAGCGGGCCGCGGTGGCGCGGTCGGTCGACGAGGTGAAGGACCGGTATTGCCTCCAACCCCTGGCCGTACTAGAGGGGGATGAGGCGGAATCGCTCTACGGGGCGCTTGCCGATGTGGGGAGCGACAGTGTCCCTGCTCGTGGTAAGCGCGTCAGGGCTCGGATCACCTGTCCTATCAGCAGGGTCTGGGAGCTCGCCCGAGGCGCGGAGTCGGGAGCAAACGCGCGCGATTTGGAGATCGAGTACCGCATCGGTGCTGTTCGCGGGACCCTGGACTTGCTGATAGACCAGGGACCGCGGCCGCACCTGGGGGAGGATCCCGAGCAGGAAGCGGGCCCCGGCTTGGAGGAGAGGTCGGATGCGGAGGCGAGGTCGGATTCGGAGGCGATCTTGGATTCAGAGGCTGTGACCGCCCGGCTGACCGCCTTCCTGGCCGACCTTCGCCGGGAAGCGGAGGCGGCAGAAGGTGCGCTCACCGTCCGGGACGGTCTGACCTGGTTAACCCCGGGCTTCGATGCTTGGGGCGGACTCGGGTCCTCGCTACAGATCATGAGGCGGATCAAGGAACGGTTCGATCCTCACAGGGTCCTCAATCCCGGCCGTTTCGTGGGTGGTATCTGATGAGTGAGGTTCGGAGCGAGCCCCAGAGCGGCCCACCCGCAGAGTTCCAGGCCCTCTACGACCACGTCGCCACCTGTAGCAGGTGTGGTTTCTGCCAGCCCGCCTGCCCGATATTCCGAGCCACGGGCCGGGAGGGCCACGTCGCCCGGGGCAAGATGGCCCTCTACCGTAACGTCATCGAGGAGAGGACGGAGATCGGGCCGGACATGCGGGACGCCTTCTCCAACTGCCTACAGTGCCGTGCCTGCACCGAAAGCTGCTTCTCGGCGCTCGAGACGGATGAGGTGGTGAGGTCTTTCCGCCATGCATACGCGGAGCGCTTCGGACGGAGCTTCTGGCAGCGCAGGGTGTTCCGCAGTCTGCTTCCTCGGCCCCGGGTCATGAGAGCCCTGGTCAGAAGTATCTGGGCCCTACGCAAGACGGGTCTCGCCGATGCCGCAAGGAGGATCGGCCTGGTCGGGCTCCTCAACCCCAAGCTGGAGAGGGCTTTGGATCTCCGTGCCGGCACACCGGGCCCGTTGCTCTCTGACCGCCTGGCGAAGCGCCCGTCACCCGCTTCCGATGACAGGCCTCGGGTCGGCTATTGGATGTCGTGTGGCTACAACTACGTGCTCCCCGAGGTGGGAGAAGCGACCGTACGAGTCCTGGAGCGCATGGGGATGGCCGTGGAAGTGCTCGACAACTGCTGTTGTGGGCTGGCCGCCTACGGCTACGGTGATCGGGAAGCGGCGGAGCGGCTGGCCCGGGAGAATCTGCGCAGGCTCGGGGACTTGGAGCGCTTCGACGCCATCGTCTCCGAATGTGGTAGCTGCTCCGGGCATCTCAAGGAGTACCCGAAGATCTTGGCCGACGATCCCCGCTGGTCGGAGCAGGCGACGCGTTTGAGGGACAAGGTGAGGAGCTTTAGCGAGTTCGTCGTCGAGCGCGGAGGGGTGCCCGCCCCGCTCGCTACCGGCGATGCCGCGGCGCCGTCGACCATCGTCACCTACCACGACCCCTGCCACCTGGGTCGCCGCTATCAGAATGTGGTGGACCAACCCAGACAGATCTTGGAGTCCCTCCCCGGTCTCGAGTTCCGTGAAGCGGCCGAATCGGACTCCTGCTGCGGAGCCGCGGGCACCTACGGGGTGCTCCATCCGGAGACGTCGGCCGCCATCATCGACCGCAAGATGGGTTTCATCAGTGCCACCGGGGCCTCGATCGTGGCCACCGAGTGCCCGTCCTGCATGATGCAGCTCGCGTTCGGCGCCCAGCAGGCCGGCCTCGACGCGGAAGTGCTGAACGTCAGCCAGTTGTGCGACCGGGCGGCGGGAGCCGGCGAGGGGTAGCCTTCTGGGCTGATAGGCAGTGGGGCGGCCCCCCCCCGACGGGGTGGGGGGCCCCCCGCCCGCGGCCAAACTTTTGGGGGGGCGGGGTGG
>CAZCCL010000040.1:0-20719 GCA_964497095.1 uncultured Gaiellales bacterium | reverse complement strand
CACAACTGAGCCAGATGGAGCTAGCAAAAGAAGGCGATGCCTTCATGCCGGGCGCGGCGATGTACCTTGACACCGCCGAAGACAAGGGGTTCGTCACCTACCGGCAGAATGTCGCCTATCACATACCCGTGATCACCGTACCCAAGGGTAACCCGGCCAACGTCACGAGCCTGGAAGATCTAGCCAGAGATGGTGTGAAGCTAGTCTGGGGTGACCCTGAAGTGGCCGCGATTGGCAAGACCGGAGTGGACATTCTGAAGAAGGCCGGTCTCTATGACGCTGCTTGGAAGAACGTGGTCGCTACGTTCCCCACGATGAATGAAGTGATGACGCAGATATCTCTGGGCCAGGCGGATGCCGCTATCAACTGGTGGGATACAGTCAAGTTCGATGAGAGCATCGAGGTGGTGCAGATACCCAAAGCCCAAAACGACATCAAGCTTATTCCTGTCGGGGCTCTGAGCTTCTCGAAGTATCCGGAGACGGCCAAGCAGTTTGTCGACTTCTGCGTATCAGAGGAGGGCAAGGCCATCTTCGAGAAGCATGGCTTTGTGACTTATCCCAACCCTGAGTACGAGGGGTGATCAAGGACGGCGCCGAGTCGACCCCGGGGCCTGGACGATGACCACGCGCGAGTGAATCAAACTGGCGAACAAGGGGCAACTGACCAACGAATCGGGCCAGGTGCACTTCTGAGACCTCTGAGAGGCCGCGCGATGGACCTGAGCTTCAGGTCGATCGCGTGGGCTCTCTGTGGTCTTACGGTCCTTCTGCTCGCCGGGGCGCTTCTCAGTCTCGTCACGCGCACCACGCCCCAGGACCTTTGGGACAGCCTTCGCTCTGAGGAGATTCAGTTTGCCATCAAGCTGAGCCTGCTAACGACTGTCTCTTCCACCGCGCTGTGCATCGTTGTCACCGTCCCCACGGCGTATGTGCTGACACATTACCGGTTCTGGGGCCGGGGTCTGATCAACGTCATACTGCAACTGCCACTGGCCCTTCCGCCGGTAGTAGCCGGGATGGCGCTTCTCATACTTTTTGGGACCACGGATTTTGGAAAGAGCCTGGCCGACATCGGCGTACGCTTCGTATTCACAACTCAGGGCATCATCTTGGCTCAGTTTTTCGTCATCGTCCCCTTCATGTATCGCATCATGAAGACGACCTTTCAGGGTATAAACCCGCGCTACGAGCACGTAGCCCAGACGCTCGGGTGTACTGACTTCGAGGTCTTCCGGCGAGTGACGATGCCCATGGCTCGTAACGGGCTGGTTGCCGGCGCAATTATCGCCTGGTGTCGGGCGCTGGGGGAGTTCGGCGCGGCGCTCATGCTGGCCGGAGCGACGCACATGCGCACCGAGACTCTGCCTACCGCACTCTATCTCAACATGACCAGTGGTGACCTGCAGCTGGCGGTAGCCGCTGCTACGATACTTATCGGGATCGCCTTCGTCGCTCTGTTCGTGTTCGAAAGAGCTGCGGGCAACAGCCGGGTCTTCTAGGAACCCCGCGCATGCTCCTGATCGAGAATGTCTACAAGCGTTTGGGCGACTTTCGTCTGGAAGACGTGTCTCTGGAGATCGACGAGGGCGAGTACATGGTCATTCTCGGCCCTACCGGTGCCGGCAAGACCATTCTCCTGGAGACGGTGGCCGGGATCCATTTTCCGGACAGCGGCAAGCTGTTTCTCGGCGGTCGGGACATAACCAAGCTGCCACCTCGCTTGCGAGGCGTGGGCATGGTGTACCAGGACTACACCCTCTTCCCTCATCTAAGTGTCGCCAAGAATATTCGCTTTGGAGTGCCGTATAGCGAGATCCCCAAGACCAGATCCGAAGCTCGAATCGCCGAACTCGTCGAGCTTCTCGGTATCGAATACCTACTTCATCGTTATCCAGGAACGCTGAGTGGCGGGGAGAAGCAGAGAGTGGCCATCGCGCGGGCGCTCATCACTGAGCCGGAGGTGCTTCTCCTCGATGAGCCCTTGAGCGCTCTTGATACCGAAACGAGAGGCAAACTGCGTGAGGAGCTGCGGAGACTGCATCGTCACACACACGTCACCATGGTTCACGTCACCCACAGTCTCGACGAGGCTTTTCTTCTCGAGCACAAGATGGCCATCATGAACCAGGGGGAAATCGTGCAGGTCGGGGAGCCGGAAGAGGTCTTCCGAAGGCCGACCTCCAAGTTCGTTGCCAACTTCCTCGGAGTGAACAACATCTTCCAGGGTGTTCTTACACCTGGTAAAGGCCTTTCCAGCTTCGCCATGGACGGCCTAGTCATCTTGACCACGTCGCAGATCTCGGGAGATGTACACGCGTGCATCAGACCGGAAGACATCCTGGTATCGCTTAAGCCCCTTGACTCGAGTGCGCGCAATGCCTTTCAAGGAACCATCGTCGAGGTATCAAACACGGGCGCTGTGATCAACGTAGGCGTCGACGTGCACGGTGTTATGTTCACAGCCGCCATCACGCGGCGCTCGTTCTATGACATGGGCCTTGAGGTGGGAAGGCACATCTTCATTACGTTCAAGACGGTCGATGTGCATGTGTTCTAGAGAGGTTTGGGTGGACGGGCCTGAGGTGAGCGTGGCTGTCTCAGCGGATCACGATAACCCTAACTGAGTCGGAGATCCGTGGCGGAGTAGATCACGGTGTCGGTCCAACGCATGACCGAGCAGGGAGTCAAGAATGGTCGGTGCCCAGATAGGCGCAATCGAGCTCTTTCGCACGCAGATTCTGGCGCCGGCCCGGGAACGGGGGCTGACGTCTGACACGGTGGAAGTCGTTTCCGCCCGGCCGCTGACGCCGGACGAAGCTATCGGCAAGCCGGATAGAACTGATTTTCCGCTCCTCAAGGGGAAGGAGTTCATGATGGAGGCGCGCTACCAGGGCGCGCGGGGCCAGGCCTTCACGGCCATGCCGGGGGAGTTCCAGGGGACCGTGGAGGAGATCCTTGGGCGAAACCTCGACGCTTGCGAGGCTATCGGGCCATGGGGTATGAGGTGAGCCCCAGCGTGTAGGCGTGGCGCGGAGAGCATGCGCGAGGGCCGACTCCGTGACAAGCGGCGCCCCTCAGGCCAAGGACGCCGTGGCCGCGCTGCCGCCCGGTAACCGTTTCACCATCTAGATGCGGTTTACATTTATGAGTTCTGAAACTACTATCAAGGTATGTTCATGGCCCCCAGAATGCTCGAGGAAAGCGAGGCGGATCATGCCGCGAGGTGATGGGACTGGACCTCCGCCCAGTGGGAGCGGGGGCGGTGGGGCGATCGGCGCGCCCCTTGTGGGACCCGGTGGGCACTGTGTCTGTCCAAGCTGTGGCTACAGTGAACCCCACTTTGCAGGTCAACCGTGCAACGAGAAGCCGTGCCCCAAGTGTGGGACGACCCTGGTACGGGAAGGCTGATGGGCAACGTGTAGACAACCAAAATGGAGGTGGTAGCTGTGCCCAAGGAGATCATTCTCTACAACCTGAAGATAAGTGACGAGGAGTACATGGACTACCTTGAGCGCGTCAAAGGACCGCTGATGGACAGTCTGGAGTCGTGCGACAAGTTCGAACTCGTGAAGGTCTCGGGCACCAAATCTGGTGAGATCCCCTTCAAGTACGTGGGCATCATGCACCTCAATAGCCTGAAGGACTTCTACGAGAGAGACGCAGTTTCAGAGCCGTTCCAGAAGTTCCTATCCGAGTGGCGGAGCACCATGGCTGCGGAACCGTGGCACATCGTCTATGGGGACGAGGTCTGGCCCAAGAAGAAATGAGGTCCATATACGTTGGTTTGGGTCAGCCAAATCGACGAGCCACTCACTACGGCCGGTATGCGCCCGGGCTCAGAAGCGGTAGGTCGCGCCGGCTACGCCGGGTGACGCATGCTCTCCCATAGCGTCGCAGAGTAGGGCAACGGCGGATTTCCCGGTGCAGTGGCAGGGGACCAGTATGTCCGGCTCCAGCCTTTTGAGCTCTTCGACGGTCTGTTGCAGGCGCGGCGGCCCCGCGTTCAGGAGATGGAATCCTCCGACGACGGCGCGGATTCTCGCACCCTCGTTAAGATCGCGGATGTGATGGAGGGTGTTCACCAGACCGGCATGGGCGCAGCCCATGCAGACAACAAGCCCCTCATCTGTCTGGATCCAGAGCGCCAGGTCGTCCTCGATGAGATCCGGGCATGCTCCCTCCGGATCGAGGTAGAAGGGTCCGCCCGTGTCTTCGTAGCCGGTCACACGGGGCACAGGGCCGGTCAATCCGATCGTCTCGGTCAGCATCAAGGGCTCTTGGATCCAGTGGAGACGCTCCGGGGGCAATCGGTCCAGAGCTTCCAGAGCATGCCCTGGCATACCGATGGACCTTGGCTTTCCTTCGCGGATGGCATAGCGCGGCTGGACGATCCCGGGGTGGCAGTAGACCTCGAGGTGCGGGGCCTGCCCACTGATGCGGGCGATCCCGCCGGTGTGATCGTAATGACCATGGCTCAGCACCAGGACATCGACGGCGGCCAGGTCGATGCCGAGGACCCGGGCGTTGCTCTTCAGCGCGCCTCTCTGTCCGGTGTCGAAGAGGATCCGGATGCCGGCGGTCTCTATGTATAGGGCCAGGCCATGCTCGGCGACGAGTCCTTCATTGGCAGTGTCGTTCACCACGATGGTGACGTATGCATCCGGCGCGGTGTCCATGGTCTCAGGCATTCGTCTCACCCTGCGATGACGTGAGCCGCTCTTGGGCGAGTCTGGACAGGTCGAGCAGAGCGCTGCCCCGTTGTGTCAGTACTGTCGCCCAAGAACCCAGCAGGTCACGGCCGGGGGGCTCGACGGTGTAGGTACGCCGCTGAGGTCCGGAGACACCCACCTCCCAGGAAGAGCTGATCATACCTGCCTCTTCGAGTAGCCGCAGAATGCGATAGACGCTGCCTGGATCGACGTAGACCTGATCCCCGACTAGTTGCTGAACGCGCTCGATGAGCGCGTAGCCGTGTCCGCTCTCCTCGATCAGGGCGATGAGCAGAGCGGTCTCTATGAGCGAGCGCTTGTGTTCACCAAAACCCGCACCCGCAAGAGCAGTGGTGTCCACTTCGGCGGTGACGTCCAGAGAACCCCGTCGCCGGGGTCCCGGCGCCCGGGCGCCTTGGCCCCGGCGCCGTCGTTGGTGTCCTCCTGGCCCGTTCATGTTCATTCCATCTGAACCATTGTCGACCAGTTGGGTGATCTCGTCCAGTCCGACAGCTGTGAAGGCAGACCGAAGGCCGCGCCCGCTTTGCGAGCGGGCGCGGCCTTCGGTGGGTCGGTGGTGTGATCGGTCACTCAGCCCCGGTCTCAAGATCGGAGAGACGCTTCTTCACCAAGTCCAGCTGGACCTGAAGGGCGTCCGCCTGATTCCGGAGCGCCTGCTTCTGGACATCGGCGTCGGGTTCGACGTAGGGATCCGCGAACGCATACGATGGGCGGTACCCACCGCCCCACCGCGCCCAGCCGGGTAGCCCGGTGGCGTAGTACATGTTGCGCCACCCGCGGCCTCCGCCTCCGTAGGCTCCGCCTCCGTAGCCTCGACCGACCCCATATGCCCGCCCAAACCGGGGATTGCCATAACCAGGGCTGTCATATCCGGCGCAGTATCCCGCTGCCCGACCGGTCATGGGACCCATGCCCTGGGGTCCTGTTCTATCTCCGCGTGGCATCGTGATGTTCTCCTTTCAGCCATGTGGCCTGTCTACCAACTACATTATATCCTGAGCTAGATGCAAATACCATCTATTATATTTCCGCATTTACAGGACGGCGCCCGGAGGTTAGCCAAGGCGCGTGGCCCTGGGGTCGTTACCGACGACTGTTCCTCGACCTAGCGTCGGGCGAGTTCGCGCGCCTTATCCAAGAGCAGGGATTTAAAGCGGTCCAAACTGACCGGGTACCCTTGGATCGGGATACCCATCCAATCTGAGTATTCCAGCAACTCCTCGGGGTTGTCTGCGGCGTACTGATCCACGTATCCGATCGCGTCCAGGACTATGGCTCCACCCGTATGTCTGGGGAAGTTCTCGTTAGCCTGCCCTTGGTCCCAGCCTTTGAACACCTGATGACGGTACTTGATCCATCCCGGCACCATCCACCAGACGTTCTCCCCACCAGCCACCTCCTGGGCGATCCTTTCCCGCTCCTCCTTGCTCGCCAACATATCCATGCAGTGGGTGGCTTCGATCCTCGCCACGCGCGGTCCCTGCTCTTCGATGATCTTACTCATCGTGCGCGTTGGTTCGTCCGCGTTCACGTAGCAGAACTTGCCGCCGTAGATCACAAGCACCTTGCCGGCTCTCTGCTTGGCCTCGTCAATACGGCTAATGAGTTGTCGTTCCAGTTCGCGAGGATTCTCGTGCAGGCCGGGGGTCGTAGGTATCAAGTGATCGGTGTCCAGAAAGCCGGATTCTCTGAGAAAACGCAGTTCCAGGTTCAGGGTGCCGCAGAAAACAACAGCAATATCCGCAAAAGATGTTCTTGTCATGACGTGACTCCCATGCTTGCGTCTTCCCGCGCCTCACCCGCCTCGCAAACGACCTGGGCCCGGGCAGGCCGCCCAATGCTTCCAGTACGTCTTGCCGGCCTGTGGCCATTGCTTCTGCGACGTTCGACTGCCGGCGATACAGGTGCACATACTCCCGCAGTCAAGTGAGGATTCACCTCCGTCGGTTGTGAAGATGGCCCGCAGTACCTGGTCATCGGCCGGATCGCGTGCGGGCGCGCGACCTCGGAGAGACCGTCAAGGCACGAGCTTTCCCTATCTTCATCTCTCTCCTTCCGGGAGGGCTAGTTCATCCCAGATCCGGCGTATGTCCGGAGTGCTGGGAGCATCGATCTCAACCACCGCTCTCTCCTGCATCTGAACCAGGGTCACCGACCGGTCATAACGCACCCGGCCCACCACACACGCCCCCATGTCGCGGGCCCTCTCCTCGATCTGCTCGGTCATCTCCGCATTCAAGTCCCATTTGTTCACGCACACAGAAGCAGGGATGGCGAAGTGCTTGGTGAGGGAGAGGACCCGCTCCAGGTCGTGCCTGCCGGAGACCGTAGGCTCGGTGACGACCAGCACGGAGGACGAGCCGGTGAGCGACGCGATCACCGGGCAGCCGATGCCGGGAGGACCGTCGACGATGATGAGCGGATGCCCCCCTTCCTCGGCCAGACGGCGGGCCTCCTGGCGCACGGTGGAGACCAGTTTGCCCGAGTTCTCCGCCGCTATGCCCAGATGGGCATGGACCATGGGTCCACAACGCGTTTCGGAGATCATCCACTGGCCGCAGAGGCGCTCGGGGAAGTCGATGGCCTTCTCAGGGCAGAAGCGCACGCATACCCCGCACCCCTCGCAGGAGACGGGGTCGATGAAGTAATGCTCTTCGCCCGAGGCATCCTCATCTACATCTAGGACGACCGCGTCGTAGCGGCAGTGCTCCAGGCATGTGCCACACCCGGTGCAGTCGTCCTGCCGGATGACGGCCTGATGCCCGCTCCAGAACTCGTGACGTTCCTTGACCTGCGGGGAGAGCACCAGATGTAGATCGGCGGCATCGACGTCACAGTCGGCCACCACCGGCCGTTCCGCCAAGACGGCAAAACACGCCGTCAGACTGGTCTTGCCGGTCCCGCCCTTGCCGCTTATGACAACCAGTTCCTTCATAGGTTTGTGTGCTTGTCCGTATTGGCGAGCGGCCGAATCAGCATGGCTGCCCCTAGTAGCGTGAAGCCGACAACGATAAGTAGTCCCATCCTACGCCTCGGGATTGTCCATCGATCGGGCCCCGGCATCGAAGACCAGGCCGTCCACGAAGCCGGCCGCGACGGCCCGGGATTTGGTGAGGACGTCGCGTTGCTTCACCGCCTCGCTTACGTGCTGCAGGTTTTCGGCGCTCATCGGGATCGCCGGGATGACAAGCCGGCAGCGTCTACGTGGTCGGTGATCCGTTCAAGCAGGTCCTCGAAGAGCCCCCGGTACTGCGGCAGGGCGTCTACGATGAGCCGTCCTCGGGAGTAGGCTTCCGCGATCCGGCGGTCGTCTGGGATCTCGGCCAGGATGGGAAGGCCTTCGGCTCTACAGAAGGCATGCACCCGGTCATCACCGATGCCGACCCGGTTGACGACCACCCCAAGCGGCAGCTGCATCTCTCGTACCATGTCGACGGCTAGGGTGAGGTCGTTGAGCCCGAAGGGGGTCGGCTCCGTCACGAGAAGGACGAGATCGGTGTTGCGGACGGTGGTCACCACCGGGCAGGACGTTCCTGGAGACGCGTCCAGAATGGCCCGACCCCCCCTCTGGAGATGCGACTTCACCGCCCGTATAAGAGGCGGGGCCATGGCTACCCCGATGTCGAGCCGCCCTTGGACCAGGGTTATGTTTCCGTCGTGGAGGGTCTCCACAACGCCCATGCGCTTAGCCACTTCGCCGATGGCGCCTTTGGGACAGACCTTGGTACATCCCCCACAGCCGTGACAGAGCTCGGGAAACACCAGGGGTGCCGTCCCGAAGGAGACGATGGCATGAAACTCACAGAAGCGGCCACACTCACCGCAGCCGTCACAAAGAGATTCATCCACCTCGGGGATCGGGATGCCTACGGTCTCCGTGCCGACCAGGATTCCATCCAGGAAGAGATGATCGTTCGGCTCTTCTACATCGCAATCGAGGAGCTGCACGGCCGAGCCCACAGTGCGAGCCAGATTCACCGCAACGGTGGTCTTGCCGGTCCCGCCCTTTCCCGAGGCGACGGCCAGAATCATGGCTTGTCTCCCCACGGAGCCTGGGAGCCGCCAGAAGCCGCATGGCCGCGGGTGCCGTGGCGGGTACCGCCCTTTCGATGGATGGTGGTCTCCAGGTGATCGAGGCAACGCTCGAGGGCGTAGAGTGCGTTCCGAATACCGGCGAGCTTCAGGGAGGAGAACCTGACCTCAGAGCCGGCCCACAGGGGCGGAATAGTGACCGAGGTTCCGGACAGACCGACGAATCCGGTCCCGGGCCGGTCAGGGTCCTGCGGTATCTGCATCAGGCAGTATCCGTCCCCCCATCCGGTCATGGGGCCGCGTCCCCGTGGTCCTGTCCCGTCATATCCCGGCATCAGAGCACTCCTCCTTTCGTCCTGAGCGGCGTGCTTCGAGGCGGCCGCTCCCGGGCCTGGCGCCTTCTCGGCGTCTCTACACCCAATGCCCTCCGACATCGGAGCCCCCTGCCTGGGAGAGCTTACCGGATCGGTATTGCTCCAAAGCTTCCGCCACGGTCGTCGCCTCTGAGGTGTAGATGTTGATTCCGGCGGCGGTCAGCACTTGGAACGCCTTGGGGCCGCAGTGCCCGGTGACGATAGCCGAAGGCGCCAGCCGGGCTACCATGCCCGCCGACTGGACCCCGGCCCCGTGAGCCATGGCCACGTTGTCTTGGTTATCGATCACCTCAAAGGTCTCTGCATCCAGGTCGTAGATGAGGAACTTGGGCGCCCGGCCGAAGCGGGTGTCCAAAGGGGAGTCGAGGGCATCTCCCGAGGTCGTGAAAACCACCTTCATCGAAGGGCCTCCTTTGGTCTTGGCTTCCCATCATCGCGTGGCGCCGAAGGGCGATTCGACAAAGACGCGACGGATCTCTTCCGGACTGGGCTACTTGGTTTTGCTGCCGGTCTCCGTCCGCCACGCGCTCCCCAGTGAGCGCCCGGACAGGGCAAGGCCAAGACCCCCGAGCAGAGCCCCGGTCCTCTCGCCGATCGGTGTGTACTGGACAAGCATGTGCGCGGCAACAAAACCGATGACATAGCCGGCCAGCAGGTAGAGCCACGTGGTTTCGCCCGCAGTTTCCGCGTGCTGTCGATCTTGCTTGTTCACCGGCGGTCCCTCCCAGATCAAGAAGCGGCTTCTTTGCCGTCAGTTCTCTCTGGTCATGACAGTCCCGCATTGAGGGCAGGACTTCTTATTGCAGGGCTGACCGGGGCTGTGTGGTTCGCGGTGGCCGCAAGAAGGGCAGACACAGGATCCGCCCGGCCCGGCGGCAAACGGACCGCCCATTCCGCCTCGGCCGCCTCCTCCAGGAGGGGCTCCGCTTCTATCGCCTTTGGGCATGATCGGTCCTCACTTTCGGCTGATGTTTCGCTGGATATTTACCACCTACATCTTAATGCAATCTAGATGCAAATGCCATCTATTGTGCAGTCGCACTTGCTGGCCGAGGCGGGCGCTGGTGCGCTCGTGGTCGACGGCTCACAACAAAAAGGTTGCAGATTCAAATCCTGCTTCCGCTATCATAAAGAAACCCCGCGCAAAGCGGTGCTTTACTTTTGGGAAGCATGCCTCGAGAACCACCTTGCCCACGCTTTGCCCACGAAGCGTTGTGAAGAGGTGTGCGATCCCGGTACGCACAAGAATTATTCTCGTCTGGGGTCTCTTTGCTGGGAGGTCAGCTCTCTCAGAAGGTCGCTCGTCTGGAGCCCGGTACGCGGATGAAGCCGGGCGCGAGGGGAGTTCTTCCTACTTGGCGGCAGAGGCGGCGCTCCACGCACCTGCCAAACCGGCCCACAACCGGCTCTTTCGATTGACTCCGCTGGGCATCCTCCTACAATGAAGCTAGGCGGGTAATGGTTGCGCGGGCGTGCGGGTGCGAGTGGAGGCCCGCGCAAGCCTTCTGGGAGATGATGTTGTCAGCGCGGGAGGTGGATAGGAGGCAACACGTGGGTGGTAGGCCGGGCGAAGCCGGACCAATGGGTGTCAGGTGCGGAGGGGTTCGTCACCGATTATCAGGGGAGGACACGTGAACGAAGAGAACGAGAGCGAGAATGTCGGCAAAGGGGAGAACGTCGTCAGCCGACGCGAGTTTCTGAAGATTGCCGGCATCGCCGGCGCCGCAGTTGGTGCCGGAGCCGGCCTGGGCGGCCTGCTGGTCGCGTGCGGCGAGGAAGAGGAGACTACTACCACCGCCGGGGAGGTCACCACCACCGCGGGGGGTGGTGCCGAGACGACCGCCGGCCAGGCGACCACCACCACCGCGAGCGCTGAGGGCGGAGACCCGGTGAAGCTCGGCTACGTCATCCCCATCACCGGAGCCGACGCAGCGTTCGGGGCGGCCTGCGAGTGGCACCTTGACTGGTTCGAACAGAACGTGTGGAAAGACGGCCTCGTATGCGGAGACGGGAAGAAGCACCCGATTGAGTGCACCGCAGCCGACATGCAGTCGGATACCAACCGGGCAGCCCAGGTGGCCGGTGATCTGATCACTAACACCGGGGTGCAGCTGCTTGGAGGCAGCTCCGGTCCCGCGGTACCACCGGTGCGAGACCAGGCCGAAGCGCTGGGGTGCCCCTGCGTCAGCTACGACTGCCCGGGCGAGATGTGGAACGACGTGCAGCCTGAAGAAGGGTTCAAGTGGAACTGGAATACGTGGTTCATCTTCAAGGACATGGTTGCCAACTACCTCGCCATGTGGAATACGATCCCGAATAACAAGGTAGTGGGAACGGTGTTTCCCAACGATGCGACCGGTATGGCCTTCCAGGCGGGTCTCGTGCCCGCGTTTGAGGGGGCGGGTTTCACCGTGGTGGACGCAGGCCTATTCACGTCTGGCTCAGAGGACTACACTCAGCAGATATCGCTTTACAAGAAGGAGGGTTGTGAGCTTCTGGTAGGGGTGCCCACCCCGCCGGACTTCTCGAACTTCTGGAAACAGGCGTTGCAGCAGGACTTTCACCCGAAAATCTCGACTCAGGCCAGGGCCATGCTCTTCCCCCAGGGGGTGGAAGCCCTAGGCGATCTCGGTGACGGCCAGACCGTGGAATGCTGGTTCCATCCCAGTTTCCCCTACACCAGCGCCGTGACCGGCCTAAGCGCACAAGAGGTAGCCGACCTGTACTCGCAGGCAACGAACCAACAGTGGACACAGCCCGTGTGCTACTTCGGCCAATTCGAGATCTTCACCGACATCCTCCAACGGGCCAAGGACCCCCTGAGCAGGGATTCCATCGTGGAGGCCATCAAGCAGACCAACATGACCACCATCGGCGGCCCGGTCAACTGGTCGGTGAACCCGGAGCCCTACTCCGGATGGCACAACTTCTGCACGAAGCCTATCACCGGCGCCCAGTGGGTGACGGGGACGGGTACGTACAAGTACGACCTGGAGATTGTCGTCAGTGCCACCACTCCGGAGATCAAAACCACTGCTGTGATGAAGGAAGTGCAATACCCGAGCTAGTGTCCTTGTGGCCGCCGATCGGACTAGATCGGCCTGATCGGCTGGGATCTGGGATCGGCGCGGCCTGGGGCGAACCGGCTGCGTCACGTTAGGGGCCCGCCCGCGGCCTTCGGGCCGCGGGCGGGCCCCTTTGTGGGCGCATAACAGAGATACCAGAGCCACTGTGTAACCCGGTTACTGGGACTTGACAAGTATCAGTGGCGGGTCAGCCAGGCATCGTCACCTCTGCAGCAGGTTGTACAGCAACACGCACACCTCGCCACGGGTAGCTGAGGCCCAGAAGTCGTAGCGCCTTCCCATCCCCACAAGACCTTCAAGCAGTCCGACATAGGCGGCTCTTCGGGCCCAATGATAGTGGTCATTCGAGAAGTCACCGAATACTGGCTGGTAGTCCTGGGGAGGTTCGGGCAGATTGGCCGCTCGGGCCACCATGGTGATGAGTTGGGCTCTTGTCAGGTTGTCGTAAGGAGCAAAGGCCGTCAGTGTCTTACCCTCGGTGATACCACGCGCGGCGCACACGGCCACGTACTTGGAGGGGTAGAAGGGATCCGTGCCCATCTGGGCGGCGACGTCGCCGAACGGGCAGACCTCGGCACCTGTCATGCTCAGACCTAAGGTCTTCACGATCATCTTGGCGAACTGCTGCCGGATGACTGCGCTATCCGGACGGAAGGTGCCATCGACAAAGCCGTTGACGATACCCGCCTGGGCGAGACTCTCAATAGCCTGTTGGTAAGGCGACGAGTCTATGTCCGTGAACGTGTGTCGCTGCAACGGCTTGATCCAGCCAATCACCCCATCCTGATCGACCCAGACCTTGCCCGAGTTCTTCTTGAGGGCAAGGGTCCTCGTGCCCTCCAGGTTCGCGCCGTTCTGTTCGTAGATGCGAAGATGGTCTCCCTCGATCGCTCCCACCACTGCGACGTGGCCCCATGCCCCGCTGCCCCACACGAGCAAATCCCCGGGGTCGGGTGGCGACGTGGCCAGGTGATCGTTGGATACCGTCGGCAGTCCATACGTCCCCCGGGCGATCGTCAACATGTCCTTCGCATACGACCCCGCCCAGTGGTCCGGGAGCGCATTGCCGTTCTTGTCCTTCCAGTGTTCAGTCTGCGTGGTCCAGCGTTGTGCGAGTTCGTCACACTGGTAGCGGAAACCGGTGCCGCTATCCCCGAATACGGGAATGCTGCTAACACCAGGCGCGATCCAGTTGGGACGGGGGAAGTTGCTGTACACCTTGAGCCCGTTCCACTCCCGTACGACGGTGCCCCAGGGTACGATCGTGAACGTAGCCGAGGCGCCTTCGACCGCAGGGTCGCTCACCGAAGCAACGGAGGCATGGCAGTTCGCGTAGTGGCTGTAGGTCTGCCCATACTCGACCGCGGGCTGCCACGTGTAGGAGCCGGACGCCGCGGCGACGGTTCCGCTGTTTATCGTCTCACCGTCCATGATGATGTTCACGGTCACGTCTCCGGAGACGCCGGTCGCCTGCCACTTCACCGTCACCGGGTCGGCAGCTCCCTCGAACAACGCAGGGCTGAATGTTCCAGACCGGTCCGGGAAGCTGTAGCTTCCCGTGGGGTACGCCGCGTACGACGTGCCACTCGCGGGAGATGTGACAATGATCTCGCCAGTCGGCCCAGCAGCAGAGAAGGTATGGTGGGATTGGTCGTATACCCCGTACGGATAGGTTGCCTCAGCAAGGGCGGGGACGGCAACAGCAAGAACTGTCACCAGCCCGATCAATAGCCCGATCACGACGCGCTCAGCCAGCATATTGGCACCCATAGTAGGGTCTGGTACCTATGATTACCAGCGCCGGGAGCTGACGGCCAATGGAAGACCACCCCGGCTCTCCAACTCGAACTGAACGACGAGTGTCACTCGTGGGTCGTGGGCTGAATCTCGTTTGCTCGCCCCAGCGAAGACGCGCTGCCGCACGACGGCCGGTCATCAGTTGTCTGCGCAGGCCAATAGAGATGTTCGAAGAACTGTCCGTGCTCGTTCTTGTTCAGCCCGCCCATCTGCCAGTATGGACCTGGCGATTTCCTCCTTCAGTTCCCAGGCGTTCAGGTCGATAAAGATTCGGCAGACTCCGCTGTTTGCTGGACTTTATGCGAATACGAAGGGAACCGAGGATGGACGCGGGACACAGTCGAGCGCTTCCTCAGAAGATGAGAGCGAAAGGGGCGGTCAGGAAGGTCGCACTCGTCGCTTGGCCGCCGGACTTCACCCGTGTCGGTCTGGCGCTCGCCGTGTATGGGGCGTCGACTGCGCTGCTTCTTCAACGGGCTCCGGCGATCCTCGGGGACGATTGGTCTTGGCTGGCACTCCTTCTTGTGCCGGTGCTCACCCTTCTCGTCGCGGGGTTGCAGACCGGCACCGCGCTCGCCCTGGTCCTTGTCTACGCCTTCGCATCCGCCACTGCTATGGCGGTTCAGGGATACCGGTTGAGTTGGAACGAAGTCGCACAGGCTGAGTACATCTTCTCCCACTTCGCCACCGTCTTCTTCCTGGCCAGCGTAGTGGCGCTCGTCTCCGTCTTGCGCTCCCGGCAGCTTGCGCTTCAGCACGCACGGGAGCTTGTGCGCCTCTACGTCAGCGATGATGAAGTCTCCGGTCTCTTGACTCGGGCCGCGTTCGAAGCCGCCGTCTCCCGGGAGATGAACCGCTCGCGGCGCACGTCTCGCCCGTTTCTTCTACTGTCCATAGACGTCGGGGACTACTTCAAGCCCGGTTTGGGATCGGCCACGGTCGGCGTCGCTGAGAAGATGCTGGGCAAGCTGCTGTCCGGTGAGACGAGAGAGAACTACGACCTCTGGACCATGTGGAAGACCGATCTTTACCTGGGTCTCTTGATCGAGACCGACGAGCAGGCTGTACGCCCCGCTTTGGGACGAGTCGCCAGTCGGATGGCCAAGGCGCCCGAGTTCTCTGGAGCCGCGTTGGTGAGCAAGGCTCGCTTCGGCTTCGCGTGCTATCCGGAAGATGGAGAGACCCTGGAGACCCTGCTGGCTGCAGCCGTCACCGATGTGCGGCCTCTGGGGGAACTGTTCGACCTGACACCACAGGCGACGGGAGAGCTCCGCTGATGGTGATGCTCGCTTTCGCCGTGATCTTCTGGGTGGTCCTTCTCTACTACCTGATCTTGAGCGCCGCCGGACTAGCCATGCGCGGCAACTATCGGAGAGCGCCTGAGCCGGTGGAGTGGCCCGCTGTCACCGTTCTCATCCCGTGCCACAACGAGGCCAAGGTGATCGATGACACGCTGGCCGCGCTGGTGGCGCAGGACTATCCCAAGAACAAGCTGAACGTGTGGGTGCTGAACGACCGTTCTGACGATCTCACCGGCGAGATCGCCCGAAGGGTGGCGGCGATCTATCCCTTCGTCAAGGTCTTTGACGTACCCCCTGGCGAGAACCAGGGCAAGGCGCGGGTGCTGAACTACGGCTTGAGCCGGGTGACCACCCCGTTTCTCAGTGTCTACGACGCAGACAACCGCCCGGAGCCCGAGGCGCTTCGGCGCCTGGTCTCGCGGGCTGTGGCCGAACCGGAGCTTGCCGGAGCCGTTGGATATGTGAAGACCCTCAATCTCAAACGCAACCTGCTCACCCGCATGATCGGCCTTGAGTTCATGGTCTTCCAGCTCATCATGCAGTGTGGGCGTTGGCAACTCTTCAGGATCGGCTCCCTCACCGGCACCAACTACGTGCTTCGCACCGACACCGTACGGCAAGCGGGTGGCTGGAATGAGCTGGCGTTGGCCGAAGACCTCGATCTCACCATCGAGCTCACCGCCAGAAAGCTGCGGGTAGCAGTGGTGCCAGATGCACGCACCTGGGAGCAGGAGCCCGAGAAGATCTCGACCTGGGTCCGCCAGAGAACTCGATGGATTCGGGGCAATCTCTTCACGGCCGGACGGATCCTTCGCACCGGCAGCTACAAGACCTCGGCGGGGATCTTCGCCGAGATGGTCCAGTTGATCAGCATCTACGTGCTCTTCACCGCCGTGTTGGTGGCATCCGACATCTACTTCGTCGGGGGACTGTTTGGGATCTTCAGCAATCCCATCCAGGGGATCCCCTTCATCATCCTGTGGTACATGATGGCCGGTGTCTATTGGTTCCAGCTCACGGCCGGCGCGGCCATGGAGGATGAGGCCAATGCGGAGAACATGGGGACGGCGTCTCTCATGTACTTCACGTATTCTCAGGCATGGCTCATCCCCGTCCTTCGGGCCGTGTTCCAGTGGGTGACAGCCAGGCGTGTCCGCGGCCTGGTGTGGGAGAAGACCATCCGTTTCTAGGTGACGGACTCTGCACTCTTTGGGCCCGGAATCCGGCCCCTTCCTGCTGTGGACGGTGGAGACGATGGCGCCGTCCGTGGTGACGTCGTACTCGCACTTCGACCGGGCGCCTTCGGCCGTGACGATGCGACATGACGAAGGCGGGCTGCTATCCTTCGCGCACTTTGAATCATCACCGGGAGGCTCTAGATGTCCCAGTCCGCGCGGTTTTTCGTCATCAACCCCGAAGGCCGGCTCGTACAGACGGTAGATGGTGAGTCCGCTCGGTCTGCCCCAGCTTCGCCCGCCAGAAGGCTCGAGACCCTGGACGACAAGGTCGTCTATCTCGTCGATACCGGTTTTGGCGGCAGCTACCGGTTCATGCAGCAGTTGCAGAAGTGGTTCGAGGAACACATGCCGGCGGTCACCACCGTACGGAAGCGGAAGCCTGGAAATGTGTTTGCCGACGATACGGACGAACTCTGGGATGAGATCAAGACGAGGGGTCATGCCGTCGTCCTCGGCGTAGGCGGCTGACCGGGCTGCGCTGCGGCGGTCGCCGCAAGTAGCAGCAAACTCGAACGCACCTATGGGATCCCCACCGCCCCTCTCTCCACTCACGCGTACGCGGGTCACGTGCAGAGAGAGATGAGGTCGTTAGGGGTGAATCTGCCCTTCGTCTACACCCCGCACCCGGTCGTCAGCATGCCTCCCGAGATCCTGTACGGCTATCTCGAGGGCAACGATCCGCTTACGGGAAAGCGGGTCATCGACGAGATCGTCGATGCATTGACCAAGACCTCCAGCGAGGCGGAGGCCGGCCACGATTCCCGTCCGGCCGAAGAAGTCACCGCTCGCGAGGCACTGCTCGGACCGGACACAGAAGACGGCCTCCAACGCCTGCTCTACGAACGAGGCTGGACCGACGGGCTTCCGGTCATTCTCCCCACCGAGGAACGGGTGGAGCACATGCTGACCGGCACCGGCCGCTCTCGCGACGAGTTGATCGGAGAGATCTTCCTCGTCGACACCAAGGAGATGCTCAGGTATACGGTCTTCGACATCGCCGTCGTCGCGGTCATGGCCGGGGCGCGGCCGGAGCACCTCCCCGTGGTCCTGGCTGTCGCAGCGACCAAACAGTCGGCCTTCACGCCCTCGACGACCCCCTTTGCGAGCATGCTCCTGGTCAACGGACCGATCCGCAACGAGATCTCCATGAACTCCGGTCTGGCAGCCTTCAGTCCGGTCAACCAGGCCAATGCGGTCATCGGCAGGGCGTGGACTCTCATGTCGATCTGCTGGGGCTTCGCCAGGTCGCAGATGACTCTCTGGAGCTCTCAGGGCAACAACCTCATCTACAACAACATGTGTGTTGCCGAGAACGAAGAGCGGAGCGTCTGGGAACCTTTCCATGTGCAGAAGGGCTTTCAGCCGGACGAAAGCGCGGTAAGCGTCTTCCGCGGCTGGTTCCTCATGAACAGTCTGCACGCGGCCGCCAGCCGCTCCGTGGGAGAGGAGATAGACCTGCAGCTGAGTGTCATCCCCGCCCTGAACTCCAGCGCGACCATCATGCTGGATCCGCTGGTGGCGAGGCGGCTGAAAGAGATTGATGGTTTCGAAAACAAAGAGGACTTCAGTCGATGGATATCGGAGAATGCCCGCATCCCAGCCGGAAGATACTGGGGTACCGACCACATCGACATGTTGGTAGCTCCAGTTGCAGATTCCGGGGTCGAGCCGTTCGCTTCATGGAGGAAGGCCGCGGACGACGAGCTCATACCCCACTACCACGATCCGGAGAAGATCAACATCGTGGTGTTAGGGGGAGAGACTAGTCCGCTCTGGAAGACGAGCGACTATGCGTACATGGGGTCCGCGTCGGTGGACTACTGGCGGCCACAGAGATCGGACAGCGATTGCGCGGACGGCTCGTGCGGCCTGCCCGACCCGGACGTCGAGTACGACGATTAGCGGGACCGGTAGGTAGAGCTCGTGCCCGAGCGGCGCGCCCCGTCGGTCGCCCAGCGCCACAGCGCAGACGGCATGGAGCAGCGCCACCCGTCGGCAAACTGAGGGTCTTCCACTTCATATCACGCGCCGGCCGGCGCCGGCCCGGGGCCGCGCGCGGCGATGTCGGCCAGTGTACGTTCGAGCATCCGGGCGGAGACGCCGTCCGTGATGAACTCCTCCATCCCTTCGAGCGTCGCCAGGTTCTCTATCCAGGTAAGGCCCATGAGCGTCCAGGCCGTCACTTCCACGTCGATGTCGGGACGGATGGTGCCCTGAGCCTGCCCCTCCTCGATGATAGCCACGAACCTTCGAAGAGCCGCGCGTTGCCGCCGGGCTAGCTGTCCGCTCAGTCGGGAGCGTGGCCCGGCCGCCGCGAACTCGAAGAGAGGAGCGACTACGCCTTCGTAATCGGTAGCGATCGTGGACGAATGCCTCCTGCCCAGCTCGCGCAGCCGCTCCAGGGCGTTGGGGTTCTTGGAGGAGTCGAGCCAGGAGACCACGCGCACGAGCAGCAGGTCCATGGCGGCTTCAAGGATCTCGGCGCGGCTGGCGAAGTGCTTGTAGAGCGCAGGCCCGGAGATGCCCACCGCGTTCGCGATACGCGCCGTCGTCGCTCCCTCGACCCCGAACTCGCCCACTGTTTTGAGGGCAGCGGCCGCGATCTCCACTCGTCTCTCTTCCCGGCTCTTTCGCATGCGGCCATGATACAGCCCTTGACTTGGGGGAGCCTGTGGGATAAGTTAATCAATATTAACCAATCTGGGGGTGCCTGCACGCGGCGCTGGAGGCAGAGATGGCGAAGGCGAGGATATCTGCCGGCCGCCGAGCAGGAGAAAGCGATGTTCGATGCCCGGAGGGCGCTCCGTGCTCGAATACACCGGTCCTGGGTTCTGGGACTGCTGAACGGCTCTCGAACGAAATCGACCACGTAGTGGAGGTGACCATGCAGATAGCAGGCCCTGTCCCGATGCCACCGGAGACGATCAAGCTCCCCGAGCCTCGCATGACCGGGGGAAAGTCGCTCGTCAACGCAATCGCGCAGCGGCATTCGACCAGGGAATACAGCACTATTCCCCTCTCCCTGGAGGAGTTGTCCGGTGTGCTCTGGGCCGCCTTTGGCCTCACCCGGGAGTATGTGGGCACCGGCATCCATACCAAGGGGTGTCATGCGGCACCGGCCGCGCATAACTGGCAGGAGATCGACGTCTACGTCGCACTGGAGAAGGGCCTCTACCGCTACGATGCGGCGAACCACCAGTTGCAGGGGATCCTGGCCGAGGACGTCCGCCGGTTCACTGCTCACGAAGAACAGCCCTTCGTGCTCGACGTCCCGGTGATACTCATCTATGTCGCCGACCTCGCCCGCATGGACGACGCCACCGACTGGGACAAAGGCGTCTTCCCCTGGGCCGACTCCGCGGTCATCGCCGAGAATGTGTACCTTTACTGCGCCTCAGCCGACCTGGCGACGGTCGTTCGTGCTCTCTTCGACCGGCAGGCACTCTCCGCCGCGATGGGCCTGCGGCCCGACCAACTCGTCACCTTCTCCCAACCCGTGGGATACGCTCCATGACCGAATACCGCATATCCGTCGATTGCGGCGGTACCTTCACCGACGGCATCCTCCTGAGCGACGCGCACGAGGTGTGGGCCGCCAAAGCCGACAGCACGCCTGCGGACCCGAAGGTGGGCACCGTAGACTGTATCTCCCGGCTGGCCGCTCAGGTGGGTCTCAACCTGTCCGATCTCCTGGCAGCTACCAAGACCATCGTGCTCGGCACCACGCTGGCGACCAACATCGTGGCCACCCGGACGGGCGCGAGGACCGGTGCGATCACCACCAGGGGCTACCGCGACCGCCTGTCGTTCTTGCATGTGGCGAAGTCCGAGCTGGGTGGCGACAAGAAGGCTACCGCCGCCGAGCTCTTCAGCTTCAGGAGCGAGTTCCCGCAGCCTCTCGCGCCCCGCTATCTGGTAGCCGAGGTGGACGAGCGGCTGAACTTCAAGGGCGAGGTGCTCATCCCGCTCAAGGATGACGACGTGCGCCGGGTGGTCGGCGAGCTGCGGGAAAAGGGCGTGGAAGCCATCGCTGTCAACTTCCTCTTTTCTCATCTCAACCCGGCCCATGAGCTCCGGGCGGAAGAGATAATCAAAAAGGAGTTCCCCGAGGCATACGTGACACTTTCGTCGCGGGTCCTTCCTATGGTGGGCGAGGTG
>CAZCCL010000039.1:0-20836 GCA_964497095.1 uncultured Gaiellales bacterium | reverse complement strand
AGTGGCCGCCCCCGAGGAGGTCCCGCTCGACTATTCGAACGTCGTCCCGGACTAGTGGTCTCCCGCGGATAGGCTTGCTATACTGCCTTGCTCGCGGCCGCGCCGCGGCCCGTGCAGCAAGGTATGAGAACGCGAGGTGCTTCGATGTTCGCCATCGTCAAGATCGGCGGTAAACAATACCGTGTAGAAGAGGGACGACAGGTCGTGGTCGACCGCCTCGGCGCCGCCGAAGGGACGACAGTGGAGTTCCGACCTCTGCTGGTGGCCGACGGCGAGAAGGTGAGACTGGCGGGAAAAGGCAGGCAGGCCAAGGTCACGGCCCAGGTCGTGGAGCATTTCCGGGGACCGAAGATCACCATCTCGAGATTCAAGCCAAAGCGGGGCTGGCGGAAGAAGACCGGCTTCCGCTCCGGGCTCACTCGTCTCGAGGTGCAGAAGATCACTTAGGAAGGAAGCACAGATGGCTCACAAGAAAGGCGGCGGCAGCTCGAGGAACGGCCGCGACTCCAACGCCCAGCGCCTGGGCGTGAAGGCGTTCGCCGGCGAGACGGTCAAAGCCGGCGCTATCCTGGTGCGTCAACGGGGCACTCGCTTTCGCCCGGGCCCCAATGTAGGCATGGGCTCCGACGACACCCTCTTCGCGAAGGCCGCCGGCAAGGTGGTCTTCGCCAAGGGCAGAATGGGGCGCGTCATCAGTATCGTCGCCGAGTAACGGCCTCGCTGCCATCCGCAGCCGGGCTCGCCTTCCCGGGGGCCGTCCATGTTCTTCGATCAGGCAAAGATCCATGTGGCGGCTGGGAACGGCGGGAACGGCTGCGTTTCTTTTCGGAGAGAGAAGCACGTCCCCCGGGGAGGGCCGGACGGGGGTGACGGTGGCCGGGGCGGCGATGTCGTCGTGGTCGCGGACCCACAACTGCGGGACCTCCAGCAGTTCACCTATAGGGTCCATTTCAAGGCCGATGCAGGCGGGACCGGGCGAGGCTCCCGCAAACATGGTGCAAGCGGCGACACGGTCTACATCGGGGTGCCGCTCGGGACGCAGGTCTGGGCCGACGATCGCCTGATCGCCGATCTCGTTCAGGCCGGCCAGGAGTGGCGGGTGGCCCGTGGAGGTAGCGGCGGCCGGGGCAACGCCCGCTTCACCACCTCGGTGCGGCAGGCGCCCAAGTTCGCCGAACTGGGGGAGGAAGGGGAGAGCCTCTGGCTGCGGCTCACGCTGAAGCTCATGGCCGACGCGGGATTGGCGGGGCTGCCGAATGCGGGCAAGTCCTCCCTGCTTCGCCGCCTCTCGAATGCCAAGCCCAAGGTGGCGGCTTATCCCTTCACCACCGTGGAGCCGATGTTGGGAGTGGTCGACTGGTCGGGTGAAGGGGATTCGTTCATCCTGGCCGATGTCCCTGGACTGCTCGAGGGAGCGAGCACGGGCGTGGGCCTGGGTCACGAGTTTTTGTCACACTTGGAGCGTTGCCGGCTGATTCTCCATGTGGTCGACCTCACCGGATACTACGGCGCTGAGCCTTTGGAGGGGTTCCGAGCCATCCTCGGCGAGTTGGACGCTCACGGCCTGGATCTCGGCAAGAAGCCGCAGATAGTCCTGCTGAACAAGATCGACGCCGTGTCGGCCGACCTCGTCGCAGAACAGGAAGTGTTGTTTCGAACAGAGGTCGAACGCCTCCGTGGGGAAGGTCACCCGGCCTTCTCCGCTTGGTTCGAAGAGGGGCAGGCGCCGGTCGAACGACTGGTGTGGCCTATCTCGGCCTTGACCGGTGCGGGGCTGAGACCGTTGGTCCGTTGGGTGGGGCCACTACTGAGCGGGCCGCCGACGTTGTCGGTGGCGGATCAGGCCCGGACGCCCGTGATGTCCTCGGAGACCGCGCGACGGACTTGGCCGACTCTTCCCGAGACCCCGGCCACCGAAGAGGAGGGGGAACACGTCACCTATCGGCCGGCGGCGACGGCCGGCGGGGCTTTTACGGTGCGCCGGGAAGGAGAGAACTTCGTCGTCGAAGGCCGCGCGGTGCGTCGGCTGGTGAGCAGGTTCGACCTGACCAATGAGGAAGCTATCCGGTATCTTGGAGAGCGACTCGAGCGGCTGGGGGTGTATGCTGCACTGCGGGCTCAGGGGGCCCAGCCGGGTGACGATGTAGAGATCGAAGGGTACGCGTTCGAGTTCCAGTAAGGGTGAGCGGATGGCGAACGAGCGCTCGGGCAGGACGGTAGTGGTCAAGATAGGCTCCAGCACGCTGACCAGCGAGCGGGGCACCTTTCGTCTGGATCCGGTCGCCGGTCTCGTGGCCGAGATCTGTGAGTTGCAGGCGAAGGGCAATCGGATGCTGCTCGTCTCCTCCGGCGCCGTTTCGTCGGGCATGGGGGTACTCGGGCGTAGTCGCCGTCCCACCGAAGTGGTGGACCTGCAGGCCGCAGCGGCGGTGGGTCAGGGGCGCCTGTTCCACATATACACGGAGTTGTTCGCCCACGAGCAGGTGATCACCGCTCAGGTCCTGCTCACTGCGTTCGACGTGGCGGCGCGCGCGCAGTATCTCAACGCCCGCAACACCTTGAGGCGCTTGCTGGACTGGAAGGTGGTGCCGATAATCAACGAGAACGACACCACGTCCACGGACGAGTTGTGTTTCGGCGACAACGATGCCCTCGCGGCCCAAGTAGCCCTCCTGGTCAAAGCCGACATGCTGATCTTGCTGACGGACACGGATGGTCTGTACACCTCCGACCCCAAAGAGGACAGCACCGCTCGCCTCATCGACACGATAGACGACCTGGGTCAACTCGAGTGTGTCCGGATCGGATCTATCGGCTCGTTCGGGTCGGGTGGTATGGCGACCAAAGTGAACAGCGCTCGGATAGCAACCAGCGGTGGAGTGGAGACTGTGATCGCTCGAGGGACCCTGCCGGGTGTGATCAAGGCCTGCTTGGCCGGTGACCAGGTCGGGACCCGATTCTCTCCGCGGCCGCTGGGTCTTCCCGACTACAAGCTCTGGCTTCTCTACGGCAAGCCGGCGCGTGGCAAGGTCGTGGTCGACGAGGGCGCCGCGCGGGCGTTGCGGGGTAAAGGCAGTCTGCTGCCCGTGGGAGTGATAGCCACAGAGGGCGACTTCGCAGCGGGCGACGCGGTCATAGTGGTCGACGAGGCCGGCAGTGAGTTGGCCAAGGGCTTGGCCGGCTACTCGAGAGAGGAACTCGACCGAGTGAAGGGGCTCCATAGCAGCAAGGTGGCGGAAGTACTTCCCCAGGTCTCCCCGGAGGCCATCCATAGGGACTATCTGGTGTTGGTGTGCTGACCGACTTGGAGGCGAATTGAAGACAACGGAGCTTGCTACAAAGGCCAAGCGGGCTTCTCGTCGGCTGGCTCTAGCCTCGGCCGCCGAGAAGAATCGGGCCCTGGTGGCCATGGCCGAGGCGCTCGAGCGGCGATCGGAGGAGATCCTGCTCGAGAATGCGAAGGATGTCAGCGAGGGTCGGAAGAAGGGTCTCTCCGCCGCGCTCATAGACCGGCTGATGCTGGACGAGCAGCGGCTCCAGGGAATTGCCCGGAGTCTGGTCGATATCGCCGCCCTCCCCGATCCCGTGGGCCAAGTGGTCGAGGGGTGGAGGACGCCGGAAGGCCTGCAGATCGAGAAGGTGCGGGTGCCGTTCGGGGTCATCGCGGTCGTCTACGAAGCCCGTCCCAACGTCACCGTCGACGCCGCCGCCCTGTGCCTCAAGACCGGCAATTCCGTCATCCTGCGCGGGGGTAGCGACGCCTACCGGTCCAACCGTATCCTGGCGGAAGTCATCACCGGCGCGGCCCTCAAAGTAGGTCTGCCCGGCGATTGCATCCAGTTCTTGACAGACAAGGACCGGGCGGCGCTCGTGGATCTTCTCCAACTCCGCGACCAGATCGATCTGGTCATACCACGGGGGGGAGAAGCGCTCAAAGACTTCCTTCTGGAGCATTCCAAGATCCCCGTCATCTACGCTGCGGGAGGTAATTGCCACGTCTATGTGGACAAGGCCGCCGATCTGACGCAGGCGGTAGCGATCACGGTCAACGCCAAGTGTCAACGGCCGGGGGTCTGCAATGCCGCAGAGACCCTGCTGGTGCATGAGGGGGTCGCCGCCGACTTCCTACCCACAGTCCTCAAGGCGCTGAACGAGCGGAAGGTGAAGCTCTACGTGGACTCCCGCACCCGCGATCTCGTGGGCGAGACCGAGTTCAAACTGCTGCGGGCTACCGACAAGCACTATGCCACGGAATTCCTTGACCTGGAGATGGCCGTGAAGGTGGTAGGCGATCTGGAAGAGGCCGTCGAGCACATCGCGCACTATGGGACGGGTCATTCGGAGGCCATCATCACCCAGGATCTCGAGGCGAGCCGCCGTTTCGCCGAGGCGGTGGACGCAGCCGTCGTCTTCATCAACGCGTCCACCCGTTTCACCGACGGCGGGGTCTTCGGCCTGGGCGCCGAGATCGGTATCTCCACACAGAAGCTGCACGCCCGCGGCCCGTTGGCGCTTAGGGAGCTGACATCCTTGAAGTACGTGGTCACCGGAAGGGGTCACGTCCGGTAGATCCCCGGCCGAGCGGCCGGGGATGGCGGAGGAACGAATGGACGAGCAAGACCCTCTCCACCGACTGAGCCAAAGTGCCCGAGTGCGACTGGGGATCATGGGGGGCGCGTTCGATCCCATCCACATCGCGCACTTGGTCACGGCCGAGGAGGCCTTGACGCAGTTCGACCTCGACGAAGTGGTGTTCATGCCGGCAGGCAATCCGCCTCATAAGACCCGGCATCTGGCATCTGCGGAGTTGCGCTACCTGCTCGTCTGCGTGGCCACGGCCGGCAACCCGCGCTTCTCCGTTTCCCGTTACGAGATCGACCGGAGCCAGGTGGGCTACACCGTGGACACCCTCGAGTATGTGGCTGGCCTCCTCGGTCCTGAAGCCCAGATATTCTTCATCACCGGGGCCGACGCTGTGCTCGACATCCTCACCTGGAAGTCTCCGGCCAGAGTGGTGGAACTCTGCACCCTGATCGCGGCCACCCGCCCAGGGTACGATCTTTCTCGTCTATCCGGCGTGTTCGAGGGGCTCGGCCCTGCAGTCGCCGGCACCGGGCCCGAGGCCCGGGTGAGAGCGATGGAGATCCCTGCCCTGGCCATCTCTTCCAGCATGATCCGCGAGCGTCTGGCTTCCGGGAAGCCGATCCGCTATCTGGTCCCGGACGGGGTAGCGCAACTCATCAAGAAGGCGGGTCTGTATTCGACGCCGGCTCCTCGGGCCGCCGAAAAGAGCGAAGGTCACCGATGAGCGACGAGAAAGACCCCACGAGCCGGCCCGATTCGACCGAGAGCCCCGGTTCTGTGGAGCGCCCCTCCGCGAGGCACCCCTATCTGAGCGAGGGCTCCCCTTCGGAAGAACCTCGGCCCGATTCTGGATACCGTCATCGGACGGAGCGCCGTTCTGCTCGCCGGGCCGCCCGTCGCCGAAAGAGGGTAGCCCGACTTTCGCTCGTGGCCGGGCCGGTGGTAGTGGCGATCCTGGTGATAGTGGCGCTGCTCGTCTTCCTCGGCGGTCCGGAGAGCACCAGTGGGGCCGAGACCACCACCACGACCGTGACGGCCGCTCCCAACGAAGCCGGCGGTGGCAGCGTCCTGTTGGTCGAACAGGGTGAGGAAGTCCCGGCGGCGGTGTTGCTGCTCCCCGAGCAGGCGGGCGGCTTCGTCCTCGCGATACCGGGGAACACGCTTCTCAGAACCGAGAGCGGCTTCAAGACCCCGACGGAGCTACACGCTTCCGACCAGGAGGAGGCCTTGAGGACGGCACTCGCCGAAGACTTGGGTGTGGAGATCGGAGCGGTCGCCTGGCTGCAGTGGTCGGAACTGCGGGGGGCGCTCGGCGAGACGGGCCAGGCAGGCTCTCTGCCGGCCGAACTCGAGACCACAGGGGAGAGCGCCGGCCTGGTGGCCGAAGCCGTGGTGGCGGTCCTAGGTGCGGGCCAGAAGGGAGGAGAGGCCGTTGTCTGGGATCAGATCGAGATGGCCGGCGACGCGGATGGCTTCCGGGCCAACGCCAAGCTCCTGAGCGCCTCGATCTCCGATGCCGGTCCGACGGTGGCGGTGCTGCCGGGAAAGGTCGTCGAAGGCGTGGGGTTCGAATACTTCGAGCCGGATCTGAAACAGGCCAGGGCCTTGCTCGGTGGTGAGAGCCCGGGCGCCGAGATCACTATGGAGGTGCAGAACGGCTCAGGCGTGTTGGGGATCGCCCAGCAAGTGGGAGGGATGCTCGAACCCCTTGGATACGACATGCTTCCCTTCCGCAATGCCGAAGGTTTTCCCGACGTGACCACGACCAGGATCATCGTCGCTCCCGGTGCTCATTCGGAGGCCGAGCGGGTGCGTGCCGTCCTCGGCGTGGGAAGGATCGAGCAAGACGGCTCCCTCGAGCCGGGGCGTGTTATCGTGATCTTGGGCAAAGACTTCGTTCCTCCGGTCCCCACCGGGACCCAGTCGGCGCAGTAGGAGGTAGCTTTGGCTCCGGAGCGCTTCGACCCCACCGACTCCTTCTTTCGCTACAGCCGGCAGATACTGGTCCCGCGCATCGGTCGGGAGGGTCAGGAAAAGCTGGCCGCCGCCCGGGTCGGATTGGTCGGCTGCGGGGCACTGGGCTCGGTCATCGCCAATCACCTCGTCCGCGCAGGAGTAGGCTACCTTCGGATCGCCGACCGGGACTACCCGGAGTTGCACAACCTACATAGACAGGTGCTCTTCACCGAGGAAGATGTGGCTCGGCGCATCCCGAAGGCCGACGCGGCCGCAGCCCATCTGCGGGCCATCAACAGCGATGTTTCCGTGGAGCCGCTCAAAGAGACCATCACCGCGGACAACCTACCCGATTTCGCCTCCGGCCTCGATCTTCTGGTCGACGGCACGGACAATTTTCCGACCCGGTTCGTGTTGAACGATCACGCCGTGGACCGGGGCATGCCGTGGGTTTACGGGGGTGTGATCGGATCGAGCGGCATGACTATGACGATCGTTCCGCGCGACGGCCCCTGTCTGCGCTGCCTGATACGCGATCTGCCCGGCCGGGACCAGGCTCCGACCGCCGACGTGGCGGGGGTGCTGAACACCGTGGTGGCCGTGATCGCCAGCGTGGAGGCCACCGAGGTCATCAAGCTGCTGGTGGACCCGAAGGCGCGCAACCGCCACCTGCTGGTGGTGGATCTCTGGGATCTCACTTTCGAGAAGCTGGAGGTGCCTCGCGACCCGGACTGCGTCTGCTGCGGTCCGTCTTCGTAGGTCGGGGGCCGATGGACGTCGATAGGCAGGCGGAGCGCACTGCCCGGGCCCTTATCCGGGACTTGGGATCGTTATTGGTCGCCTACTCGGGTGGGGTGGATTCCACAGTGCTTCTAAGGCTGGCCCTCGACGAACTGGGTCCCGGCCGAGTCCTTGCTGCGACCGCTCACGGTGACGTCCACACCGCCGACGAACTGGAAGCCGCCCGGCAGACCGCCGCTCGGCTGGGAGCCAGACACGTGATCATCCATACCTGCGAGTTGGCCGTGCCGGGCTTCTCCGCCAACCCTCCGGACCGCTGCTATCTCTGCCGCCGCTCGATGTACCGGAGCTTGATCGAATTGGCCCGTCACGAGGGTATGCTCGCGGTCGCGGACGGGGCCAACCTCGACGATCGGGTGGACTACAGACCGGGGATCAGGGCGGGGGCGGAGCTTGGAGTCTCCAGTCCTCTCGCCGAGGCGGGCATGGGAAAGCAGGCGGTACGCGAGTTGGCACTGGACCTGGGACTGCCCAACTGGTCGCTTCCGGCGTCTCCGTGTCTGGCGTCCCGCTTCCCGTACGGTGAAGAGATCACGGCGGCCGGTCTTCAGATGGTGGCCGCCGCCGAACGACACTTGAGAGAGCTCGGGTTCGGTATCTGCCGCGTTCGTCACCACGGGAACCTGGCGCGGGTCGAGGTGCCTGTGGACGACCTCGACCAAGTGGTCGACCCGACGGTACGTCGGACTATCGTAGGCTCCCTGCGCGACCTCGGCTATGCATACGTGACTCTGGATCTGCAAGGTTTCCGGAGCGGCAGTCTGAACGAGGTGCTTGGGGCAAGCGCCCCGGCTGTGGAGAAGGCCCCTGACCCGGCTCGGCTCGAAGGCATGCCCGAGACCTGATCTTTGGACCTCGAGCTAGCCAAAGACCTGAACGACCGGCAGCGCGAAGCCGTCTTCCACGGCGGGGGTCCTCTTCTGGTCCTCGCCGGAGCCGGTTCGGGCAAGACCCGTGTTCTCACCTATCGTCTGGCCAACCTCATCAGGAGCGGTCAGGTGAGTCCTCATCAGACCCTGGCCATCACTTTCACCAACAAGGCAGCGGGAGAGATGCAAGAGCGCGTGGCCTCGCTCTTGGGAGCTTCGTCCCGCTGGATGTGGGTCTGCACCTTCCATGCGGCCTGCGCGCGCATGCTCCGCCATGACGCTGGTCTTCTCGGGTACCGCTCCAACTTCACCATCTATGACGAGGACGACTCGGTCCGTCTCCTCAAACACTGCTTGGACGACCTGCGCCTCGACAGCAAGCGGTTCCCCCCTCGCGGTCTACGGAACCTCATTTCCGATGCAAAGAACAAGTTGATCGACGTGGACGACTTCGGCCGCGAGGGTCGCGGGGGCCGGGGGGACCGGACTGATGCAGAGCTCGGGGACGACAGGGGACTGTCCGGCTACCTCGACGTGGCCGCTCAGGTCTACCGGCGCTACCAGGCCCGGCTCCTCGAGGTCAACGCCCTGGATTTCGACGATCTTCTGATGCGGATGGTCGACGTGCTCCGGCTGTTTCCCGAGAGGTTGGATTACTACCGGGATCTCTTCCGTCACGTCCTTGTAGACGAGTACCAAGACACCAACCGGGCTCAATATGTCCTCGTCAAGCTCCTCGCGGAAGAGCATCGGCAGGTGACGGTGGTCGGCGACGACGACCAGTCGGTCTACTCCTGGCGAGGCGCCGACATACGCAACATCCTCCGCTTCGAGGACGACTTCCCCGATGCCAAAGTGGTGAAGCTGGAGCAGAACTATCGTTCCTCCACCACCATCCTGGACGTAGCGAACGCCTTGGTCTCCCACAATCGCGGCCGCAAGCCGAAGAACCTCTGGAGCGAGCGGGGACCGGGCGAACAGGTGGTGGTGCTCGAGTGTCGGGACGAGCACGAGGAAGCCCGGCTTGTCTGCGAGGAGATCGTCAAGACCCTCCGAGACCGTGATGCCTCCGACCTGGCCGTGTTCTACAGGGTCAACGCCCAGTCCAGGGTACTGGAGGATATGCTGGTCCGGCAGGGTGTGGCTTACCGGGTGATCGGCGGGGCCAAGTTCTACCAGCGGGCGGAGATCAAGGACCTGCTCGCGTATCTGCGGGTCACGATGAACGCCAGTGATGACGTGTCCCTGTTACGCGTCATCAACACCCCTCGCCGAGGTCTGGGAGATGTGGCCGTCGGACGGCTACAGAACTTCGCTGCGGAGCACTCCGTCAGCCTGAGAGACGCCTTGCTCCGTGCATGCGATGTGGCCGGCTTCACCGCCGGAGCGACCCAGGCCTGTCTCGGCCTGGGAGAGCGGTTCGCCTGCTGGGCGGACTTGGCAGGAGCCGGGTCTTTCGACGCGGACTTGTCCGACGAGGGCGGGCTCGATGCCGATGCGGACGGGCCCGATCCGGACGGTCCCGGTGCCGGGCCGCCAAGCGGAGAAGCGGAGAGGCAGCAGACGCCGTCGGTAGCCGGCTTGGTCCGCCAGGTTCTGGAAGAGAGCGGCATGCTCCAGAGTCTTAAGGCCGAGAGGACCATGGAAGCTGAAGGTCGCCTAGAGAACCTCGAGGAGTTCGTGGGGGTGGCCGAGGAGTTCGACCGGCTGAACCCGGAGAGGGGGCTGGCCGACTTCCTGCAGGAGATCAGCCTCTACGCCGATATCGACAGCCTGGAAGAGGGCCAACCGGTCATCTCGCTGATGACCCTTCACAATGCCAAGGGCCTCGAGTTCCCGGTCGTCTTCATCACCGGTATGGAAGAAGGGCTCTTTCCCCACTCTCGGTCCTTGGACGAACAGCGTCTGGAGGAGGAGAGAAGGTTGTGCTACGTGGGCATCACGCGCGCGCAGGACCGCCTTCATCTTTCCTTCGCTCGCTCTAGGACGCTCCATGGGGGAGCGGGGTACAAGATCCCGAGCCGCTTCTTGAGCGAGATCCCGAAAGACCTGGTCGACTATCGCAGCGGCTCGGCCTCGGTGGGACCGGCGTATCCGGCCGCCGCTCGTCGGGTGCGTGATCGGGCTGACGCGGCCGTTAGACCCGGACCCGCCCCGTCGTCCTCCGGTGATCGCACTGCGCCGGCCGGCCTGGCTCCCGGTGACCGCGTCCTCCATGCCCGCTTCGGCGAGGGAGTAGTCCTGGGAGTGGAGCCGGGGGGGATCGTGCGGGTGTTCTTCTCGGAGCAAGGAGAGCAGAAGAGGCTACTGCTCGAATACGCTCCCCTGCGCCGCCTCTAATCACGACTCCTAGGCGGAGCCTCTCGGTCGTAACCGGGTACCGGTGTCCGTGCAGCCGTGTACTTCTAAGCCGCTGAATATGCAATACTTCATGCAATATGGCGTCCTGCATATTTACTTGCGTAATGACAGGCTGGGAAAAGCGATCCTCCAGACACGGATCAGCACCGGCGAGCAGGAATTATTGCCAAAATCGCGTATGGAGTGTTGCAAAGTGGGGTGAATTGGTTTAAAGTGGGGGACATGCAAGATATATTGCTATCTGGCGAGTTCGACCACACC
Source organism: uncultured Gaiellales bacterium (assembly GCA_964497095.1). Taxonomy (GTDB): domain Bacteria; phylum Actinomycetota; class Thermoleophilia; order RBG-16-64-13; family RBG-16-64-13; genus CAVPLM01. The sequence goes on along the minus strand of CAZCCL010000039.1, from coordinate 10,004 downwards.
GTCGACCCCAAGGGCCGCGTGACCCTGCCGGCCCGCTATCGCGAGTACTTCAGCGATGGCGCGGTGCTCGTGCGCTTCCAAGACGGGGAACCGTGTGTCCGCGTCTATCACCCGCTTTCCTGGAAAGACTTCGATGAGAAGTACCTGGAACCTCTCAACGTCTTTGAGAACGAGGCCGATAGCTGGCGCACGCGGACGATCTACAAGAACCAGGACACGGTGGAGGTCGACAAGCAGGGCCGGGTCCTACTGCCCGCCAAACGCATCCAGGAACTGGAGCTGTCGGGCAAGGTCAAGATCCTGGGCAACCGTACCCACCTCGAGATCTGGAACCCGGTCACCCTGGCGGCGCTGGAAGAGGAGAACGGGGTCGAACATGTCTAGCGCGGCGGCCCCACTCGTCACGGAGATATCCATGGCCCACGTCCCGGTACTGACCGATGAGTTGCTCGAGTTGTTGGACGTGCGTCCGGACAGCCGAGTGGTGGACTGCACCTTTGGTGGCGGCGGGCATGCGGAAGCCGTAGCCGCCGACCTTGGCCCCCAAGGCCTCCTCGTAGCCTGCGACCAGGACCCGATCGCCGAGAGCTACTACCTTGGCCTGAAGACCCGCCTTCCTTGTCCTTCTCGCTTCTGCTTGGGCAATTTCGCCGACGTCCTCCCCTGCCTCCTCGATGAGGGTCTCCGTGCCACCCATGTTTACATGGATCTCGGGGTCAGCAGCATGCAGATCGACACGCCGGATAGGGGTTTCTCCTACAGCTACGACGCTCCTCTGGACATGCGTATGGACCCGTCCCTGCCGGTCACCGCGGCGGACATCCTCAACGGCTGGGCGGAGGCGGCGCTGACTGAGCTCTTCAGCCGGTACGGGGAGGAGCGCTACTCTCGGCGCATCGCCCGCGCGGTCACGACCCGTAGGTCTTCCGTCCCCTACAGTCGGACGTCTGAGTTGGTCGACACCATAAAGGGGGCGATACCCACGCCGGCCCGTTTTGGGGCGGGCAACCCTGCCCGCCGTGTCTTCCAGGCCCTACGCATCGAGGTCAACGACGAACTCAACAGTCTCAAGCGGGCCTTGCCCGAGGCCTTCTCGCTGTTGGAGCCGGGGGGGATCATGGCCGTGATCAGTTTTCACTCTCTTGAAGACCGCATGGTCAAGGAGTTCTTCGCCTCCAAGGCGCGAGTCTGCACCTGCCCCCCCGAGTTCCCCGTTTGCGTGTGTGGCGGAGCCGCGACAGGAGAGGTGCTCACTTCCAAGGCCGTCATCCCAAGCCTGAGGGAACAGGAGACGAATCCTAGGTCCAGTTCCGCGAAGCTGAGGGCCCTCAGGAAACTGTGATGGCCACCACTACCCGCTCAGCCTGGATGGAGGCGTGGGGAAAGGACCTGGTCCCTTCAGATGCGGCCCGGCGCAGCGCCGAGCGGGTCGAGGCCCGCTCGTACTCCACGCGCTACTACGGTCGGGAGGCGACCGCCCGCAGGCTGTCTCAAGCAGAGCAGGAGCCTCAGCCAAATAAGGCTTTACCTGAACTTAAGATAGTTCGACGGCGGCGGCCCCGATGGGGGGCCATTCTCGTCGCCTTGGTGCTGGCGTCCTTTCTGGTAGGAGTGTCGATCGTGGTGCCGATGCTCGTCAGTGCCGCCACCACCGAGATCGAGTCCGCCGTAGGGGAGTTGGAAGCGCAACAGAGCGAAGTCGCTGCGGCTACGTCTGCACTGTCGGCACAGGTCTCCGCCCTTTCCTCTCCCGAGCGCGTGGCCGACCAGGCTATCCAGTTGGGTCTCGTCCCGGCCCAATCGGTCCATTATCTGCAGGTCGAAAGCGGGACGGCGGCAGCGGAAGGTGATACCACGGTCGCCGGTCGGTGACCATGAGTCGCATCAACAAGCGCATCGCGCTGTTCATGGGTTTCGCGCTCCTCTTCCTAGGCGCCCTCTTGGCTCGCGCCTTCTTCGTGCAGGTGGTCGCCGCTCCGGGACTCCAAGACAAGGCCGATAACCAGCACGTACGGACCGTCCGGCTGGACGCTCCTCGAGGGGTGATCTATGACCGTGACGGCCAGAAGCTGGCCGTGTCTCAAACGATGGCCAGCGTCTACGCCAATCCCAGCCGTATTGGAGATCCCGATGAGGTGGCGAGACAGCTCGCGCCCATCCTCGGGCGCCCCGAGGAGGAACTGGTGACGAAGCTGAGCGGAGATTCCTACTCCGAGTGCCTTGCCAGGAAGATCGACAAAAGTGCGGGCGACAAGGTCGAAGCGCTCGAACTCCCGGATGTCTGGGTGGTCGCGGAGGACAAGCGGGTCTATCCCAAGGGCGCCCTGGCCCCTCAGTTGCTCGGCTTCGTCGGGACCGACAACAAGGGATTGGCAGGGATCGAATACCAGTATGAGGATGTGCTGTCCGGCACCCCCGGCACCATGGAGGTCGTGAGCGACCTCTCCGGGAACCGCTTGGCCACGGTATCGGTGGAGGAAGCGGTCCCGGGCGAATCCATCACCCTTACCATAGATGAGGACATCCAGTTCGAGACCGAGAAGATCCTCACGGGGGTGGTGGAGGAGTTCGAGGCCAAGAGAGCGTGCGCCGTCGTGCTTGAGCCCGCCACCGGGGAGATACTGGCCATGGCCAACACCCCGGTGTTCGACGCAAACGACTTCAGTTCCGTGGAAGAGCCGGACAGGCGCAACATGGTGGTCAACGATCAATACGAGCCTGGGTCCACGTTCAAGATGGTGGTCACCGCCGCGGCTTTGGAGGAGGGTCTGGTCACTCCGGAGACGACCTTCACCTTGGGTAGGGACATCCAGGTCTACGACCGGGTAGTGCATGAGTCTCACGCCGAGAGTGTCCCCGAAACCCGGGAATTGACGGTGATCCAGATACTGGCTCAGTCCTCCAATGTGGGAGCGGTGCAATTGGGTCTGGAGGTCGGCAAGACGCGGCTGGTGGAGATGATCCGCCGCTTCGGGTTCACCGAGAAGCTCGGCATCGATTTCCCGGGTGAAGCCGACGGGCAGATGCTCGCAGCGGAGAAATGGTCGGGAACCACCATCGCCAACGTCCCCATCGGGCAGGGGATAGCGGCCTCGCCGCTGCAGCTGCTTGCCGCTTACGCCGCCGTCGCCAACGACGGTCAACTGGTGCAACCCCATCTCGTACGTGACTTGAACCGGCCTTGGAAGCGGCAGGTGGTGAGCCCGCTGGTCGCGGCCGAGCTACGAGACATGCTGACGGTCACGGTCGAGGACGGCACCGGGAAGCAGGCCCAGGTCCGAGGCTACGAGGTGGCCGGCAAGACGGGCACCGCTCAGAAGGTGAAGGAGGGTGGCGGCTATGCGGAAGACCGCTACGTCGCCTCTTTCGTGGGCATGGTGCCCGCCGACGCACCGCGGCTCGTGATCCTGGTGATGGTGGACGAGCCGGCCAACCAGCACTTGGGTGCCTACGTGGCCGCGCCGGCCTTCGCCAAGATCGCGGACTTCTCGCTGAAATGCCTGGGAATCGGACCCTCGGTCTCGGACTGAACCGCGGAGGCTCTCAGCCGGCGCCGGGCGCGACCCGCAGGATGGTAGAATCCCCACCTGTGAGACTCAGTGACCTCTTCGCTTCTGTGGAGGGCTGTCGTCTGGCCGGCGCTGCCGACGTCCGCATCAGCTCCCTCAGCTATCGTAGTGATCAAGTAGGCGACGGCACCCTCTTCTTCTGCGTTCCCGGGTTCCTGCGCGATGGGCACGACTTCGCCCCGGAGGCGGTCTCCCGGGGGGCGGGCGCCCTGTGTGTCGAGAGACCTCTCGATCTTCAGGTGGCACAGGCGGTCGTACCGTCGGTACGGCAGGCCATGGGGCCGGTGGCGGCGGCGTTCTACGGTCATCCGAGCTCTCGTCTCCTTACCGTGGGTATCACCGGAACCAACGGCAAGACCACCTCGGCCTTCCTCGTGGCCCACCTCCTGGACCGCGCCGGTCGCGGGGCCGGCCTCATGGGCACGGTCGAGCGCCGCATCGGAGGCGAGGTCTTCGCGGCCGGCCGTACGACTCCAGAAGCTGTGGACATCCAGCGGGATCTCGCCGCCATGTTGGCAGCCGGGGACGAGGCGGCGGTGCTGGAGGTGTCATCGCACGCACTCGATCTCGGCCGGGCTCGGGGGATCGAGTTCCGGGTGGTGGCGTTCACCAATCTGACTCAGGATCACTTGGACTACCACGAGACCCTCGAAGCCTACTTCGCCGCGAAGAGCCGGTTGTTCCTCGATCCCGAGTTCGCCGGGGGGCGTCCCGTGGTGGTGATCAACACCGACGACCCCTTCGGCCGGATGCTCGCGGAGCGTTGCGACGCCGAGAGACTTGTCCGGCTCTCGACTTCTGGGGAGCAGCACGGGCACGACGCCGCGGACTTGGAGTTGAGCGACTTCGTCATCGGAGCCGGCGGTACCACAGGCGTTCTCGTTCTGCGCGGGAAGGCCCGCGAGTTGATGAAGGTCGGCCCCGGTCCCGACCTACCTTTCGAGGTGAAGACCCGATTGGTGGGGGCTTTCAACGTGGCCAACACCCTCACCGCGTTGGGTATCGGCCTTGGTCTTGGCCTGGACCTGAGCGTTATGCTGACCGCCCTCGACGAGTTTCCGGGGGTGCCGGGCCGCATGGAACCCGTGGACGCGGGGCAGGATTTCGCCGTGTTGGTCGATTACGCCCATACTCCTGACTCCGTGCGCAATGTGCTACGGACGGCTCGAGAGATCACCCAGGGCCGGCTCATCGCCGTGTTGGGCTGTGGCGGGGACCGCGACCGGGGCAAGCGTCCCCAGATGGGCCGCGAAGCAGAGATCGGAGCGGACCTGGTGGTGATCACCTCCGACAACCCACGCACGGAGAAGCCCGAGGCCATCATCGCCGACATCGTGGCCGGTCTGGAACGTCCGTCCGCGGCCAAGGTGCAACCCGACCGACGGAAAGCCATCGCAGAAGCGGTGGCGGAAGCACGCGCCGGTGACGTGCTCCTCATCCTGGGCAAGGGTCACGAATCGGGACAGGAGTTTGCGACCGAGACTCTACCTTTCGATGACCGCCTGGTGGCTCGGGAGGCGCTGCTCACAGCGGCAAGGGATCGAGCGCGATGATCGTCCTCAGCGCAGAGGAGGCGGGGCGCGCTCTCGGACTGGAGCCTCTTGGCGCGCCTGTCGAGGGCGTCTGCACGGATAGCCGGCAGGTCAGGTCGGGGGATCTGTTCGTAGCGCTGCGAGGAGAGCGTTTCGACGGTCATGACTTCGTCGCCGAGGCACTCAGCAAAGGCGCATCCGGCGCGGTCGTGGAGGCAAGCTGGTGGGCAGACTGCGGCGCGAGGATAATCGGGTCGGCCGCCGGGACCACCGTACCCGCTCGGGAGCGGGCGGAGATCATCTATCCGGTAGAGGACACCTTGCAGGCTCTGGGATCTTTGGCCAGGGAGGTGCGCAGGAAGTCGGCGGCCAAGGTGGTGGCCGTCACGGGCAGCGTGGGGAAGACCAGCACCAAGGACCTTCTCAACGCCATGGCGGCATGCGTCTGTCGAGTGGTGGGGACGGCCGCAAATCAGAACAACGAGGTGGGAGTGCCTCTCACGCTGCTCGGCATCGAGCCCGACACCGAGCTTGCGGTCGTGGAGATGGGCATGAGGGGACACGGCCAGATCGAGGCCCTGGCCCGGGTGGCCGAGCCCGACGTGGGGATCGTCACCAACATCCATCCAGTTCACCTCGAGCTTCTGGGTACCCTTGAGAATATAGCTAAAGCCAAGGCTGAGCTTCTTGTTTGTCTCGGGTCCGGCGCGGTGGCGGTCATCCCGGCGGATTGCGAGCTGTTGGCACCATACGCGGCCGCAGCGGCCTGCCGGGTGGTGAGGTTCGCTTTCGGCTCCGAGCGCGGGGGCGGGGCTGCGGCCGACGTATCCGGTGCTTTCCTTCCCGGGGGGGCGAAGGGCACAGGGGTCTTGCGGCTGCGGTGGCGTGAGGGTCAAGCGGAGGTGGAAGTTCCTTTCGCCTCGCGCCATCGCCTGGAGAACGCAGTGGCGGCTGCCGCCGCCTGTTACGCGGCGGGGTTGCCTGTGGAGCGCTGTGTCACCGGGCTGGCAGACGCCCGCTTCAGTGGGTCTCGGGGGGATGTGCTGGGGCTGCGGGGGCTCACCATGATCGACGATACGTACAACGCCAGCCCGGCGGCGGTGCGCGCGGCTTTGGACGACCTCGTCGACCTGGCCGGCGAAGCGGGTGGGCGGCCGGTGGCGGTCCTGGGAGATATGTTGGAACTGGGGCCGGATGCGGCGGCTTACCACGATGCCACGGGAGCCTACGCGGCGGAGGCCGGAGTGGCCGCCCTCTGGGGCGTGGGCCCTCTCTCGGTCTCGACGGTGGAGGGCTTTCGCCGAGCCCGGCAAGCGGACACCGCGGAGACGGCGGACGTAACGATCCTCCCTCTTCAGGCAGGAAATGTGCGTTCGGCCGACGAAGCCTCCCCGATACTGGCGAGCCTACGCCGGGGCGATGTAGTCCTTCTCAAAGCTTCACGGAGCATGGGGCTCGAGGTCCTGGTGCGCCGCATCAAAGAGGAGGCGGCCGCCGGTAGATGGGCCGGTCCGTCCGGCGCAGACGTCGACAGGGGTAGTGCGACGAAGGGATCGAGGGCATGACCAGGGTCATGGCAGCCACACTGGTGGCCATGGTCATCGCGATGCTGGCGGGGCCGCGATACATCCGCTGGTTGCAGCGGAGGGGGATAGGGCAGAACATCCGGGCGTTGACCCCCGAGGGGCACAGCGCCAAGGAGGGCACTCCGACGATGGGAGGGCTGCTCATCCTGGTAGCGGCGCTCATCCCCTATCTCATCTTCGCCGGCAAGACGGTATCCAGTCTGGTAGTGATCATCGTGACCTTCGGATCGGGCGCGATCGGTCTGGCTGACGACATGATCAAGCAGCGCCACCAGCGCTCTCTGGGGCTCAGCGCCAGGACCAAGCTCCTGCTCCAGGTGCCGCTGGTCGTGGTGGCTGTGTTCATCGCGATGCACTGGGGAGGCGTGGACAGCAATCTCACCCTGCCGTTCGTCCGGGACGGATTGAGCATCGGCTGGCTCTACTACGTGTTCGCCTTCTTCCTTATCGCCGGCTTCTCCAATGCGGTCAATCTCACCGATGGGCTGGACGGTCTGGCGGCAGGCACGGTCGCGGTGGCCATGCTCGCCTATGCCGGGATTGCTTTCCTCAGGGGGCAGACCGAACTGGCCGTTCTGGCCTCGTGCATGACCGGGGCCTCGGCGGGTTTTCTCTGGTACAACACCCACCCGGCCAGCGTGTTCATGGGGGATACCGGCTCCCTGGCCCTCGGCGCGGGTCTGGCGGGGATCGCGATTGCGACCGAGAACGAGATACTCCTTCTTCTCATCGGGGGACTGTTTGTGGTGGAAGCGCTCAGTGTGACCATCCAGGTCATCAGCTTTCGCCTGTTCCGCAAGCGGGTCTTCCTGATGGCTCCGCTCCACCACCACTTCGAACTCAAGGGGTGGTCGGAGACCAAGATCATCGTGCGCTTCTGGATAATCGCCGCGATCCTGGCCGCCGCGGGCTTCGCTCTCTACTACCTCAGCAACACGCGTCTCCCGGTGGTCTGAACGTGATCGCGGCGGACGACCGGAACACGGTAGCCGGGGGCGGCGGAGGCCTGCCCTCTTCTGTGCGCCGGGTGCTGGTACTGGGAGCCAGCCGGTCCGGCACCGGCGCGGCCCTGGCCCTGACCGGCCTGGGTCTCGAGGTCTTCCTCAGCGATAGCAAGGACCCCGCGTCCTTGCCCGGTCTGCGGGAGGCCCTGGCCGCGGGGGCTCGCTTCGTGGGGGAGCAGGATTTGGCCTCCCGGTGGCCGGATCCCGATCTGGTCGTGAAGAGCCCCGGAGTGCCCGAGGAGGCCGGGCCGGTCGTCACCGCCCGTACTCGCGGAGTGCCCGTGTGGAGCGAGGTGGAGTTGGCCTACGTCCTGCTCCCCAATCCGTTCGACGCCATCACCGGCACCAACGGCAAGACCACCACGACTGCTCTCCTGGGGCACCTCTTCACCGCTGCGGGACGCCCGGCCAGGGTCCTCGGCAATATCGGGGTGCCTGTCAGCTCGGCGGTAGGTCATGCCGGCCCCGAGGAGGAACTGGTGGTGGAGGTATCCAGCTTCCAACTGGAGGATGTGCACGCGTTCCGGCCGGCGGTCGGCGTGTTCTTAAACCTGACCCCGGACCATCTGGACCGTCATGGCAGCATGGAACGGTATTTGGCCTGCAAAGCGATGCTCTTCGCGAACCAGCGTCCGGGGGACGCAGCGGTGCTCAATCTCGCCGATCCGGTGGTCGCGGAACTGGGGGCCGGACTGGTGGGTCGCGTCGATGGTCCGGACATCTCGTTCTTCTCGGTGAAGGGAGCGGACCGGGTGTCCGTCCCCCGGGTGGTGGCGTCGTCAGCCCGATCTGCCGGGTCCGCCATGGACGCCAAGGGCGAGATCGTGACCTTCGCACCCGACGCCTGGGTGGCCGACGGTCGATTGTTCCTGCGGGGAGAACCCTTGCTGCCGGTGGCCGATATCCGGCTACCCGGTCTCCATAACCTGGAGAACTCTCTGGCCGCGGCTCTGGCCGCGATCGCCCGGGGGGTGGAGAAAGCGGCCGTGGCGGAGGGTCTGCGTAGCTTCACCGGGGTCGCCCACCGGCTGGAGAGCGCAGGAATCGTGGCGGGGGTGACGTATGTCAACGATAGCAAGGCGACCAATGTCGAGGCTGCACTCACGGCACTCAACGCCTACCCGGAAAGGACCCATCTGATCTTGGGAGGGCGGGACAAGGCTTCGGACTACAGACCGATCGCTCGTGCCTGTTCGAAGGGGTGCCTGGCCGTCTATCTCATCGGTGAGGCGGCTCCTCTTATCGCGGAGGCCTTTGCCGAGGTGCGCTCGGGCGAAGGCCTCGTAGGGGTGCCCGAGCCCACGACGTACGGAGACCTGGAAAACGCGGTGCGGGCGGCCAAAGCTGCGGCCACCGCCGGCGACGTGGTGCTCTTGGCGCCTGCCTGTGCCAGTTTCGACCAGTACAAGGATTTTGAAGAGCGCGGGGATCATTTTCGGGCCATAGTGGCCGGTATGGCCGGGGCATGATCGAAGGGGAGCCTCATTGAGCGGACAGAAGGTCCAGAGAGCAGAGCCGGGCACCGTCGCCCATCGGCAGGCGGCGAAGCCGAGGTCCGACCCCCAGGCAGAGCGGCTGTCGCGGCCCGCGGCCCCCGAGCGTCGACCGACACCGGCAGCGGTCCGGCTGAAGGACCTATGTCCCGCCTGCTACCACCTGATCTGGGTGACAGCCGTCCTCCTCCTCATCGTCGGCCTGTGCATGATGCTTTCGGTCTCGGCGGCGGCGGTCGCCGGAGGAGAGAAGTTCCTCTACGTCCGCCAGCAGGGAATCACGGCTGCGGTCGGCCTCCTGCTGCTCCTGGGGATCTCTCGCCTGGACTACCGACGCTTGGGGGTCGGGTCCATCGTCTTCCTGGTGCTCCTGGTGCTCTCGCTGCTGCTCGTTCACGTGCCCAGCTTGAGCGCGAGTGAAGGAGGCTCGGCCAGTTGGATCCCGCTGGGGCCGGTGGCCTTCCAGCCGTCCGAGTTCGCGAAGCTCGCGGTGATCCTCGCCGGGGCGCATCTGCTCGTGAGCCGCCGGCGGCAAGTGGGCGACTTCGTCTCCTTCATGTGGCCGTTCGGGGCCGTCGGTCTCGGCATGTGCGGCTTGGTGATGATCGAGGGCGATCTGGGCACGGCTATCATCATCGCCGGTCTGCTGCTGGGCATGCTCTGGATCGGAGGCATGCGCGGCCGGAATTGGGCGCTGGTGGCCTTCACGGGGCTTGGTACCGCGCTGGCCTTCACGTTCTCGAGCGGCGAGAGGACGAGCCGGGTTCTCTCCTTCCTGGATCCTTCCGCCGATCCTCAGGGGGCGAGTTTCCAACTGTCG
>CAZCCL010000038.1:0-22053 GCA_964497095.1 uncultured Gaiellales bacterium | reverse complement strand
CAGCCCAACATTACGAGGACTACATCACTCGTCTCGAGGGAATCCCGCACCTCTTGGACCAGGTGATCGAAGTTCTCAAGCAGGGGGTAAGAGACGGGCTGATGCCTCCGCGCTATCTGCTCCAAAAGACCGTTGCCCAATGCACGAGCATTGCGGAACCGGCGGGCCCCGATAACGTCTTCGGACGCCCGGCGACCAGTATTCCCGAGTCCCCCGGTGAGGTCGACCGCAAGCGCTTGCGCCACGGACTGCTTTCGGCGGTCGATCGGCAGGTTCGGCCCGCCTACGCGAGGCTGGCCGAATTCATTGCCAAGGAATATGTGCCAGAAGGGCGCAGCGAACCGGGCACGTGGTCGCTGCCCGACGGGGATGCCCGCTATCGTTTCCTTGTCCGTCAGTTCACCACGACGGACATGGATCCGGAGGCGATCCACGAATTGGGCCGGAATGAGGTCGCCCGCATCGAGACCGAGCAATCGGCGATCGCGAAGGATCTTGGCTTCCCCGATCTGAAGGCGTTCCGACAGTCGCTCAAAACCAACCAGAAGCTGATCCCGACTTCGCGCGAACAGATACTCGATACCCACCGGCACTACATCGAGCAGATGGAGGCGGAGCTGCCGAAGCTGTTCGGTCTGCTGCCCCGGATCCCCCTTGAGGTGCGGCCCGTGCAGGAGTACCGGGAGCAAGAGGCCGCCGGGGCGGAATACCACCCGGGGACCCCTGATGGCTTGCGTCCCGCTGTCGTCTACGTGAACACCGGCGACTACGAGCATCGCACCTTGATCGGCGCAGAATCGACGGCCTATCACGAAGCTGTTCCCGGTCATCATATGCAGGTCGCGATCGCTCAGAATCTGCCCGATCTGCCTGCATTCCGGCAGCACGCCTACTACGGTGCCTACACCGAGGGCTGGGCAGTGTACTCTGAACGACTGGGCAAGGACATCGGCTTCTATCAAGACCCCTACTCCGATTTTGGTCGGCTATCAAGTGAATTGCTACGCGCGGTGAGGCTTGTCCTTGATACAGGCGTGCACCACAAGCGTTGGACGCGCCGGCAGATGGAGGACTACTTTCGCGAGCACTCGTCGGAGGACGAGCCCGATCTTCAGGCCGAGATCGATCGCTACATCGCGTGGCCCGCTCAGGCCCTTACCTACAAGCTTGGGCAGCTCAGAATACTGAAGCTTCGCGAACGGGCGGAAGAAGAGCTCGGCTCTCGTTACGACACACGGGCGTTCCACGACACGATCCTGGATGGTGGAGCCCTACCGCTCGACGTTCTCGACACACGAGTCGCTGCGTGGATCGAGAAGCAGAGGGCAACGGGGGCCTGAGCCGGTCAGGTCGGGTGGGAATCCTCGCGCTCAGACTCAATCCTCGCACTCAGACTCAATCCTCGCGCTCAGACTCAATCCTCGCGCCCAGACTAGTTGAGAAGGGACGGTCAGGGCTGGGTTGGCGGCCTCGCCTTCTGGGTAACTCTGGCTTGATTCAGTAGCGAATCCAGCAAGGAGCGGCCCGTGGCCGGACTTGCCCGGTGGTGCTACCGGCACCGCGTCATCGTCCTTGTCGCCTGGCTGGTAGTTCTCGTGTCCGTTATCGGCATCGAACGAGCGGTCGGCAGTTCCTACACCGACTCCTTCAGCCTGCCAGGAACCGAGTCCTCGCGCGGCCTCCAGCTGCTCCGTTCCGAACTTCCCCAGCAATCGGGCGACTCCGGCACGATCGTCTGGCACACCCCGGACGCCTCCGTGAATGACCCGGCGGTCAAGGCGCGCATCCAATCCATGCTCGAGCAAGTCGCGGCAGCGCCGTCGGTTGCCTCAGTGAACAGCCCCTACGATTCGACAGGGGCCGGACAGATCAGCCAGGACGCCAAGACCGCCTACGCGACCGTGACGTTTGCCGGACGGGCTTCGTCGCTGCCCAAAGAGGACGTTCTTCACGTTGTAGACCTCGTCCGTGATGCACGTGCCCCAGGCCTGCAGGTCGAGGTGGGCGGCCACGCCATCGAGCACGCGACCGAGGGCTCTCTGTCGAGCAGCATGGTCGTCGGGCTGATCGCGGCTGCCGTGATCATTCTGGTCGCCTTCGGCTCGTTCTTCGGCATGCTGCTGCCGCTCATCACGGCCGGGGTAGCGCTCGGTATGACGATGTTCGGCATCGAACTGGTCTCACATGCGGTCGCCATCAACTCCGTCGCTCCGACCATGGCCATCGTCATCGGGTTGGGTGTCGGCATCGACTACGCGCTCTTCATAGTGACCAGGTACCGTCACGGTCTCAAGATGGGGATGCAGCCAGAAGGGGCGGCTGTGGAATCGCTGAACACAGCCGGCCGAGCAGTGCTCGTCGCCGGGGGGACGGTCTGCATCGCGCTGCTGGGCCTGCTGGTGCTCCGCATGAGCCTGCTCGACGGCCTGGCCTACTCAACGGTCTTTGCCGTAGCGCTCACCATGGCTACCGCCATCACGCTCTTGCCTGCGCTGCTGGGCTTCATGGGCCCTCGGGTGCTTAGTCGTCGCGAGCGGGCCCGGCTGGCCAAGAGGGGACCGCAGGAAGGCCATGGGGGCGGCTTCTGGCCACGGCTGGGAGGCTTTGTCTCCCGCCGCCCCGTGATCCTCGCGGTGAGCGCGTCGATCCTGATGCTCGTCCTCGCCAGCCCCTTCCTTTCGTTGCGGCTGGGCCTGTCCGACGCCGGGAACGACCCTGCCTCCTCGACCACACGCAAGGCTTACGACCTGATGGCGCAAGGCTTCGGCCCGGGCTTCAACGGTCCGTTGCTCCTGGTGGCGCAGTTGGGTTCGGCGGCCGACACGGCTGCTCTTGAACGATTGACCCAGGCCCTCGAGGGCGAGGACGGCGTGGCTGCCGTCGTCCCCTCTCCCACCCGGCCGGGGGCGAAGGTGGCTATCGTCCAGCTCATCCCCACGACCTCATCACAGGACGCGCGTACCGATGGCCTGATAACCCGTCTCCGGAGCGACGTGATCCCGGCAGCCGGAAAGGGGAGCGATCTAGAGGTGCTCGTCAGTGGAGGCCCAGCGATCGCTCATGACTTCGCCGCCGCCGTCACCTCCAAACTGCCGCTCTTCGTCGGCGTCATCGTCGCGCTCGGTTTCCTCCTCCTGTTCGTCGCCTTCCGTAGCTTCGTGGTCCCCGCGACCGCCGCTCTTATGAATCTCCTCGCGGCCGCCGCCGCGTTCGGCGTCGTCATCGCCTTCTTTCAATTCGGCTGGGGATCGGACCGGCTGGGGCTGGGGCGGGCCGGGCCGGTGGAGGCGTTTCTGCCGGTGATCATGTTGGCGGTTCTTTTCGGCCTCTCCATGGACTATCAGGTGTTCCTCGTGAGTCGCATACACGAGGAGTGGGTCCATACGCACGACAACCGCCGTTCGGTGATAGCAGGGCAAGCCGCCACGGGACGCGTAATAACCGCGGCGGCCGCCATCATGATCTGCGTGTTTGTAGCCTTTGTCCTGGGCGGCCAGCGGGTCATCGCCGAGTTCGGCGTCGGACTCGCCGCGGCCGTTCTTCTCGACGCCTTCGTACTAAGGACCTTTCTCGTGCCGTCCCTGATGCATCTTTTCGGCAGGGCGAACTGGTGGCTTCCCCGCTCGGTCGATCGACGCCTGCCCCATCTAGCAGTGGAGCCGGCCCCGAACCCGAGCGAGGCCGACCTCTGACGTCGGGATCACGTTGGTACTCGTCAATGGTGGGTCGTCGAAGGAAGTCTTGACCTGCCGGTTCCTCTCGGACACCTCGTCGGACTCCGGCGGTATGGTAGTCTCGGCCCTTCAGCCATTGATCGAAATGCCTTGGCCGCATCCATCCTGGAGGTCGCAGTGCGCGTCGCCGTCGTTCATGGCTACTACCTTCATGACTCAGGGAGCGGGATATATGCGCGCGAGGTGGTGCGCGAACTGGTCCGGCAGGGTCATGACGTCACTCTTGTCTGCCAGGAGCGAAGTCCCGAACTGTATGACTTCATCGATACCGTCTATGTCGTCGGGGAGGCCAATACCGAGCCGGTGACCCTCGGGGATGTACGGCAACCGCTCTACCAGGGGCGCTGCCGGCTCGTTCGGCCGCAGCTCGACCGACTGCTGGTGTACGTGGACGGTCCTTTTCCGGGGTTCGAGGCCGATCACGTGAGGGCGTTTCAAGACAGTCCTACCGAGTGGATCGAAGCATACGTACTCGACAATGCTTCTGCCCTACGGGCCGTATTCGCCGCCTGGCCCCCCGACGTCGTGCTCGCCAACCACGCGATGATGCAGCCGTATATCGTCAAGCAGGCGCTCGACGGGGCCGCCCCCTACGTGGTGATGGTGCATGGGTCGGAGCTCAACTTCAGCGTCAAGCGTGATGGGCGGCTTGTCCCCTTCACCCTGGAAGGTCTCCAGGCCGCTGCGGCAGTAGTGACCGTCTCCGAACCGGGCGCTGCCGAGATCGTCGCCTGGGCGGCTGAGCACGGCCTGCAGATGGGGAGCAAGACGTTTGCGATCCCGCCGGGGGTCGATGCGCATACCTTTGCCCCTGCGACCGATCGAACGGCCGCGCTCGAGGCTCTAGGCCGTGAGGTCCCGCTGCTCGCCGTGCGTCAGTTGCGCCCCGAGGACCCTATCATGGTCTACGCCGGCCGGCTGATGTGGACGAAAGGTGTCCAATACGCCGTCTCTTGCCTGCCCGGTGTGCTTGCGCACTATCCTTCGGTGCGGTTGCTGATCGCGGGGGAGGGGCCGGCCCAGGCGCCGCTGGCGGAGCTGGCGAGGCTTCTGGGCGAGGGAGATGAGGGGGCCGCGCGTGCGCTTGCCCTTGAGTCGGATGAGCTCCGCGCCCCACCGGAGTTCGGTGAACTGGTTCCCGCCACGGTGCCCCAGGTCGGCCCTCTGCCCGTATATTTCCTCGGTCATCTCAACTCAGCCCAGCTTGGTCGTCTTTTTGCTGCCGCGGACGTTTCGCTTGCCCCCTCCATATTTCCCGAGGCAGTGGGTCTGGTCACCATCGAGGCGCTCGCCGCCGGGGCGCTTCCCCTCGCGTGTTTCCACTCCGGCCTCGCCCCTATTGTCGATGCGGTGGCGGATGCCTTGGCGGACCCGCAACTACGGAACCTCGCTCCCGGTCGATGCCTTACCGAGGAACTCTCGCGCCTAGCGGTACACGCTCTCGATCGCCATCCCACGGCCGGCTTCGCCTTTCGTGAGCAACTGCACGATCTCTGCCACCTCCGCTTTGCATCCTGGGGAAAGGTCGCCGAGCGGTATCTGGAGCTTGCCCGGGGCTGAGATACTCGCTGAGCGTGAGCACCTTCGCTTTCGCCGGCTGACCGTGGCCGCACGAGTTGGCCCAACTTCAAGAAGACCGGCGAAAAGCCGTGCGAGTTCATCTGCATCGTGCCCGTGCGCGGCGGGCCGCCGGCTACCACCTGAGCGCTTTCACCAACATGATCTTGGGCGTGGTAGGCTCCCCGATGCAGGTCACCAAGACCTCCGAGGACCCGACCTCACGGAGCGGGGTTCCGTACTATCCCCGCCCGCCCGGGGCCTGTAGACTTGCTGTACTGCCGATAGCAAACGGAGAGAGGCACGTCACATGATCGACGAGCATCTGGACTCACTGTTGTCGGATCGACTGGCAGCTATCGAGAGGGCGAAGAGCGACGGCGTCAAGGTTGTTGGTTACTTCCCCGGCCCGTACGTGCCGGAGGAACTGGTCTACGCGTCCGGAGCTCTACCCGTATGTCTTGCGCATGGCGGCAATGCTCAGGTAGCGGACCGCGCGCTGTCGCTGCTCCCACCCGTTATCTGTCCTTTCGCGCGGGCACAGGTGGGGGAGATGCTGCTCAAGACGAGCCCGGTCTACAAAGCGATCGACATGCTTGTCGTCCCCTCCACCTGCCAGCATCTGAGGAAGACCGGCGACGTGTGGGAGTACTACGAGGCGACGGAGGTCTTCAAGCTCGGCGTCCCGTATGACCCCGGTGAGGGTCCCGCGCTGACCTACTACCGCGCGCGCTTGGACGATCTGAGGGCAAGACTGGAGAGTCTTACCGGCAGAACGATCACGGACGTATCCTTGGGTGATGCGGTCGGCGTCTACAATCGTCTAAGGGAAGCGCTCAGGAATATCAGTCTGATGCGCCGGGACGCGCTACCGGCGATAAGTGGCCTCGAGTTCATGAAGCTCAACCACGCGTCGCTGTGGTGTGATCCGTCAAGCGTGGCCGACGTACTGGAGACCGTCCATCGTGAGCGGCTGGCGGCTGAGCCGGTTGCGCGTGCCGGAACACCACGGCTGTTGCTGGTCGGACCCAATGTTGCTGTCGGTGACTACGGAATCTTGGAGATGGTGGAAGGCGCCGGAGCGAGCATCGTCATCGAAGACGTCTTCGAAGGCGTGAGGGACTATTGGTGTGATGTGAGAGACGGCGGGGATGTACTTGATGCTATGGTGCGGGCGCGTCTCGTCGATAGGGCCCCGGCCGCGTTCATGAGGTCGTCCACACGCCCAAGGTTTGATTTCATCTCGAAGCTCATCCGCGACTTCCAAGTATCGGGGGTGATCTGGTACGAACTTATGTGCTGCGAGTTCTACGACCAGGACGCTTACTTCTTCGAGGACCGGCTACGGGCGATGGACATACCAATGCTCGTGATTGAGTCCAACTATGATGACGTGCGGTCAGGATCGGTTCGAACGAGACTCGAAGCGTTCCTGGAAGTCGTTCGGGGAGGCGCTGCCCATGCGTGAGTTCCTGACAATGTGCGGGTACGAGCCGCACGAGCTCGAGACGGAGTCATCTCGTGTAGGCAAAGCCTTTGCGGCGGTCGGGATAACGGATGAGGACATTGTCCAGGGGAAGGCTCGCCTCTCCACCTACTTCGATATCGGACTGGCAGGGGTGAGGAAGATGCTGGGAACGATCCTAAAGGATTTCACCGGCATCGTGCTTCTCAGGGATGACAAAAGGACCAGGGTGGCGTTTTCCTTCATGGCCCCGGGGTGCGAGGTTATCGGCTCGGCCATGATGGCGAACTACGAGGGCGTGGCCTGGGTGAATCCGAACTACACCTTCCTGATCGTGCTGGGTTCGATATTCGGCAAAGCTGTTCCCGTGCTGGAGGCCGCCGAGAAACTATGGCTCCGGACTGGGGCTGTGGCCCACTGCGGGAATGTGAAGTGCGCTCTGGGTCTCCTTGCCCTGGACATGGTGCCGAAGCCGGATTTGGCCGTCACGAGCGGGTTTCTCTGCGAGACCAGCGCCAAGACCATCGGGCTCATCGAAGACTGGTACGGCATACCTGGATACTACTTCGACTGCTGGCAAGACAGGGAGCTTCGGGAGTATCCGGACGCACGCCGATCCACCAGCTTCTACGCAAAGAGCCTGCGAAGGCTCAGCGAACACGTCGGGGAGCGATTCGGGGTTGAGATAACCGACGAGATGCTCTGGCAGGTCTTGGACGCGAGAAAAGCCTACGTGGATGCGAGGAACAGAGTGCAAGACATTCTGCGGCAGAGCGATCCCGTCCCCATGGCTTCCACCCATCTCAATTTGATGTTCGCGATCGACGACATCCCATTCAGACCCGGCGAGATGGCGGATGTCACCCATGCGTTCGATACCCTATATGACGAGCTGCTCGATCGGACCAGGAAAGGGATCGGGGCGACACCTAAGGGCGCGCCGCGCGTGCTCGGGGTCCTTCCGTGCCATCATTCCGATCCAAGATGGGAACACCTCGCAAACCAAGCGGGCATCGCGATCGTCGCTTCGGACTTTGAGTTCTCGTCGAGTGAAGGAATCGACGGGGCCGGTGTTCTCGATCCCGACGATCCCTACGACGTTATCGGCCAGCACCTTCATTCGGCGGCCCAGCAGATCCTCGGTGGGAGGCTTGCCATCATCGTGGATGTCTGTAAGCGGCTGAACCTCAACGGGGTGCTGAATCACTATCACGTCGGCTGCAGGTACGTTGCCGGTGACGCCATGATCATCAAGAACGTGGTCACAAAAGAGCTGGGTATCCCGGTATTGTCTTTTGAATGGGACAACTTTGACCCCCGTAGCTACAACCACGAGCACTACGAGGCGAATCTGGAGACGTTTCTGGCGATGATGGGCGCGCAGGCGAAGGTGCCGCGTAGTGAGTCAACAAGGACGACAGGGTGATCTGGGAGAACTGGGCCGCGGTCACCACAGTGTGACTGTCGAAAGGTCCTCTCTCGACTGGAATGCGCCGCTGTGGAAGGCCCCCCCTGAGGCCGAGCCCCGTGCACGGTCGCCTCGGGGCCCAAAGTGGATCGCCGTCCTTTGCATCGTGGTCGTGTTCCTGTGTTTCGGGGGCATCGGCACTACCAGCACGACGGAGTCCGTTGGCCTGTATCCGGTACGTGTGGGTGAGCAGTATGGCTACATCGACCGCGACGGCCGGATGGTCATCGCGCCGCAGTTCTCGGAAGCGCTGGAGTTCTCCGAAGGTCTTGCCGAAGTGGGTTCCGGCAATGTGCACGGCTACCTAGACAAGACGGGCGCTCTCGTGATCCGTACTGGGTATGTCGTGGCGCGCAACTTCTCCGAAGGCCTAGCCCTTGTGGCGACTGCACCGCCGGCCGGTAACTGCGGCTATGGCTACATCGACAAGACGGGCAGCGCGGTGATCCCCCTGCTCTTCCGCCGTGCCGGCAGCTTCTCCGAGGGTCTGGCTGCGGTGGCCGTGCGGGCGGAGTGGGGTTTCATCGACAAGACGGGAGCGTGGGTTATCCCGCCGGAGTTCCAATGGGCGGACAGCTTCTCCGAGGGTCGCGCTCTAGTGCGCAATTTGGATCTCTACGGCTACATCGACGAGAACGGCGTGTGGGTCGTCCCGCCAGAACTGGAAGCAGCAGGCCGATTCTCGGATGGACGAGCCCCGATCAAGGTGGGCCCCAAGTGGGGCTACATTGACCTCAGTGGAAGCATGATCATCACTCCCCAGTTCGATGAGGCCCGCCCGTTCTTCGAGGATCTCGCCGCGGTGAGGTCGGGCGAGCGGTGGGGCTACATTCGCAAGAACGGGACGTGGGCAGTCGAGCCGCAGTTCAATCGGGCCTTTCGCCATTCAGAAGGGCTGGCCGCGGTGCAGCTTGAGCGGGGAGGCGCGTACGGCTACATCGACAGGGAGGGCAGGTTCGCCGTCGAGCCGATGTTCACGGACGCGCAGCCCTTCAGCGGAGGTCTCGGCCTCGTGGGCTTGGGCGCCGGCTCCTGGGGCTACGTCGACCACCGTGGCAAGCTCGTTTTCCAGAGCACCCCCACGACGGGACTTGCATGGTGATGAAGCAAACAGGATCCGCGCTCGATCCTAAGATGGGCTGTGCAAACGTGGTCCGCCGTCCTGGCATGAAACGGGCTCTGTCCTCATCACCCGAAGGTCGCGGGTTCAAATCCTGCCCCCGCTACCGTAGTGAAGCCTGGTGGAAAGCGGGGCTTTGCACCCTGGCCACGGCTTGCCCACGGTTTGCCCGCGAAGCGTTGTGAAGAGGGCTGAGAACAAGAATGGGAGTACGGAACCGCGTGTCCGGGTAAACAGAAGCCAGACCGAGCCGCCCAACTCGGGGGATGTCGAGGCCGGCATGGGGCGCGGAGTCTGCCGGCGAGGTCATGGTAGAACGCCGGTGCTCAGGGCTTCGAGAACAAGAGTCCCGGGCCGGGCCCGTCCCTTCGCGCAGCCATTCGGGTGGCATCGAACGACGAGCTTGGAGGAGCACTACCATGGAGAAGGACGAACGCAAGCCCACAACGACGGATGCTGGAATCCCTGTACCCAGCCAAGAGTTCTCACTCACCGTGGGACCCGACGGTCCCATTCTGCTTCACGACCACTACCTGGTCGAGCAGATGGCCACCTTCAACCGGGAGATGATCCCGGACCGCCAGCCCCACGCCAAGGGATCCGGGGCCTTCGGGCACTTAGAAGTGACCCAGGACGTCAGCGCCTACACAAAGGCGGCTGTGTTCCAACCGGGCACGAAGACCGAGGTGCTGGCCAGGTTCTCCACGGTAGCCGGCGAGAGCGGCAGTCCCGACACCTGGCGGGACGTGCGCGGCTTTGCCCTCAAGTTCTACACCACCGAGGGCAACTACGACATGGTGGGCAACAACACGCCGGTGTTCTTCGTCCGCGACCCCATGAAGTTCCAGCACTTCATCCACTCGCAGAAGCGTCGGGCGGACAGTGGTCTGCGGGACAACGACATGCAGTGGGACTTCTGGACCCTGTCTCCCGAATCGGCCCATCAAGTCACCATTCTGATGAGTGATCGCGGGATCCCCAAGAGCTATCGGCACATGAACGGTTATACGAGCCACACCTACATGTGGGTGAACGCCCAAGGCGAACGCTTCTGGGTGAAATATCACTTCAAGACCGATCAGGGCATCGACTTTCTGACTCAGGAAGAGGGCGACCGCATCGCGGGTGAGGATGCCGACTATCACCGGCGCGATCTACACGAAGCAATCAAGCGGGGCGACTATCCCAGTTGGACCCTGAAGGTCCAGATCATGCCCTTCGAAGAGGCTGAGACCTACCGGTTCAACCCGTTCGATCTCACCAAGGTCTGGCCCCACGGCGACTACCCTGTGCACGAAGTGGGCCGGCTCACGCTGAATCGCAATCCAAGCGATTTTCACGCCGAGATCGAGCAGGCGGCATTCGAGCCGAACAACGTGGTGCCGGGGATCGGTCCCAGTCCGGACAAGATGCTGCTGGCTCGTCTCCTCTCCTACGCTGATGCCCATCGCGCCCGGTTGGGGGTGAACTACAGACAGATCCCGGTCAACCGGCCGAAGAGCCCGGTACACAGCTACAGCAAGGGCGGCGCGATGCGGATAGACAACGTCTCCGATCCCGTGTACGCGCCCAACTCCAAGGGCGGCCCCGTGCCCGACCCCGAGCGTTACCCCGAACAGGCCGTCTGGAATGCCAGCGGCGAGTTCATGCGCGCCGCATATACCCTGCGCAAAGACGACGACGACTTCGGCCAGCCCGGCACCCTGGTGCGCAAAGTAATGGACGACGCCCAGCGTGACCGACTGGTGTCAAACGTGGTCGGACACTTGAAGAACGGCGTGAGCCGGCCCGTCCTTGAACGCGCCTTCGAGTACTGGCGGAACATCGATAAGGAGATCGGCGACCGTATCGCCAAAGGTATGAGGAGCTGATCGACCACTGCAGCAGGGAATGGCCGGTGCCCGGCGGCGAACCTGCGTGGCCCAGGCGAGCGGAGGTTCTTCGGAGCCTCCGCTCTTGTCTCCTTGACGGGAAGCATCGTGGCTCGTCACCCGCCGTCACCGCAGAGAACGGGTCTCGTCCACTGTACTCAAGTCGAATAGTCTGAGACGGCGTACCAGTACTCGGGGCGGTGGCACCGCGTTGACGACGCCCTGCATAGCATCGCTGCCGGAAATCGCGCTTTTGGTCAAAGGGGACTGGGGATATACTTAGGCTAGCCGTAGGAGGTAGGCCCGATGATCACACGAGTCCAGAAGTGGGGCAACAGCCAGGGTGTTCGTCTCAGCAGGGAGCTGCTCTCCGATGCTGATATCGGCGTCGGAGACGCCGTCGATGTGACCGTGCACGACGGCGCCCTTGTGGTGACGCCGGTCCGCCGCGTACGCGGGGCGCTCGACCTCGAGCAACTCGTCGCTTCCATCCCCAAGGGCTACAAGCCTGGCGAGCTCGACTGGGGGCCCCCTGCCGGCCGAGAGGTGTGGTAGGTGGCGGCCTATGTTCCCCGGAAGGGGGACTTCGTCCTGCTGACCTTTGATCCCCAGTCGGGTCACGAGCAACGTGGACGCCGACCCGCCCTGGTGGTCAGCAACGACCTCTTCAACAAGCACACCGGAGTGTGTATCGTTTGCCCGGTGACCAGCGCCCGGCGGGACTACCCTTTCCACGTCTCTATTCCTGAAGGTGAGGACGTAAACGGTGTCGTGATGGTCGGACAGGTCAAGTCCATCGACTTTCGCTCGCGCAACGTGAAGCGCATCGGACCTGCGCGGGAGTCGGTCCTGCAGGAAGTTCTCTCACTACTCGATGCGTGTATCTACTGAGCGCCGATCGGCGGAGATTGCCCACTGATGCTCAGTCAGTGTTTCGGGCCAACAGATGACTTCACCGGCACAGAATCGTCATCCATCCCGGCAGGAGGCAAAACGTATGTCCGACTTCAGCGAATTCAATAGATACGGCGAGGAACTGGAAGAAGCTCTTATCTTGCGCTCATCTCCGATCGCCGTGAAGATGTTGAAGAAGGAGTCGGACATCCCGGAGGGAGCCATCAGGCCCACAAGAGACCGCGGTTACCATGTGGCGCAATGCCAGGCATTTGCCCTGTCTCGACGCGAAGGGACAACGGTGGCGATGCTGAAGGAAGATCACTGGTGCCCGAGCGCGGTCATGGCTTACGGACTGGTAGAGAGGCCTGAATCCGTTACCCAGTGGTCTCATCCATACGACACCTTCGAACCCGGCGAATACGTCGGCATCGTCTCTGCGCCTTTGAGAAGCGCAAACTTTCTGCCCGACGTTGTCATCATCTATGCCAATCCCGCCCAACTGCGAGGGCTGCTCCTGTCGATGAAGATACAGGACGTCCCTTTGGTGAAGTGTCATCTCTTCCCTCCGTCCTGCGCCTGGGCCGTCGTGAACCCCATGAAGACCGGCGAATACTGGGTTGTTATGCCCGACCCAGGCGAATATCAACGAGCACTCACCGAGGAAGGGGATCTGATGTTTTCCGTGCCGCAAGGCAGGATGCAGACGCTGGTGGAAGGCTTGCGAGAAAACGAACACGGTCTCTTCGCCTATCGCGAGCACCAGATGTTCATGCAGCCGGACTTCCCCCAGCCCGACCTCTACAAGGAACTGTTCACGAGTTGGGGGATGCACAGCGAATAGCATGGAGCGCCGATATGCGTATGTCAGGCGCTTCTCGATCAGCTCTCGGATGCGCCCGGGCGAATCCGGGTCGCGACCCCCTCGACTCCAAAGCCGGGTTGACATATAACGTAAGTAGGCACGGGTCTTCGACTGGTTCGGCGCCTCCTCACCGGATCGAGGTCGTGGGCGGTCGGCCGTTAGGAGTAGGCGCTGAAGGACTTGTACGATGGGAGAACGCCGAGGCATGAACGCCGACGGGTCGACACTCAACGCGGGAGCCGGGCTCACTCGCAACGGGCTTCCCTACAACCGCCTCGGCGATGGGGCCAGACCGGCCGTCGTGTTCGCCGGCCTATGCTTCGAGAACAAACCGCACACAGGATTCAAGGCCCGCTTCACGTTTGCCTTCTACAGGTCACTCCTGCCGGAATGCACCCTCTACGTGGTCAACCGGAAGAAAGGACTTCCCAAGGGATACACCCTTGCCGACATGGCCGATGACTATGCCGAGATGATCACCCAGGAGTTCTCCGGACCGGTGGATGTGATCGGCACGTCCACCGGAGGATCCATCGCCATGCAGTTCGCAGCCGACCACGGCAACCTGGCGCGCAGCCTGGTGATCCACTCGGCGGCCTACAAGTTGGGGCCCGCCGGCAAAGAGGTACAGCTGCGCGTCCGGGATCTTGCGCGCGCGAAGAAGTGGCGCAAGGCGAGCGCCGCGCTGATGGAGTTCGTCCTGAAGCCCAGCTGGTATCGCGGCTTCGCCGTCGGGATGGTTTCGGCGATGATGACTGTGAGCTCTCCGGACGATCCCTCGGATCTGATCGTTACCATCGAGGCGGAGGATGCTTTCGACTTGTGGGAGCGGCTAACCGAGATCGCCGTCCCCACGCTCGTCATCGCCGGAGCAGTCGACCCGTTCTACACGGAAGAGCTGTTCCATCAGACCGCCCAGGGGATTCCTGGCGCCAAGCTGGTTCTCTATCAGGGAATGGGCCACCCGGCGAGAGGGGAGCAGTCTGCCCGGGAACTGCGCTCGTTTGTGCTGGCGTATTAGGCGGCACTGCTACCGAGGCTCAATGAGTGGGCCCTCGAAAGTCGCCGACGGAGCGGCCAGGGCCGATTCGGCCGGATCCAGTCTGGCGACGTGGGCGAGTTCTCTCGCCTGGATATCCAGCACAGCCTCGACGATGAGTAGGAAGTCGGCCAGGTCGAGATAGCTGACGGGTCCGCTCACCGGCTCAGTCGCTCCAGGATGGTCCTGTTTCTTTCAAGGGACTCATGCAGGCGTTTTTGGAAACCCGCGTCTCGACGGCGGTCCTCGATGTGTTTGAGAAGGGCTTCTCGGATCACCTCGGAGACGGGCCTTGTAGTCCCGACTTCTGGCTGAACGCCCAGCGTGCGGTCGATCTCTGGGAGGCCGAGCAGTCCATCGGGAAGCAGGTGGAGCGCATCAAGCCGCTGCGGGTGGCGTAGTTGTATTGAGCTATCGAAGATCTGTCGGCCCCTTGGGTCTAGCTCAAAGCATATCTGCATGAGTTGCAGTGGTACCTGGCGCTTTGGGCCGAATCTGGGGGCGGAATACCCTTGATCAAAGTCTGGTGCTGTCTGCACCTGGTAGGCAGTCGGCGCCGAATGTGAGTCTGGGATGGGTGGTGCCGGCCGCGTCACCAGCCCCCATCTTTCGTTGCGGTGGGCGCGCTCGACAGCCTGAATGGTTCAAGGAACTGGCCCGGGTAGTTGCGGCGGTTGCTCCAGTCCTCTGACCCAGTCGGCCCCGAGGGCCCGCGCCGCTCGGACGAGACGCAGGTCGGCGGTCAGCATCGGGCAGCTCATCTCTTCGGCCAGCGCCAGGTAGTGGGCGTCGTAGGTCTTGGTATGACCCAGCCGGGCTGTCCACGAGAGCGCGCGGGTGTGCAGTGACGAGGCCGGGGTGATGGCACGGATGCGGAGGGCCTGGATCGAGTCGAGGGCCTGTCCAGCCCTCCCGTTGTCGATGATCTTCCGGGTGATCGCCCGGCTGATGGCCGAGCACACCTCGTACTCCAGCAGAGCGGGCGCGAAGAGCTCTTCCCGGGCTTCGGTAAGAGAGCGAACTTCCGCGGCCACCCGGTCCGAGAAGGGGAGAGGTAATAGGAGAGCCAGGACGACCCCGGCGTCGATCACTATCACGGGGTGATCTCCGCGTCGCGTTCTTCCCGCAACTCGTCCACAAATGCATTCAGGAACGATGTCTCAAGTAGCCCGTGCTCACGCTCGATCTCGCGTCGCATGGCGGTTAGTTCATCTAAGGCGGCCAGAGAACGTCGCAGAGCCTCGCCCACCGACTCGCGGGTCAAGTACTCCTCCACGATCTCACGCACAAGATCGGACATACTCCGGCCGGATTCTTGCGCCCGCCTCTCCAGTCGCAGGTGCTGGTCCGCCTCCAAAAGTATCTGCGCCCGATATAGTTGCATGAGCGCATCGTACACTTACACAGGTGACTACACAACTGCCCACGTGCGGAGCGGTGTCGTCACGCCGCGGGAGCGGGCGCGCGGCATTTATGGAGCGGCGATCGGGATGCGTTCTCGATCAAGAAGTCCGATACTCTCGAGAGGAGCTGCACGGGTACTCCTTTCGCACATCCAGCCCTGTGACCCGCGTTCGGATGGGGCTAGCACCCGCCCCAGTCTACTGCCAAGGATGGATGAGTTGAACCGGACGACAACCTCAGCTCCTCAATCCTTGCCTTTCTCCCTGGCACGCTCCCGTATTTCTCATATGAAACAGAAAGTGTACGATGAAAGAGCTCAACGCGGCGGCAAGTGAGAAGGCGAGTGGCAACCTTGATTTCACTTGAGGCGAGAGCATGACCCTACGTATCGGCTTGGATGGCGAATTCGCACCCATCGCCGTTGCTCCCTGTGGCTGGCATGGCACAGTTGCCGAGTTCCTCTGTCTGAATCAGCGCGATCTTGTTGCTGCGCTCCGCGACCGTCATCTCGCGGTCATGGGGATGCAGCCGGACGGCGGCCAGATGGATGCCTGGCGGGGCGAATACGGGGTCCTGACCGCCACTCTAGGTGAGATAGTTGCCTCCACGCCGCGGGCCAATGACTGGGTGGTCGTGTTCGAATACGAGCTTCCTCGAGAGCGCGGTCGCCGACCCGATGTTGTCATTCTCGCAGGCTCTCAGGTTATCGTGCTTGAGTTCAAGGAGTCGGGTCTACTCCAGCGGGCTCACGTGGACCAGGTCGCGGCGTATGCCCGTGATCTGAGTGAGTACCACGCCGCCTCGCACGACAAGCTGGTCGATCCCATACTCGTGCTCACCCGCGCCGTGGACACGCGGCGCCAGGTTGGCGGGGTCACCGTCGTCAACCCAGAAGGTCTCCTCGAGGTCATCGTTGAGCTCGAGAGGCGAGCGCCTGACGAGCCTATTGACGGAGAGCAGTGGATCAACGCTGACTACTCTCCGCTTCCGTCTCTCGTGGCGGCTGCCCGTAGGATCTTCGAGCACGAACCGCTGCCTCAGATTCGCAAGGCACAGAGCGCGGGCATTCCCGATACGATCAGCGAGCTCGTGAAGGCAGCCGGTCGTGCCCGCGAGGCTCAGGAGCTGCATCTCGCCCTGGTGACCGGAGTCCCTGGATCGGGCAAGACTCTGGTCGGGCTGCAGTTCGTCTACGACAACTATTTCGGCGACACAGGTAGCCAACGATCCGCCGTCTTTCTTTCCGGCAATGGACCGCTGGTAGACGTTCTCCAATACGCTCTAAAAAGCAGGATCTTCGTCCAGGACGTGCACGGCTTCCTGAAGCAGTACGGAGGCACCAGCAGTCGGGTGCCCGAAGAGCACGTTTGGGTCTATGACGAGGCGCAGCGAGCCTGGGACGCGAAACAGGTGTTCAAGAAACGCAATCACGATCTCTCCGAACCGGAAGACTTTCTACTGATCGGCGCGAGGAAGAGGTCCTGGGCGCTGATGGTTGGTCTGATCGGCGAGGGACAGGAGATCCATGTCGGCGAGGAGGCCGGACTCGCGCAGTGGAACGATGCCATCCAGCGCACGGGCGATCGTTGGACAGTTCACTGCCCAGGGAAGATCGCCGGCCTTTTCTCTGGTGCGAGTCGCACTGAGATCAGTGAAGCACTGAATCTAGACATCTCGCTTCGGACCCATCTGGCAGAGGACGTGCAGGACTGGGTGCGGACGCTGCTTGACGGCCGGCTTGATGCCGCTGCAGCCTTCTCCGAGAAAATGACCAAGCAGGGCTACTGCCTCTATGTGACTCGCGACTTGGAGCGAGCGACCGGCTATGCGCGCGAGCGTTATCGGCTTGAGATAGACAAGCGCTACGGGTTCTTAGGGTCGTCCAAAGCGAGACTGAACCCCTTCGGAATTCGCACAGACTTCTTCAGTACTAGGCGCATGAGACTCGGTCCTTGGTACTACGATGACCCGCAGTCGCCAAGGTCGTGCTGCCAGTTTGACGAGGCCGCAACCGAGTTTCAATGCCAGGGTCTCGAGTTGGACCTGCCGGTCGTCGGCTGGGGCGTTGATCTGCATTGGGACGGAAGAGCCTGGCGGAGCCGTCCTTCCAGGAACTCCGATGCCACGAACCCGCATCAGCTACGACTCAACAGCTACCGGGTGCTTCTGACTCGGGGGCGCGATGGATCAGTTCTGTACGTCCCAGATGCAGGGCCGGCATTTGATGCTGACTACGAGGCATTGGAACGAGCGGGGGCGAAGATGCTGTGAGACGGGAGGCGGACAACCTCATGGGAGGCTGATGATGGTCTCGGAACCCTTGGCTAGGCGATCACTGACTGTAGCTGCCTTCCTCTTATTAGTGGCGTCCGTGCTCGTGATGGGCTGCAGCGGAGGGGAGCCGTCGGCAATCGTCACGGTCGGCGGCACGATCGACACAGATTCAACTCGACCATCCTCGACTACCACAACTGAGCCTCGTACGACTACCACAGTTGCTTCGACCACTACCACTGAGACACCGACGACAACCACGACTATGGTTCGGGAAGGAATCTCGTGGGAGTGGGCACTCGATCATGTCGGCGAGAAGGTCACGATTCTCGGTCCTGTGGTCGACACGGCCTATGCTCCTTCGAGCAACGGTTCTCCAACGTTTCTCAACATCGGTCGACCCTACCCGGATCCTGGTCGGTTCCAGGTCGTCATATGGGGAGAAGACCGGGACCGGTTTCCATCGCCACCTGAGGACATGTACTACGGCCAAAAGATCGCGGTTACGGGTACTGTGAAGAACTACAAGGGCGTGGGTGAGATCATCGTGCGTAGTCCAGACCAGATCGAAGTGTATTAGGCGCTGCCCTTGCGGCGGGGGTCTCCGGAATGGACACCACCAAAGGCTACATAGCGCTTACCGACCCCGACTGGTATCAGTACCTCTCGAGCCAGCCGCGTCTTGACGAGGTCAACTTCTGGCAGCCACACGGCGACCACGTCTTCCGCGCCCTCTCGCCGGGAGAGACGTTCTTCTTCAAGCTCCGTGCTCCGCACAGGGCCATCGGGAGCGGGGAGCAATGTCCGTCCGAAAAAGAAGCGGAGCAGTACCAGCTGGACGCCCGGGCCGGCGAAGAATCCGTCGCTACGCTCTAACCGCCCGGCGGACCCGCCACGTGAAGAACCGGCTCATGGTATCTCGAAGCGCGGCCCCGTGAGACTTCGGCACTGCCCATTGATCCAGACTGGGCCCGGGATGTGCGTTCAGTGACCGGGGCCGACTAGCGTTCCGAGAGCAGCCTAAGAACCGTCTCCGCGTCCTCCGCCGAGTCTACTCCGATGTGCACGACGAACTGGGTTCCGAGCACGGCAGCCGAGAAACCTCTCATGTT
The DNA here is from genome assembly GCA_964497095.1 of uncultured Gaiellales bacterium. GTDB lineage: Bacteria > Actinomycetota > Thermoleophilia > RBG-16-64-13 > RBG-16-64-13 > CAVPLM01. The sequence continues at coordinate 3,250 of CAZCCL010000038.1, read as the reverse complement.
GATCCCCGCGTCCCCGACTGCCTTCGCCAGTTTGGCGGCAATTCCGGGTTCGTTCGGGCCCTCCACGCGCACCGAGCGCAGCCCGGTGGTGACGGCAAATCCTACCGCCGACGCCGCCTGCACTTCCCGGTCACCTCGCAACGGGGTCACAAAGATGACGCCTGTGCCGGGCTTCTCCGGGGCGCGACGAACGATAATGAAATGGAGATCGGCACCAGCGTCGGTGAGCGCCGACAACTTGTCCGCTAGTGCCCCGGGCGTGTCATCGACACCGGCCGCCCAGACGTCCTCTCTTTGCACGATCACTTCCACGGTTGCTCCTTCCCCAATGGGTTACGCCGATCTACTAGGCGGAACGTACCCACATCTCTTGCGTCGCACTCTCGCTGTCAAGGTCTCAGCTCCCTGTGGGGCGGGGAGGGGTAGGGGCACCACCAACCGTTTCTCGTGAGCCCTATCTAGTAGGGCCCCCAAGGTCTCCATGGCCGGCCGAAGGTGAATCCCCTGGAGAGGACCAAGGTGGTAGGTCACTACTCAGCGTTGGCATGCCGCCAGGACATCCCGCACTGATGTCCATCGCATACCGGGATACCGTTCGTTATCGAGGGGCTCGAGTTTCGCATGCCCGCTGAACATGTTGTGCATGTACTGCATGCCTTGCCAGGGTGGGTACACTGCATCCGGCTGGGGAGAAACCGAGCGCGCGAGCTTGATCAGCCTCTCATACCGCTTCAAGCCCCCGGCGCGAAACAGCTTGAACCTATCGTTTGTCACCTGACTGGCGATGTCCGCCAACCCGCGGGCGCTCACCTGATCCCCGGCAATGCGCAAGAACCTTGGGGTGGAAGAGTCGAGAGCCGCGGCTGCTGTGAACTGAGCGGAATCATCCATGGTCGTGAAATCCAGGAGCTGGTCGGCGTCGGACCAGTAGAGGACTCGCTTGAATTTGAAGAGGACGACCGGGGCCTCACCGGTCAGCAGATGAGCAAACATGCCGTTGAGGATCGAGGTAGCCGCGATCGGGGCCCGATCGAGACGCTGGTGGAATTCTCGACGAAGATCGAGATTGCGGTTCGTCCCAGGCGGCAACTTCGTGAAATCGATGGAATAGTCGGACGGGATGAAGCGCGGCACCCCGGCGCCGACTGCCGCATCGAGGAGCGACGCCTGCGTCTCAACAATCACATCGCGCAGTCCTGATAGCGCAGAGACGACACATGATCCACCCCGGCACGCCTGGGTCAACTCGGGGGCGTTCTTGTAGTCCACCTCGGCGATGGTCGCGCCCTGTTTCCGCAACGCCTCGACCTTGTCAGGGTCGCTGCTATGGCGGACGATCGCTCTTACACTGCCACCCCGTTCAAGGATTGCTCTGGCGATCCGCCCCCCGAGATCGCCGGTAGCTCCTGCTATGACGATGAGTGCGTCATCCATCGACAAACTCCCTTCTGGGGCCGGCGAATACAGAGTGCCGACTTCACCGACGCAGCCTCTGGGTGTCTGTATTGCGCGGGCAGCAGCGTCCTTGGGAACGGGGCAGAGAGGGCTGGGGTGGCACGGTGCTGGGCTCGGCCCTTACCCTTGTGTCGAGACTAGATAGACTGTATATGCAGGCCCGAAGAGCGTCAAGCGGGGCCCAGATTTCCTGTCCACCCCGACCGAGCATGGGCGTCGATCATGGTGGTGTGCACATCCTCGTGGTGACAGCCAACATGTTTCCCATGTGCTGATAGTGCCGGCCCTTAGGTCGACTCCCTCATGGCCTGGATTTCGAGCGGTGCCGTCCTAAACTTGCTGTAAATACGGAAAGGGGTTGAGCCCTCTTTGACCGGCGCGATACGCTCCGGTTGACAACAAAGAAGGAGGCTCAACCCATGAAGAGAGTACCACCGTCGGAGAGGACCAAGGCTGAGCTCGCCGCCCTGTTCACGAACGGCACGGCCGGCGATCCCCAGGCCGAACTGGTGCGCCTGGCCGTGCGGCGGATCGTGGAGGAGGCGCTCGAGGCGACGGCCAGGGACGTGCTTCAGCGCGACTACTATGCCCGCTCCCGCCGTGGCGAGAAGGGGTGGCGAAATGGCTATCGCGAAGGCCGGCTTTCTACCGCCGAAGGGGAGGTGAGATACAGCGTGCCCCAACTACGAGAGGTAGACGACAGCGCTCTGGGCGCACTTCGACAGTCGCTTAGTGGCCGCACCGAGGCTCTTGAGGATCTGGCGGTGGAGATGTATGCCCGGGGACTTTCCACCCGAGACATCGAGGCCTGCTTTCGCGATGAGGAGGGGCGTAGCCTCCTGCCCCGCACCGCCGTCTCCGAGGTCACCGAGCGCCTGTGGGCGGAATACGAGGCCTTTGCCACCCGGGACCTCTCCGAGGTCCGGCCCCTGTACCTCTTCTTAGACGGGGTGGCCGAGCGTCTGAGGCCCGGACAGGCCCGGGAGGCGGTACTCTCGGCCTGGGGGATCACCTGGCAAGGCAAGAAGGTCCTCATCCATCTTTCCCCCGGCACCAAGGAGTCCACCGACTGCTGCCGGGAGTTCCTCGAGGAGATGCGCCGCCGGGGACTCTCCGATCCGGTGCTCGTCGTGACCGACGGCGCCCCCGGCCTCATCCGGGCGGTGGAGGAGTGCTTTAGCGCTTCGCTTAGGCAGCGGTGTCTGGCCCACAAGGTCAGGAATATCGTGGACAAGGTGCCGGAGCGCTCGCAAGCCGAGGTGAAGGAGGCCATCCACGCCTCCTACCGGGCCCCGTCTGTCGCCCTGGCCCGGGTGATCCGCGACGAGGTGGTGGCCCGCTACGAGAAGCGCTACCCGGCGGCCGTGCGCTCCTTCCTGGAGGACTTCGATGCCTGTGTCGCCCACCTGCACCTGCCCCCGGCCCACCGTCGCGTCTGCCGCACCACCAACCTCCTGGAGCGGCTCTTCGTGGAGGAACGGCGTCGCAGCCGGGCGGCCGGGACCATGCTGGCCGGGGAGCGGGCCGTCATGAAGCTTATGTTCGCCGCTCTCATCAGGGCATCGGAGGGCTGGAGGGGCATACGGATCTCGGAGTTCGAACGCCGGCAACTGGAACGGCTGGCTGAGCAGCTCAAGCGTGGTTTTCAGGAGGAGCATCAGCCGATCGTGAGGGAGTCAACCCCGATCCCTATTTACAGCAGCGAGAGGACTTGACCAAGGAACGTCTTGTGAATTTGTTGCCTGGAACGTATCGAAGGAGGTGGATCATGCCCAGGAAGGATGGGACAGGCCCC
>CAZCCL010000037.1:0-22138 GCA_964497095.1 uncultured Gaiellales bacterium | reverse complement strand
ACGTTTCCTTGGCCACGTCATCCAGGGGGTCACCATGGTCTCCGAGAAGGCCAGGGAGATTCCGTCTTTTCCGGAGGCCAAGCTCCAACACCTGCTCCACTGCATCGTCAGCCACCACGGGGAGTTGGAATGGGGATCCCCCAAACGGCCCAAGACCATCGAAGCGCTCATCCTGCACCACGTAGACAACCTGGACGCCAAGGTCAAGGGGTTCCTCGAGATTGTCGATGGGTCGCGCGACGCCGCGTGGACCGATCTCCGCAACCTTTTCCGAAGGCCTCTGCACGTGCCGAAAGCGACCCATCAGGAAGACGACTTCCTGCCCCCCAGCGAAGACTAGCCGGGCGACTTGACCCGGATGATCCGGCCGAAGACAGACTGACGGACGCCTCCCAGAGAGACGGTCCGGAGACGGCTCAGGAACGTGGGCGCGGGCGGTCTAGCCCTCTTCTTCGCGCAGGGTTTCGTCGATGGTCTGAACGATCTCCCCGTCTACCTCAGTGGGTGTCGGCAACTTGACGTCCACACCATCAGGGTCTCGGCCCAGGAGCGCCGATTCGCCGGTCATCATCGCGTCGAAGGCCTTAGCCTTCAGACGGCTCCTGGTCTCCTCGATGCGGCCGCGCATGGCCTCGTAGTCCACACCGAGCCCCTCCGCCGCAGAAGGATGCTCTTCCCCCTCAGTCTCGGCGGTCGAGTCGGCCTCGCCCACCGGAGAGACAGTCGATTCCTGGGTTTCCGACGTGGGCTGCTCCTCCGGTGAGGGCTCGACCGCCAACGCGTCGCCGATCGCCGGCTCCGCCCCAGATGAGAGGGAAGCTTCTGCGGCGGCCGCACCACCACCGATGATGAAGGGCTGCTCGAGTTCACGGCGGATGCGCCTCCGCGTCTCCTCGATACGAGCCTTCAGATCGTCCGCCGGAGTGGGTATGGCAGCAGCTTCGATCTCCACTTCCTCGACGGCCTCCTCGACCTGCGGCTCCTGGACCGCGACTTCCTGGACCATCGAGTCCTCGGCCTGCAGCTCCTCGACGGCAGCGTCCGCGTCCGGCTCCAACTCGACTTCGGGCGAAGGAATCTCCGCCCAGACCGGTATACCTTCGGCGTCCAAGGGTTCGACCTCGACGGAGGCGTAGGCTTCCATCTCCGACGGGATCGGGGGCATCATCTCTTCAGAGACTTCTTCTTCCTGCGTGGGGGCCGCGGATGCTTCCCAGCCGGCCCCGGTCAACGGCTCTCCGAGCACCTCCGGCGAGATCAGGACGTCCGATTCGGTGGCAAGACCCGCCGCGGCAAGCTCATACTCGGAAGGCTCCACCGCCCAGGGCGCCGCCTCGACGCCCTCGCCCTCGAACCGGGATGACGGTGTCGCGCCCTGTGGAGAGACCGGCTGCGGGGTAGCCGGCCAGAGGTCCTTCAGACCTCCTTGCGTGCTCTTCCGAAAGACCAGAAAACCCAGACCGACTCCCAGAGCGACTCCCAGTAGAGTCCCCTCAAGGAATCTTGCTGTGCTGCGCATCGCGATTCCCCTCCTTGCTACCTGTCGATCTCAGCCGGCTCTGCTCGACCAGGTCATTCTATCCTAGTCACCACTTCTCGCCCGTTGCCCGCTTTTCCTGCGTCCCGGCTTCGGATCCAGGCTATGGTCTTCTATCGGCCCTGGATGGCGGAAGCTTGACCCGGACTCAGCCATCGTGGTCTCGAGTCCCTTCCCGGCGCAGTGCCCTCATCCTGTCCAGGAACTCCCGGATGCGGGCCTCCTGGCCATTGCCGGTGGGACGATAGAATTCCCCATCCTGCAGACTCTCGGGCAGATACCCCTGGGCGACGTAACCCCCACTCTCGTGAGGATACTCATATCCTACTCCATGGCCGAGGGATCGCGACCCCGAATATCCGGTGCTGCGCAGAAACACCGGAGGGTATTCGGCTCCGTGCTCCTCCACCTCTCGCAAAGCCGCTTCGATTCCCGCATACGAGGCGTTCGACTTGGGAGCGCAACTGAGATAGGTCACCCCCTGTGCGAGGTTGATCCGACACTCGGGCAGGCCTACGAATTCCACCGCACGCGACACCGCCACAGCGACTTCGAGAGCCCTTGGATCTGCATTGCCCACGTCCTCGGAGGCGAAGACGATCAGCCGGCGGGCGATGAACTTCGGGTCTTCACCGCCCGTGAGCATCACCGCTAGGTAGTACAGGGCGGCATCCGGGTCGGAACCGCGCAGACTCTTGATGAAAGCGGAGATCACATCGTAGTGGGCGTCCGCTCCTTTGTCGTACAGCACCAACTTGCGCTGTGCGGCCGCCTGGACCACAGCCTCGTCCACTCGCTCCTCGCCTTTCGAGCGAGCGAGGACCAACGAACGCTCCAGGATGGTCAAGGCCCGCCGGGCGTCGCCTAGAGCGGAGTCCGCGATGAGATCGAGTACCGGTCCCTCGACCCCCAGAACGCTTCCGGCCTTGCCGGACGTGCCGTCCGCCGCCTCGCTCCCCGCGGGCTTCGGGCGCGCAGGGCCGAGAAGCGCTCTGTCCAAGAGCGTCCTGATATCCGAGCTTCGCAGGGGCCGGAACTCGAAAAGTTCGCAGCGGGAGATGAGGGCCGGGATGACCTCGAAGTAGGGATTCTCGGTCGAAGCCCCTATGAGGGTGACGATGCCGTCTTCGACCGCGTGGAGCAAGGCGTCCTGCTGAGCCTTGGAGAAGCGGTGGATCTCATCGATGAAGAGCAGGGTCCGCCGCCCGCTCTCAGCCCGCCTGTGCCGGGCCCGCTCGATGACTCTGCGCACCTCCGAAACGCCGGAACTGACCGCCGACAGTTCTTCGTAGACCATTCCGGTCTCTTTGGCGATCAGACGGGCCACTGTGGTCTTACCGGTGCCGGGCGGGCCGAAGAACACCATGGAGCCCACGGTGCCGGTCTCGATGGCCACGCGCAAGGGAGAGCCCTGTCCGAGCAGCTGCTCCTGTCCGACTACTTCGTCCAGACGCTGCGGACGCATGCGCGCCGCCAGCGGCGCGTTCTCGGAGAGATCGGCCTCGAGGCCGGCGCTGAAGAGATCTCCTTCCTCCATGTCATTCGATTCTAGCAGCGCCGGGGCCGGCGGCGCGGCACTTGAAGGAAGCTCCTAGATCAGGGACGCACCCGACCTACATTTCTGTCTGAGCCCGGCACCTACCGAGAGTCGGCACCATTGGCTAGAATAACGCCGAATCGCGTATTTGAGAGGTGAACTTGCCCCGCCAAGTGCTGGTCCTGAACTCGACCTATGAGCCGGTCAACGTGTGCTCGACCCGGCGAGCGGTCGTGCTTCTGCTGAAGGAGAAGGCGGAGGTGGTGGAGACGGGCGACGGTCTCATCCGGTCTGAGAGAGAGACGCTCCTCACCCCGGTGGTGATACGTCTGCGATTCTATGTGCGCCTCCCCCGAGCCGCCAACCGGAGACTCTCGAGGCGGGCGATCCTGGCTCGCGACGGTTTCCGCTGTCAGTACTGCGGCAGTACCCGCCATCTGACAATCGATCACGTCGTCCCGCGCAGCCGAGGCGGCCTGGACTCATGGGAAAACGTCGTCACTTCGTGTGCGCCGTGCAATGTGCGGAAGGGTGCCTGCCTGCCTTCGGAGGTGGGGATGTCGCCCTCGCGGAAACCGCGCCCCCCGCTGCCCGGCGATTTCGTGCTGGCTTCGAACCGCATCGTACCTGAGGCGTGGCTGCCGTACCTGGACTTCGCCGTAGCTTGACCGGGACGCCCCCGACTACTTCGGTCGAGGCCCCCCAGGCGCGCCTACTCGGATACCTGGAAGCTGCCCATCCTTAGGTACTTGGCGCGCCTCAGGCGCAGTCTTTCCGCCGTACCCAGTCGCTCCAACTGGCCTAGAGCCAGTTGCACTTCCCGCATGACCCGTTTCGCCGTCACCCGGTGATCGAGATGGGCGCCGCCGGTGGGCTCGGGAATGACCTGGTCGATGAGACCAAGCTCGAGCAGATCACGGGCTGTGAGCCTAAGGGCTTCCGCCGCCCGAGATGCTTCGGCCGCGTCTCGCCAGACGAGCGCGGCGCATCCTTCCGGAGAGATGACCGAATAGATCGAGTTCTCGAGCATCAACACGCGGTCGGCGACGGCCAACGCCAACGCTCCCCCGGAGCCGCCCTCCCCTATGACCACGGTCACCGTGGGAACGACGAGATTGGCGAAGGCTTCGATGCTCCTGGCGATGGCCCCCGCCTGCCCGCCCTCCTCAGCATCCTTGCCGGGGTAGGCTCCACCCGTGTCCACGAGTGTCACCACCGGAAACCCGAACTTCTCGGCCAGCCGGGCCAGGCGGACCGCCTTGCGATAGCCCTCGGGCCGAGCCATGCCGAAGCTGCGCTCCTGCCGCTCCTGCAGACTATGCCCTTTCTGGTGGCCGATAAGCACGATACGTCGCGACCCCAGGGTACCCAAGCCGCCGACCACAGCTGCGTCGTCGCCACGCAGCCGGTCTCCTCGAAGCTCCAAGAAGTCAGGGATACTTTGGGCGATGTAGTCGAGGGTCTGAGGACGCTCCTGGTGACGCGCGATCTGGACGGTGTTCCAGGCCGCCTTGGAACCGTCCCTGGTCTTGAGCGCTTCTAGGCGGTCCTGGATCTTCTTGATCTCCTCCGCATAGGTCGCGCTCTGCATGGCCGGAAGGTTCCGCAACTCCTGCAGACGTTGCAGCAAGCTCGGTGCCTCGTCTGGGGACGACTTCTGAGCGCCGGAAGGACTGTCGGACTCAGCCACCGGTCTCACTCTTCTTCAGAAGCGCAAGCAATCGCGTCAGGACTTCCTTCAGTTCCCGCCGGTCGACCACCAGGTCGACCTGGCCATGCGCCAACTGAGACTCCGACGAGCCGAAACCGGGAGGAAGCTTCTCCCGCGTCGTTTGCTCGATGACCCGAGGTCCCGCGAAACTCATCACCGCTCCGGGCTCGGCGATGATGACGTCGGCCACCGTGGAGAAGCTTGCGAACACGCCGCCGGTGGTGGGATGGGTGAGGATGGTGATGTAGGGAAGCCGGGCCTCGTTCAGCATCTGCACCGCGACCACCGTCTTGGCCATCTGCATCAACGAGAACAAGCCCTCCTGCATCCGAGCCCCGCCGGAAGCGGCCACGACCACCAGGGGCATCTCCCGTTCCGCCGCGGTCTGCGCCAGCCTCAAGAAGCGCTCCCCTACCACCGAGCCCATCGACCCGCCCATGAAGTGGAAATCCAGAACCCCGAGCGCCGCCGGGTGTCCGCCGATCTCGCAAAGCACGGCAAGCATGGCTTCAGTCAGGCCGGTGGCCGCTTGGGCGTCGGAGACGCGTTCCGGGTAGCTCTTCAAATCGTTGAACTCCAGAGGATCACCGGGTCGGTATTCCTCCGCTATCGTCTGTACCGTCCCTTCGTCCGCCAGCTGGGCCACGCGGGCAGGCGCACGCACGAGATAGTGATGGCCACAGTGCGGGCACACGTTGAGCGAACGTTCCAGTTCCCCTTGTGCCAGGGGAGATGAGCACTTCTTGCAGCGCTCTCCCTCCTCCACCGGGGGGGGCGGGGGCTCCTTCCTCGTCACCTGTACTGTCACGTATTTAGCCATCCCACCGCCGGAAGACTATGGCCGAGTTGTGTCCCCCGAACCCGAAACTGTTCGAGATAGCCACCCTCACCTCCGCATCCCGGGCCATGTTGGGAACATAATCGAGATCGCATAAGGGATCAGGGTACTCCAGATTGATCGTGGGTGGAATCCTACCGGTCTCGATGGCAAGTACCGTGGCTGCGGCCTCCAGTCCACCCGCCGCCCCTAGGCAGTGGCCGAAGATGCTCTTGCTCGAACTGACCATCACCCGCCGGGCTTGGTCGCCCAAAGACATCTTGATGGCCTTGGTCTCCATGACGTCGCCCAGGGGCGTCGCCGTCCCGTGTGCGTTCACGTAGTCGACCTCCGCTGGGTCCACACCGCCGTCGCGGAGGGCCCGGGTCATGGCCAGAGCCGCAGGCTCCCCGGTCTGATCGGGTTCGGTGAGATGAAACGCATCACCCGTCATCCCATATCCGACCATCTCGGCATAGATGTGGGCCCCTCGCTCGAGCGCATGTCCCAACTCTTCCAGCACCAAGACCCCGCCCCCTTCGCCCATCACGAACCCGTCGCGCTGGGAGTCGAACGGGCGGCTGGCCCTCTCCGGCTCCTCGTTGCGCGTAGAGAGGGCTCGCAGGGCGGCGAACGCCGACATCCCCACTTCATTGACCGCTGCCTCGGCCCCACCGGCCACCATGGCGGTCGCATCGCCTCGACGAATGATGGAGAAGGCATCCCCCAGTGCATTGGTTCCGGCTGCACAGGCCGTACAGGTGGCATTGACCGGGCCCTTGAGACCAAGGAGCATGGAGCTGTTGGCAGAGGCCATGTTGGGGATCATCATGGGGATGAAGAAAGGGTTCACGCGAGTGGGACCCTTCTCCAACAGGACCGCGATCTGCTCGAAGAAAGTGTCGAGTCCGCCCACGCCGGAGCCCACCAGCGCCCCGATGGCGTAGGGGTCCTCTGTCACATCGTAGCCGGAGTCTTCCAAGGCCATCGCGGCCGCCGCCGTCCCGTACTGGGCGTAGCGATCCATACGCCTGGCCATCTTCTTGTCGATGAACTCGAGGGCGTCGAAGTCGCGGACTTCGGCGGCAATCTTGACCGGGTAGTCCGTGGTGTCGAACCGCTCGATCAGCCGCACGCCCGATCTACCTGCCAGGAGCGCCTCAAAGAATGGAGCCTTGCCGACGCCGACAGGGGACACCACTCCCATCCCCGTGACGACCACGCGCCTGTATTCGATCGTTCTCGTCGTTTCGGGCATGTTCAGCCTCCTCCTCCGGCCGCTAGATACCCAGGCCGCCGTCCACCGGCAACACAGCCCCGGTGATGAACGAAGCCGAATCGCTCACCAGAAAAGCCACGGCCGCGGCCACGGTCTCCGGCGTGCCGATCCGGCCTAAGGGGATCTGACCGACGATAGCATTCCGCGCCGTCTCGTCCAGTGCGGCCGTCATCTCGGTCTCGATGTAGCCGGGAGCGACTGCGTTGACACGCACGTTGCGCGAGGCGACCTCCCGCGCCAGCGACTTGGTCAAGCCGATCAACCCGGCCTTGGCCGCGGAGTAGTTGACCTGTCCCGCGTTTCCCCGTCTCCCCACCACACTGGAGATGCTCACGATGGAGCCGCGACGCCGCTTTATCATCCCGCGGAGTACGGCCTTGCTCATCAGAAAGGCGCCCTTGAGATTCACCGCAAGAACAGCGTCCCAATCACCCTCGCTCATGACCAGCGCCAGCCCGTCTCGGGTTATCCCGGCGTTGTTCACGAGGATGTCCACGGGGCCCAGGGTCGATTCCACCGCGGAAACCGCCGCGCGGGCTTCGTCCTCTTTGGAGATATCGGCCCTCACGAAGGTTGTGGCCCGGCCGGTCGACTGCCCGACTTCCCGCGCCGTCTCGGCTCCCATATCCGCCACATCGACGATGGCCACATCGGCCCCCTCCTCGGCCAGACGTCGGGCTATCGCCAGGCCTATGCCTCTGGCTCCTCCGGTCACGAGTGCCACCTGCCCTTCCAGGGGTGCGTCCTTGTCTTCCATGTCAGCGCCACCTCGCTCTTCGTCGGCGTGGATCCCTCATCAGCCCTGCGGGAGACTATCGAGTACCTTCTGGAGGCTTTCGTCATCTCCGGAGGAGGACATCGGGAGATCTCTCGCTATTCTCTTCATCAGCCCGGTGAGCACGTTGCCCGGACCGACTTCCAGGCCTCGGTCGGGCGGCAGCGGGTCTTGAAGAAGCGCAGTCATGCTCTGGCTGAATCTTACCGGCGACATCAACTGTCGAGTCAAGACTTCCGCCAATTCGCCCGGCTCCGGATATCGCACCTCGGTGGTGGAGAAGAAACGGCCTCCGGCTTTCGCCGGCTTGAACGTCACCCGACCCAAAGCCTGCGAGAGAGAGTCGGCGGCACCGGCCATGAAGGGTGTGTGGAACGCCCCGGATACCGGCAAGGCCACGACCAGTTTCGCCCCCCGGGCTTTGGCCAGTTCTCCGGCCTCCTTCACCGACTCTACCGAGCCCGCGACAACAACCTGACCGGGAGAATTGTAGTTCGCCGGCCAGACCTCAGGTAGGGAGGCGCACAATTCTTCGACGACTTGGTTGTCCAGACCGACGATGGCGGCCATGATGCTGTCTCGCTCCTCACTACAGACCTGCATGCCTATCCCCCGCGCTTCCACCACCCTGAGGGCGTCGGGGAACTCGAGTTGGCCGGTGGCCACCAGAGCGGAGTACTCGCCCAGCGAGTGCCCCGCCGCCACTGCGAACGAAGCGCCCTTCTCCTCCAGCAACCTCCACACGGCCACGCTGCAGGTCAGCAATGTCAACTGGGTGCGGTCGGTGCGGGTGAGCTCCTCCATGGACCCGTGGCGGCACAACTCCCCGATGTCCCAGCCCAGTACCTCGCCGGCCTCCACGAACGTCGCCCTGGCGACAGGGCGGTCCCACAGGTACTCGGCCATGCCCGCGTACTGACTCCCCTGACCGGGGAAAAGAATCAACAGCCCTGCCATGTCATCTCCCCTCACTCCACTCGAGAAGGCAAGCGCCCCAACTGAGTCCCGCGCCAAACCCCATGAGCAGTACGAGAGCGCCTTCGCGTAGCTTTCCTTGCGCCCGGGCTTCGTGCAGGCACAAGGGGATGGAGGCACAGGAAGTGTTTCCGTATCGCTCCACGTTCGTGCAGACTCTGTCCTCGGGTATCCCGAGTTTCCTGGATGCTGCTTCGATGATGCGCAGATTGGCTTGGTGCGGCACGAAAAGATCGATCTCCTGCACCGTCCTGCCGCAGCGTTCCAGGACGCTTGCAGCCGAATCGGCCACTATCCGCGTGGCGAACTTGTAGACCTCTCTGCCGTTCATCTTCATGAAGTGTTGGAGTTCGTCCACCGTCGCGTGGGAGGCAGGAAGGCGCGAGCCACCGGCCGGGATCGAGAGCATTTCCACTCCGGACCCGTCGTTACCGAGATCGAAGCCTAGGATACCCCTTCCCGCAGGTAGGCTCGTCTGACCCGCCGCTGAGGCGCCCTGATCTGCGGCGCCTCGATCATCGCCCGCTAACGGGGGCGCCGCCGAGACCACGGCGGCGCCCGCCCCGTCACCGAACAGCACCGCGGTAGCCCGGTCGTTCCAATCGAGCACCCGGGAGATGGCCTCGGCTCCCACCACTAATACCCTGTCGTGGAGTCCGCCTGCCACTGCCCCGGCCGCCATGGCCAGGGCATACACAAAGCCGGTGCACCCGGCCGAGACGTCGAAAGCCCCGGCGCTGACGCAGCCGATCTTGTAAGCGACGCGCGCAGCCGTCGCCGGCATGATCTGGTCGGGCGAGACGGTCGCAGTTATGACCAGGTCGACGCTCTCAGGCGAGAGGTCCGCATCGGCAAGCGCGCGCTCGGCCGCGAGGATGCCTAGATCGGATGAGCACATCCCGGGCTCCGCCACCCTTCGCTCCCGGATGCCTGTCCTCTGCCTTATCCATTCGTCCGAGGTGGCAAGGCTACCGGCAAGATCTTCGTTCGTGACGATCTTGGGAGGGAGATACACACCCAGACCGTCTATGATCACAGGTCTCCCGAGGAGGGGAGCCACTCCGCTGCCGAGCATCGACTAGCGCTCTACGACCGCGAAGGTCAGAGTGCCGCTGCAGGACAGATCGGGACCCACGAAAGCCTTGGCCTCCCCTTTCCCTATGTGGCCCCGTCGCTGGGAAAGACGTGTCTCTAGGCGCAAGGTCTCGCCCGGGACCACCGGTCGCCGGAATCGCACGTGGTCGACCCCGGCGAATAGCACGACCTTCCCCTGCGCCTCCGGAAGCGACAACAAGGCGACGGCCCCGGTCTGGGCGAGCGCTTCAAGCTGAAGAACGCCCGGAAAGACAGGGTATCCGGGGAAGTGACCTCTGAACACATCATCCGAGGCCAGGATGTCTTTCTCGGCGATCGCATACTCTCCAGGAACCAGTTCCACTACCCGGTCCAACAGCAAAAAAGGCTGCCGGTGGGGGAGTATCGCTTCGATCTGCGTTCTGTCCAGCAATCCGTCACCTGCCGATCGACGACGCGACTGAGGCCCGGCCGCGAGGTGCTAGTATTGTCCAGGATGATTCAGGCCTTTTCAAGGAAACCCCCTTCCCCCGGGAAATAGCCGGCCGCCCATGCAGTTGCAGCTCTCGCTCCGGGTGGCCGATGCGCTCCACGAGGCCCTGCTGGTGCGTGGAGAGCCGCTTGATGCGGTGGAGGCGGCCCGGCTGCTCCTTGCCTCGCCCGACGCCCCTGCCACCCTCTGTCAACGGGTCTTAGCGGCCCTCGTTGAGCAGGATCAGCGGTTCTGCTGGAGGGACGACCGCGCCGGAGCGACCGACCAAGGTGCCCGCCAGGTCTCACTGCATCTCTGGGAGGCGCTCGACCCTGATCTCGCCGATGTCCCCTTCGTCGCTCTGGACCTGGAGACCACAGGGGCCCGGCCGGGGACCAGCAAGATAACCGAGATCGGAGCGGTAAGGTACGAGGGTCTCCAGGAAGTCGGGCGCTTCAGCACCCTCGTGAACCCTCTCAGGCCGATCCCTCCGATCATCACTCAGATCACGGGCATCACTCAGACCATGGTGGCCGGGGCCCCGCGCATCGAGGAAGTGATCCCGGAACTGCTGGAGTTCTTGGAGGGCGCTGTTGTGGTGGCGCACAACGCGTCGTTCGACGTGGGCTTTCTCAACTACGAGCTCCGCCGGCTCAAGGGGCGCAAACTCGGGGATGGGGCCATCGACACTCTGCCCCTCGCCCGAGCGCTGGCCCCCGGGTTGCCGAACTACCGGCTGCACACGGTGGCCGAGGCCCTCGGTGCGCCCGTGACCGCCTGTCACCGGGCCCTCGCCGATGCAGAGGCCGCAGGGCATGTATTCGTGACTTTGGTGGGCCGCCTCCAGGAAAGGGGCGTCACCCGCTTGGGGGAGGCCCGCTCCTACATCGGCCCCGCTTCCAGGAGCGCGATGGACAAGCTGAGGCTGACTCGGGACGTCCCCCGGACCCCGGGTACCTACCGCTTCGTGGACAAAGACGGCATCATCCTCTACGTGGGCAAAGCCGATCGACTGCGAGACAGGGTGCGTTCGTATTTCGTGCCCAACGGCGACCATTCCCGCAAGGTGAGACAGGCCGTCCGCCTCGTCGACCGCATCGATTGGGACGAGGCCGGTACTCCCTTGGAGGCGGTGGTTCGTGAGCAGGAACTCATCCTCGTGCACCGTCCCCCCTGCAATCAACACGGAGGTCGGCCGGAGAACTATGCCTACCTCAAAGTCGGAGGTTCCGGTCCGGGCCTGAATCTCTACATCAGCAGCCGGCCACCCGCCTGGCTCAAGGCTCCGGCCGGTGAAACAGAGGAGGTCCGCGTCGACCGGACCAAGCCGTCTTGCCTGCCCCTGGTCATCGGCCCGTTCCGCGGTCGGACCCGCCTTAACGCGGCCGTGGAGTTGCTCCAGCGCTGTTACCCTGTGCGCCGCTGTCCCCGTCGCCCCGATGGACGTCCCTGCGTGCGCGGAGTGGGCGACCGCTGCCTGGCTCCCTGCGCCGGCGACCCTCGCACCCGAGTCGAGCACGATGCCCTCGTCATGGAGATCGTCGCGTGGCTCACGGGGCGCGAAGGGGCAACCATCCCCGATCCTCTGGAGCGCGCCGGCGAGGTGATACAGTCGCTCTCGCGGCAGAAGCGGTATGAGCAGGCGCAGAGGCTTCAGGAGGCCTGCGAGCACCTGCTGAGCGTCTGCC
Source organism: uncultured Gaiellales bacterium (assembly GCA_964497095.1). Classification (GTDB taxonomy): domain Bacteria; phylum Actinomycetota; class Thermoleophilia; order RBG-16-64-13; family RBG-16-64-13; genus CAVPLM01. The sequence goes on along the minus strand of CAZCCL010000037.1, from coordinate 10,273 downwards.
GGTCCTACAGGTCCCTGGCTGAAGCCCGCTCCCTGAGTTTCGCCGCCCTGTGGCCGGAGCCCGTCAACGGCCACGGTCCGGGCGTGCGAATGAACCTGGTGGTGAACGGCCGGCTCTGCGAGGCTGTGTCGCTCCGACCGGACAGCCTCACGCAGGGGGTAGGGGCTGTACTCGAACGCATGAATGACAGAGCAGCGAGCACGGTCCCCCGATCGAGCGCCGCCCCGCTCTTCGTAGCGGTGCCGCAAAAAGAGCTCGACTCGCTGCTGGCGGTCAGGCGCTGGTTCCACGAGGGCAAAGCCGCGGCCAAGGTTGCTTTTGCCGCAGCCCCAGACGACCGGGGGTATTGGCGAAGCCTCAAGGACCGGCTCGTGGCCGAGGCCCTTGGTGTCTTGTCATCGGAGCCGGTGAACCGGGAGAGCTGACCGGCCGTCTGCTAGGTGCCTACCAGGTCGTCGCCTCGGACTTCACACCGTTGCGACCTCAGTCTTAGGAAGCTGGATGTTCTTGGCCTTCATCACCGCCGCAAGAAGACTGCGATCGATCTTCCCCTTGTATATGGGGATGCCTTCCTTGACGCACAGTCGGATCACGTCGCGGGTGCCCGTGCCCAACTCCGCTGCCAGTTCCTCGGGGGTGAAGTGGTTGGCCATGAGATCTCCTTTCCGGACTACCGAGTACTCAGGGCAAAGCCAAACAAAAAAGCCCAACAGTAATAACTGCCAGGCTACTCACACAACATAGGCCACCGGGGCGGGTGCTTCTCTGCGGTCACCCCCGAGCCTCTGTCTCGTCACTATCCTCATCGTGTCTATTGTATCCCCGCCGGCCGCCCGGGGCAAACCCGATCCTGTGGGTACGAGTCTCCCACACCGAACCTGCTCTATGGCTCCTGAAGATCCTCCCTCAGCAGGAGAAACTCCACTTCTTCCCCCGCCCGCACCCCCCGAGGACCCCCAGGTATGAAAGCCAGTCCGTTGGCTCCCACCATCGATCGCAAAATGCCCGACCCTTGGGCCCCGGTAGAACTGACGTGCCAAGTGCTCCCCTCGCGCCACGCTCGAACCCTCACCACGTACATCCGACCATCGTGGTTCGCGACGTCTTCGGCGATGATGGCGCGGTATGAAGGCCGTGTGGTCTTGCGATAACCCATGAGGCGTAAGATGGCGGGACGGACGAACAGCTCGAAGGACACCATGGCAGACACCGGATTCCCGGGAAGACCGAATACCAGCGTGCTCCCGCGGACTCCGAACGCCAGGGGTTTACCCGGCTTCACGGCTACTCCCCACAAACGCCGCTCCACCCCTAACTCCTCCTGCACTTCCTTCACGAAATCGAACTGTCCCACCGACACCCCGCCCGAGGTGAGAAGCACGTCGTACGTCAGTCCCCGCTCTATGAGCTCACGGGTCGCCGCGTAGTCATCGGGGACGATGCCCAAAGCAGTCGCTTGGATCCCCAACTGCTGGCACTGAGCCCGCAGCGAGTAGCTGTTGGAGTTGCGGATCTGCCCAGGACCCAAAGGTTGGTCCACCTCGACCAATTCGCTCCCGGTGGAGATCACAGCCACCCGCGGCCGCCGATGGACTTGAACGAACGGCAGGCCCAGGCTGGCCGTCAGGCCGATCTCGGCCGGACCGAGAACGGTTCCGGCCGTCAGCACCCGGTCCCCCCGGGCCACGTCTTCGCCGGCCCTGCGGATGTTCCGGCCCGGCCGCACGGGCTCAAGAACGAGGACGCGGTCGTTCTCTTCCCTGGTCGACTCGGATTGGACGACGGCGTCGGCACCCCCCGGCAAGGGGGCCCCGGTCATTATCTTCGCCGCTTCGCCCGGACCCAGACGATGGCCGGCCAAGTGCCCCGCCGGGATAGTCTCCGTGATCGCCAGCAACACCGGCGAGTCCGCGCTCGCGTCCACGACGTCCGTGGCCCTTACCGCGAACCCATCCATGGCGGAGTTATCGAAGGGAGGCACGCTGTGAAGAGCCACTATCTCCTCGGCCAACACGGCCCCGAGCGCCTCGGCCAGAGGGCGGCTCTCGACCGAGAGTGGAGCGGCCTCCGCGAGAACACGGGCCCTAGCCTCCTCTATGCTGAGCAATTTGCTGGGCACTTTCAGTCCTTCTTCGTCTGTAGCGGCATTGTTTCTATCGGTTTGCACTCTCAGTGTAAACCAGATGGGCCTCCCGGCCGATAAGAAGAATAGCATGAGCACAGATAGCCAAAAGCCGGTCCCCCCGATCGACATGAACGCACTCGACCCAGAGCACACCCACCTCCCGGAAGCCGACTCCGGGAAGGGCCTGCCTGGTCCTTCGAGGGCCGCCCACATCCGTGCGATTCACGAACGCGTTCGGGCCAACGACTACGTCGTACCCGCCGGACTCGTTGCCGAGCGCATCATCGAACGGGCCGAAACCGGCAAGCGGCCGTCCCAAGAGTAAGGGCGAAAGACCGAGCCCTGCTCCACGCGGTCCGCCTGAAGCCGGGCCACCCCGGGCCCGGAACCCCCCTAGGACCACGACCGTCCTACGCCATCTATTTGCCTCCTCGCTCCGGTGGGCATAGAATTCAGGGTCCGCAAGTGAACGGGGGACAAGTATGCCGCTCACCATACGCCGGCGCCTGGTCGACCGCGTCCGCCAGCGGAGAAAGATGGCCTATGCCGTATGCGTCGGACTGGTACTCTTGGCCGGTGCTGTGGTGTTCCTATCTGTCTCCACGCCCGCGGGCAGTGTCGACTTGGCCAGCGGTCCTACGTTCTTCGACCCCGACCGGACCATGCGCGTCGCCGACGAAATGCTCATGTATCCGCAGCGAACCATCGGCTCCGCGGATGCGGCCGGCGCCACGGCGTGGCTGGCCGAGAAGTTCGACAGAGTGGGCATACCGACCGAGATGGTCGAGACGGATGTCTTCACCACCACCTTGGGGGACAAGGAAGTCACGCTGCGCAATGTGACCGTCGTCCTCCAAGGGGCCAGCGAGGAGACGATCGTGGTCACCGCCCCTCGAGATGTCTCCACCATTGTCAAAGTCGACCCCCTGGCCTATACCAGCGCCACCGCCGTCCTGGTTGACCTGGTGCAGGTCTTCGCAGCCAGGCCTCACCAGAAGACGCTGGTGTTCCTGTCCACCGAGGATGGGAACAGTGGAGGCTTGGGAATCAGCCGGTTCTTGGACGTTTACGAGTCGGCCGGGAACATCGCCACCATCCTCTCTATCCAGGGATTGGGGAAGGAACGGACCCGCTCTCTCCAGGCAGGCGTGACGGCGCCCCAGAACACGACCCCGGGATGGTACGTGCAGCTTACCGGTCGCATCCTCGAGAAAGCCGGCCTGGGCCTGCAGGTGCCGGGGATGCTGACCCAGGCGGCAGATCATGCCCTCGCGCTCTCGCGCGGCGACCAAGTGGCGGGGCTGAGCCGGGGCGTCGCCTCACTGACGATCTCCGACGAGACGCCCGGGAGCCCGACTGTCGCCGGCCTCGCCACCCAAGGAGCGGCCGTCGAGCGCCTGATCCTGTCTCTGGACGGCGCGAGCGAGCTGCCGCCGGACCCTGGCACCGCCCTTCTACTACAGTCCGGACGCTACCTCACGAATCAGGCCATCGCCTTGCTGGCCATCCTGATGCTTCTACCGACAATAGCCGCCCTGCTCATCTGGCTGTTCACTTCCCGCGTCACCGGTCGGGCCGCCCTCCGCCACCTGCGCAACCTGTTGTCGTTCGCCCTTCCCCTGGCGTTCGTAGTGCTGATGGCATACCTGCTGGCCTTGGCCGGCCTCATTCCCCGTTATAGTCTGCAAGTGCCCACAGTCGACGGACCGGCCACGCAACCTCGTCTCGTCCCCACCCTCATCCTCGTCTTTCTTGGACTCGCCGCCTTCGTGCTGTCACGCCACTTCCTCGGCTACCTTCGCCCCCGAGAGGAACGAGCGGCTACGGAGATGGCCCGGCTCTCGACCGGCTTCTTCAGCCTTCTCCTAGGATTGGCGCTGATGCTGTCCAGATCTCCCTTTCTGATTTTGCCCTGTATCGCCGCGGCCTGGGCCTGGCCGCTTGCCACCTGCTTCGCCGAACCGGTCTACTCCGGTGCGCTCTGGCGACACCGTCTCACCTCGAACGCCCCGCTGCTTCTCCTCGGTCTGCTGGCCCCGATCCTTCTCTACGCATACGTGGCTACCGCCGGTGGAGTCGGCTGGTGGGGGACCTGGTGGTTCTCGATAGTCCAGATGGTCTCCGGCGCCTACGGGGTGGCCGGACCGATGGCGATGGTCTTCATCACGTCCGCCTTCTTGGTCCTGATGGGAGTCAAGCGCATGCGGGTGGTCCCCATCGAGACGCTGGAAGTCACGGACGAACTGAGCCTACTCGAGCCGCCGGTGCCCCGGGAGCGACGCCGTTCGAGAACCCCGTCCCGGCCGCCTCTTTCCCCTTGGAGCTGAAGCTGAAGCCCGGGGGGCGCGCCGCAGCGGACCGGGCCGCGTTGCTGTCGCTCTAGAGGTATTTCCTCCGCCAGAAGACCACCGCGAAGGCCAGCGAGATCACCAGCCAGACGACGATGGTCAAGGTGAAGGCATGCGCGTACTGCTGGAACGGAAGGTCCACGTTCATGCCCCAGATAGAGGCGACGATCGTCGGTATAGAGAGCAGGATGGTCACCGACGTGAGGAACTTCATGACCCCGTTCAGGTTGTTGGAGATCACGGACGTGAAAGCGTCCATCATCGCTGAGAGCGTGTCGGCGTAGATCTTGGCCATCTCGGAGGCCTGCTTGTTCTCGACGATGACGTCCTCGAGCAGGTCTTCGTCCTCCTCGTACATCTTGAGGGCCTTCGTTCGCAGCAGCTTCTGAAGGACTGCCTCGTTGGAGTGCAGTGACGTGGTGAAATACACCAGGGACTTCTGCAGTCCCAGTAGGTCGAAGATCTCCGCGTTCTTCATGGACGCCCGCAGCTCGCGCTCCAACTTCTCGGTCTCCCGGTCGATCCGGCCCAGGTAGCGCAGATAGAAGGCCGTTATTTGCTGCAGGATCTGAAAGAGAAAGCGGGTCTTCTTGAAGGTCGCGAATCCACGCACGGTATCGCGCTCGAACTCGCCGAGGATCGGATTAGGCCTTAGGCAGGTGGTGATGAAGTAGTCGGGGTGCACCAGCATCCCCAGAGGGATGGTGTCGTAACCCTGGTCTTCCTCGGTGCGCACCAGGATCGGGATATCCACGATGACGTGAGTCAGGCCGTCTTCTATGTCTATCCGCGATTTTTCCTCCTCGTCCAAGGGACCCCCAAGCAGATCCAGCGGGATGCAGAGCTCCCGGCTGACCCGTTCCAGTTCTTCCTCGGTCGGACTGACCAGATCGATCCAGGAGCCGGGTTCGAATTCCTCCAATCGCTCCAGACCTGTTGAGGTCGTTTTGAGAATGGCAAGCATGACTCACCCCCTTCACCGGACAGGCGGACGCACCGCGTTTCATCTTTATTGCTTCCCTAACTTGGTCAGGACTCGAGAAATCCCGGGCCAAAGACGGCCCGCACATCGTGCATTCTCTCACGGACCGCGCCGGCGCGCTATCATTCTGAGCCATGACGATCTCAGCCGACTCCATCGAGCGCGATCTCCGCTCGATCATTCACGGCGACGTCGAGTTCGATCCGATCAGCCGACACCTATACTCCACAGACGCCGGCATCAGCCTGGTCGAGCCCTTGGGAGTCGTCTCTCCCCGCGACACAGAAGATGTCGCCCGGTTGGTGACCTACGCGGCCGCGCACGGTCTCTCTCTCGTGCCGCGGGGAATGGGGTCCGGACTGGCGGGCGGGGCTGTGGGCGCCGGTATCCTGGTCGACTTCGCCCGCTACATGACTTCCATCCTGGAGGTGGCCCCGGACGGCTCGTGGGCCCGGGTGCAACCCGGGGTGGTGATGGCATCCCTCAACCGGCACGTGAAGGCATACGGCACTTTCTTCGCCCCTGACCCCTCCAGCGAGAACTACTGCAGCTTGGGAGGGATGATAGGGACCAATGCTTCCGGAGCCCGCACCGTGGCCTACGGAGCGACGAAGGATCACGTTCTGGCGTTGGAAGTGGTGCTGGCCGACGGCTCGCGGTTCTCCGCGCGTCCGTACGCCGAGAAGAGCCCCGAGTTCGCCGCACTCCTGGCCTCGAAGACCGCCGGGGGGCAGGCCTTCGCCGCCATCCTCCCGGAACTCGAGGCCAAGCGGGAAATCGTCCTCGCCGCCATGCCACGAGTGGTCAAGAACTGCTCCGGATATCGGGTGGAGAGCATCCTGGGAACCACCTCCGGAGCGGCGCTCCCGCCGGACGCGGCCTCACCCGGCTCCCCTGCCGTCTATCATTTGCAGAAGATGTTCGTGGGGGCCGAAGGCACCCTGGGCCTGGTGACCGAAGCCACCTTGAATCTCGTGCCCCTACCGGCGGCGCGGGGCATAGCCATGGCTTACTTCCCTTCGGTCTTCGCCTCTGGAGAGGCGGTGCCGGACATACTGGCTCTGCGCCCTTCCGCTGCGGAGATAATGGACTCCCGCTTCCTCGCGTTCGTGCGCAAGCACGATTCCCGGATCGACGCCATGCTCCCCGATCGCACCGATACCGCGCTGCTCATCGAGTTCGAGGGCAGGGATCAAGAGGAGTTGGACGAGAAGTTCGCGACGCTTGGCCGGCGCTTGGATAGAAGCGCCGCCCTGAAGGTGGTACGGGCGGTCGACGCCTCGGAGGCGCAGCGCCTTTGGACGGTCCGCAAGTCGGCCGTCGCCCTTGCCTTGCGCATGCCTGGACCCCGGCGCCCGCTGCCCTTCATCGAGGACGTGACGGTGCACCCGACCGAGGTGCCCGACTACGTCGACTTCCTGCAGAGGTTGTGCGACAGAGAGAGGGTAGAGGCGGTCATGTACGGGCACGTGGGCGACGGCAACATCCACGCCCGGCCGCTTCTTGACGCCAAGGATCCGCAGGACCTCCGCACCATGCAGCGCCTCTACGACGAGGTGTCGGCTTATGTGCTCGGCGTGCGGGGAACGATGTCCGGCGAGCATGGGGATGGGCTGCTGAGAACGCCCTACATCCGACAGATGTACGGGGACGAGATCTACTCTTTGTTCGCCCGGGTCAAGGAAGCGTTCGATCCTCAGGGAGTGATGAACCCCGGGAAGAAGGTCGCACCACAGGAGGCAAGCGGCAGTCTGCTGCGGGATCTGCGCTACGGCTCCGAGTATCGGACCGTGTCTCAAGAACCCATCCTCCACTTCCCAAACAGCGAATACGAACGTGAGATCGAGAAGTGCCACGGTTGCGGACAGTGCAAGAGCATGGTCGTGACCACCATGTGCCCCACCTACAAGGCCACCCGTCGCGAACACGCCTCCCCCCGGGCGAAAGCCAACCTGCTGCGAAGCATCATCACCGGCGCCCTCGACCCCACGAGCACATACGGGCTGGCCGCGACGAAGGCGGTCACCGATTACTGCATCGTGTGCGGCATGTGTGCTGTGGAATGCCCTTCCAACGTCAACATCCCAAAGTTGATGCTCGAAGCTAAGAGCAAGTACCGGGAAGCCCATCTCGGCAGCCCGCTGGAGATGATCCTCGGCCACCCCGAGACGGTCTCCCGTCTCGGCCGTCTGACGGCGCCCGCAGCCAACCGTCTGATGAACCGCCCCCTGGTCCGGCGACTCGCCGAGCCGCTCACCGGCATCGACCGGCGAAGAGCCATGGCGCCCTTCAGCCGCACGACCTTCCTCCAGATGACGGCCGCAGGGCCCGCGGGCGCGATCGGGGGCGCCGCGGAGAAAAGAGCGGCGCCGCGGGGCGCGGCCCTGCCGACCGGCAGGGCCGCGGAAGGGGAGCCACTCGCGTCCCCGATCACAGTGGCCTATTTCTACGATCTCTTCGCCCAATACAACGACCCAGAGCTGGCTAGGGCCGCCATGCGTGTCCTTGCCGCTCACGGCGTCAAGGTGCTCCTGCCCGAGCAGCGCGCGAGCGGCATCCCGGAGATGCTGTACGGCTATGCCCGCCGCGCGCGCGAGGTGGCCGAGTTCAATGTGCGCGCCTTCCTGCCGGCGGTACGTTCCGGGGCAATACCCGTCAGCACAGAGCCGACGGCCTCATTCGCCCTCAAGGTACACTACCCGGACTATCTGCCGGGCAGCGATTGCTCTCTTGTTGCCAACGCCGCCCGAGACCTGGGCGAATTCCTTGTGGGCTACCGGTCGGATCGTCCCGAGCGTAGTCCGGCTGCGGGTCCCCTCCGCCGATTCCCGGGCGCTGCACGCGAGACACCGCCGTCACCTAGCGAGGCAGGCGAGTCTCCCGGCTCCGGAGACGAGTCTCCTCTTCGCATCGCCTATCACCAGCCCTGTCACCTCAAGGCCCAGCAGATCGGCAGCCCAGGCCTGGAGCTCATGCGGGAGATCCCGGGTGTGGAGATCGTCGATCTGGCCGCCGGCTGCTGCGGGATGGCCGGCACCTTCGGCATGAAGACGGGGACGTACGATCTCTCCATGCAGACGGGCGCGCCCCTCTTCGCGCGCATCGCCGACGCCGCCCCCGCTCTCATCGCCAGCGAGTGCAGTACGTGCCGGATGCAGATAGCCCAGGCCACGGGTCTCAAGACGGTGCACCCGGTCACCCTTCTGGACGAAGCTTACGATCGACGACTCCGCGTTCGGCCGGCGGATGCCCCAGCCTAGACGACCCCGGCCGGCGACCTAGGCCTGTGTCTTGCCTGCCGGATCAAAAGATAGGCGAGCGGAGGAGCGAGTACGATGACGGCCAGAGCGATCACCTGCGCTTCCCGCAGCCCCCACAATAGCGGGTCGTTGACCCGGTAGAAGGAGATGAAGAAGCGCCCGACTGAGTAGAGCCAGAAATACAGCAGGATCGCGAGACCGTCGGTCTTCAGGCGGGGCATGGCATAGAGCAGTATCCCCGCGACGATGAGCAGCCAGATCTGTTCATAGACCGGTGTGGGGTGAGTGGCCACTCCCAGGAGCTCGTCCGGGATGAAAGAGGCGGGGTTCACGTAGACGAAGCCCCAGGGAAGTCCGGTGGGGTAGCCCCAGGTGTCTCCGTTGATGATGTTCGCGAACTTGCCGATGATCTGCCCCACAGGAAAGGCCAGGGCAGTGCAATCCATCACGCGAAGCACCGGCAGTCTCTTCCACCGGCAGTAGATGACGAGACCGACCAGTCCGCCGCCCACCACGCCGTAGATGGCCAAGCCTACCAGTTGAAGGCCGATCAGCTCTCCTGGGTTCTGCCAGTAGTACCCCAGCCGATCGAGGACGTGGACCACTCGAGCCCCTATCACCCCACAGGGCACGGCGATCACCGCGATGCCCAGCGCATGATGGCGGGGGATCCCACGCTTTCCCAGCTGCCAAGCAAAGACAGCGGCACCGACGATGACCGCTAGGGCCATGATGAGGCCGTACCAGCGATACTCGAGCGGCCCCAGCCGCCCGATTACCGGATCGATATCTATGGTCACCAGTCCGGTTCCCCGCCGTTCGAAGCCGAGTAGCTACAGGTCATTTGTCGCAGAAGAGCGTGCCGGCCTTGGCCCAGTTCTCGCGCGGGTAGTCCTCGATGATCACATCTACTTGGTCTTCGGGAGCGCCGGTGGATTTCACCACCACATCGGTTATCTCTCGAGCCAGCCGCCGCTTCTGTTCCACGCTGCGTCCTTCAAGCATCTTCACGACTATGAGAGGCAAGGTGTCCTCCTCCATCGGTGGGACGGCGGGCGCTCCGGCGCCGCGCCACGTGTGCCCGGGTAATCTACCAACATCCTCCGCAGGTTGCACCCGCCGAGCGGTGTGAACGCCTGACCATCGACCGAGATTCGCTGGAGATAGTGCGACCGGTGCCCCCGCGGGGACACCGGTCGTCGGGACTCTCACCACGAATCCGTGGCGGCCGGAGCGCCGCCACCCCTCTCCAACGGTCTTCTACTTGAGCTTTCCGAAGAGTCTCCTTCGTACGGCGGTCCGCTTCAGTCCCTGGATCCCCTCGGTGGGATTCAGTTCTTTCGGGCAGGCCTCCACACAGTTCATGATGGTGTGACAGCGGTAGACGCCGCGCTCGTTGTCGAAGCGCGGCAGCCTCTCTTTTCGCGCCTCGTCCCGCGTGTCAACCTCGAACCGGTAGGCCTTCAGAAGCGCCGCCGGACCCAGGTAGTTGTCCTCGCCCCAAGCCGATGGGCAGCTCGAGTAGCAGCAACCACAAAGGATGCAGTCGACCGGCATA
>CAZCCL010000036.1:0-22361 GCA_964497095.1 uncultured Gaiellales bacterium | reverse complement strand
AGAGATCGTGGAATATGACCTCGTGCCCATTTACCTGCAGGGTCTTCACCACGTTCTCGGCAATCGCGTGATTGAAGCTTGCTTGATTCGGGTGACCCAGAATGACGACGACCTTCATACTCACGTCCTCCCTGCTCCTAGCTTGCGTAGCAGTAGTACCTCGCACCTCAGACCACATCTAACACCTGGGCTATGACGACTCACGGTCGTCAAAAACCCCATCAGCCGAAGCAATTCACCAGATTCCAGGCTATCCGTGCAGCTTCCGAGCGCGTCGCCGGGGTCGACGGGTCAAAAAAGTGCAAATCGATGCCGGCGAGAAGATGATTGGCCTCTGCCAGCTTCGCGTTGTTGCCATGGACCGGGTCGTTGTACCCGGCGAACCAGCCCCCGAAATCCTTCGGGAGAGGTCTGAATTCGCGCGCTCGCAACTTCTTCGCCGCTCTGGCCGCTATCGTCATAGCCTCCGCCCGAGTGAGGGGCGCAAACGGCTGAAAAACCGTGGTGCTCCTGCCCTCGACGATACCCGCCTTGTACGCGGCAGCTACATAGCTGCTCGGATAGAGTGCTCCCGAAACAGGGTTGTCGAGATCACGAAACGGCATCCAGTCCGAACTACCAAGGGGCAGGAAGAGTGCAACCGCCAGCATCTTCACGAACTGTGCCCGGAGAACAGGCGCCTCCGGTCTGAAGCTGCCGTCGGGGAAGCCCTGCACCGCGCCCTTCATCGCCAACCCCGTCACCGCCACGTAGTCGAGGCGATCAGGTGATACGTCTGAAAATGCACGCGCATCCTCGGCAATGGACAGCCCCAGGAGCACTGCAAGGAGCACTGCCAGGAGCCCACATATCACGACCTTGATTCGCACCTCTTTGCTACCCCCAGAGTCCGGAGAGGTTCTCACGATAGCCGAAGCATTACCTCCCTTGTGGGGTTCCTGCGTAGACTCAGCTTCAGCGGCGGTCTGTATACTTTTAATTAACACTATACTAGTATAGGTACACATATGAAAGGAGCCCCTTAGACCGGGCACCAAGGAGAAACGGACAATGAAGATCGGCGTTCCCAAGGAGATCAAGATCCAAGAGTATCGGGTAGGCTTGACGCCCGCCGGAGTGTACGCCTTCGCGTCTCATGGTCATGAGGTTCTCGTAGAGACGGGGGCGGGCAGGGGTAGCGGTATCGAAGACGTCGATTTCGAGAAGGCAGGAGCCCGGGTCGTCCCCGAGGCCGCGACAGTATATGCCGAGGCGGATATGATCCTGAAGGTGAAAGAGCCCATCGCCCCAGAATACGAACTCCTCAGGGAAGGCCAGATCCTGTACGCCTATCTTCACCTAGCTGCAGATGCGGAGCTGACTGCGGCACTCGTGGAGAGCGGCTGCGTGGCCATAGCCTTCGAGACGGTCCAACTCCCGGACGGGTCGTTACCGCTGCTCGCACCGATGAGCGAAGTGGCGGGTCGACTCGCAATACAAGCCGGCGCCCAATGGCTGGAGAGGCCCAAGGGCGGGCGTGGTCAGCTCTTGGGTGGAGTCCCCGGCGCGCATCCAGGAAAGGTCGTCATCATCGGCGGAGGCGTGGTAGGTATCAATGCGGCCAAGATGGCGGCGGGCTCGGGCGCCCGGGTAGTTGTGCTTGACACGAGCCTGCCGAGACTGCGCTACTTGGACGATGTCTTCGTAGGTCGGGTCACAACCCTTGCCGCCACGGAGTACGCAGTGAGAGCCGAGATTGTCGACGCCGACCTGGTCGTCGGAGGGGTCCTGGTTGCCGGGGCACGGGCGCCTCGCGTTATCACTCGAGACATGCTCCCCAGCATGCGCGAAGGCTCGGTCATCGTGGACGTGGCAGTGGACCAGGGTGGCTGCGTCGAGACCACCCGCCCGACCACGCACGACGATCCCACCTACGTCGTCGACGGGATCGTGCACTACTGTGTCGCCAACATGCCCGGCGGCGTGGCTCTTACTTCCACCTATGCCCTGGCAAACGCCACCCTTCCCTATGGGCTGAAGCTGGCCGACCTAGGGTATCGACGCGCACTGCTGGAAGATGACGCACTGATGAAGGGGCTGAACGTCATCGCAGGCAAGGTGGTCTCTCCTCCTGTTGCAGAGGCCCTTGGCTACACTTGCGGACACGCCGCGGAATTCGTTCGATAGCCTCACCCAAGCCTATGCAGCGAGCACCGTCTTGGAGCCCGCCTGATCCCACTTGTCCTAGGAAGCGCTCAGTTGCCTCTCTATGGTGGCCGCGTCGTAGTACTCAGTGATCGCGGTGATCACACCGGCGGCGAACTTGAAGATGTAGCCTATGCGAAGATCGAGCTGGCCTCCGCTCGGTGGTTGCCCGCGAAAAGACCCGGTCTCGGTGCCCTGCCACTGGACCTCGATCAGCACTTGGTCATCCCCTGCAAAAGCGTTGACCATCTCGCAGGTGCAGTCGGGGTAGGCCGAAAAGAGATCCTCATAAGCCCATGTCAAGTAGGCCCTTCCTTCGTGGATCTCGCCCTCCGCAACTTCCAGAACCTCAACGCCTTCCGCCGCCATCGCCCCCATCTTCGTCGGGTTGCGTTCGTTCATGGCCCCTATCCATGCCTGGGCAAGCGCCAGGTTGTCAGGTACCGTCGCCATGTTCACTTCCTTCTTTCGAACCGAACCCGGCAGACGTCATCCCCGCAACAGATGAACCTGTCCATCGTGAAAGAATACCTGTCGAACACCCCGAGAGCTTTGAGAATGGCATCGTAGTAGTTGACCGAGACCGCAGCTTCACACTTGAGAGTCATGGAGCGGGCCTGCTCGGTGCCCAAGATCTCGGTCATGTTCACGAAATAGGGGCATATCGGTATCTCAGCCTCATGTACATCATCTGAGTGCCTAGTCACCCGATAGGGCGTAGCGATCGACTCCCAATATGTGCGGGAGACGTCGCCCAGCTTGTCCATGTCCACATCCTCGGGACCCGCGATGCCAAGCGCCGCCTTCACGTGATCCACGTTCGCCAAGGCGAAGCTCTCCCAAAGACCCATGTAGATATCCATGCACCTCTTGGAGCCGAGGTGCCTCTCGAGGAACGTGTACATGGCGAAATCGATGATCGCAAACGCTCGGACCCAATTGAGGATCGCCTCCTCGGCTGAATCACCCATGTCCCGAATCGCGGGATGCTCGGGGTCATTCATGATCGCCGCCGTAAGAGCTCTGAGGCGCTCGAGGTCTTGGTCCGCGTCCAAACCGAGGGTTTCGACAATCCGAGCATCGAGCTTGGCCTTTGCGAAGGACCAGATATCGTTGAGAACGGCCTCCTGTTCCGCCGCGCTGGTCTTGTCCGCCAGCGAGGTCAGCAGGTTCTGATAGTGGAAGGACAGACCTTGGGACCACACGAGAACGTCGTCCTCAGGTTTGTGCCCCACTTCCTCAAGGGCCTTGAAGAGCTTGTTGTCCAGGATCTGCCGTCTGTTCTCCATAGCCGTCACCTATCCTATCTTCCGTCAGCAAGAGCGGCGCAGCTTCGCGCCCCCCGCACATCCGTCTAGTCCTCGAAGACAGGGTCCATGTACTTCGAATCCCAGTGGTCGCGCACGTACGTGATCATGCCGTCCTTGACGATCGCAACCTGCGTGTACCAGAGATCGAAGTGCCGGTCCGCCTTTGAGACGCGCCCGGGATAGAACTCGACCCCCTGCTTCGGGTCACCGTAGACCTGGCCCATGCTCACCACTGTGTCGCCCTCTACCACAAGCTTCTCGACGAAACATCCAAAGTTGGGGCAGAACTCGAGCCAACCTTCCCCGAATTCCCGAATGGCCTGCTTCCCGATGGCAGGGTCCATGGTGACATCCCAGTATGTGGCGTCATCCGCCATCACCGCTAGCACCTTTCCCAGGTCATCCTGGTCCCAACCTTGCAGCTCCGTCTGCACGATTCTGAGGATCTCGCGCTCTGCGGCGGTCAGGTCGGTGAACGTATCCGGGTCCCGATAGATCTGGTTCTCAGTCGTAAGTTTCTGGGTCTTCTTTGGCAAAGGCATGCTTCACCTCCGGGGAGCGGTCAATTGAATCGCTGCCACCAGGCAGCCTCATCGTTTCAGTCCAGGATCGCCAAAGTCAGAAGCGCTTCCTAACAAAGGTGAACTCACAGTACTGCCCCGTGCGGCAGAGCTGCGAAGGGAACCCGAAGTTCCATTCCTTGACAAGCCCCGACAACTCCAGGAATCGCTCGAAGATGGCCGTGTTGCAGGAGACCTGGATCTTGTCGTTGTATGCCAGGTTTTCCTCCGGCGAGTACCTCTTCCACAGGATCTCGGTGGTGTAGGGACAATCCGTCACCCGGAACGTGTATCGATCCTCCGTCTTCTCCGCGAGATAGCAGGGGTTACCAAAGGTATCGAAATAGATCTCCATGATCTTGGCGAAGTCGTCCATCGTCACGGGGTCGTCCGGCCCGAGGCCTATGGCTTCCTTCAGGCCGGGCCATTCCAAGTCGGTGCGACGCTCCCAGATCCTGGCGTAGAGGTTGACAGCCTTCTCGGTTCCGAACTCCTCTTCCAACACGTGGAACATCGAGAAGTCGTGCAGGGTAAAGATGGTCAGCATGGACTTGAGCCCGTACTCGAATGTGAACTCAGGTTTCGTCTTCTGCAGAGCCTTGTAGTTCTCGATGACATCGTCGTATCTGATGGGGTTGGGGACTCCGGGGACCGTCACTGCCATGGTCGCTGACTCCTTTCGCTTCGTTCGCCGGGTGGGGACTAGCGCTCCACGCCGGAATTGCTGCTGGTCGAATCGACAGTACTGCCTGCCACCTGCACGCCGATGAACTGCTCCTGGACGGCAGTGTCGGTGTTGAAGGCGGAAACGTCTCCTTCGAAGACGATGCGGCCGTTGCTGATGACATATATGTAGTCCGCGATCCTCGTCGCCATGGCGACGTTCTGCTCCACCAGGAGCATGGATAGCCCTTCTCCCTTGAGGGCAAGGATAAGGTCACCGATCTCACGGACGATCAGCGGCGCCAAGCCCTCCGACGGTTCGTCCATGAGCAACAAGTCGGCATTGGTCATCAGAGCTCGCGCGATCGCCAGCATCTGCTGTTCGCCTCCACTGAGGGTGGTGCCCGTGTTCTTAGCCCGTTCTTTCAGTATGGGAAAGAGCCCGTAGACCCTGTCCAGAGTCCAAGGGTTCTGCTTGCCTCTCTCTCGCGCACTTACCGTCAGATTCTCCTGAACCGAAAGCGACGGGAAGATGCGCCGGCCTTGAGGAACCAAACCAATGCCCCGCTTTGCGATGGTGAAGGGGCGCAAGCGGGTGATGTCCTCCTCGTTGAAACGAATGTGACCACGACGGGGGGGCTGAAAGCCGATGATGGAGCGGATCGTCGTGGTCTTTCCCATGCCGTTGCGTCCGAGAAGAGCGACGACCTGGTTCGACTCGACCCTGAGAGTCACGCCCTGGAGCGCGTAACTCTCACCATAGTATGTATGGATGTCGTCTACTGCGAGCACTGCGCTCCGTCAAGCCCCCATGTATATCTCTCGTACTCTTGGGTCGCACTTCACCACGTCACATGTATCGCAAGCTATGACACCACCCTCGTAAAGTACCATCAGTCGATCGGCGACCTGGAATATAAGCTCCATGTCGTGAGCCACTATCAGCACCGTCACTTCCCGCCCTATGTGATCGTTTATCATGCTCACGAGCTCGGCAGCTTGGTCTTTGGTAAGACCGTTGCTCGGCTCGTCAAGCAGAAGCAGCTTCGGGTCAGAGGCCAGGCAGAAGAGGATCTCGAGGCGACGCTGATCACCATACGCCAGACTGCTGACCGGGTCGTTCCGTCTTTGCCAAAGACCTGCCTCGCTCAACATCCGGCGGGCCGATTCGTTCACAGCCGAGTACCGGCCGACGGAATGGGCGACGCTGTAGCGTGACTTACCAAGCCCATGCAGGGTGAGAAGAGTATTCTCCCAGAGCGTCAGGTTCTGGAACAGGCTGCATAGCTGATAAGAACGAGCTTGCCCTACGTGAGCCCGGGCATGGGTGGGGAGGTCTGTGATGTCCTCGCCGAAAAAGAATATCCTTCCCCGGGTGGGCTCCAGCTGGCCGTTTATCAGATTGATGAGGGTGGTCTTGCCCGCTCCGTTGGGCCCGATGATGCCAAGGCGCTCCCCTTGGGGCACGTCGAAGGCAATGTCCTCGAGGACTTTCACCCCGCCGAAGTACTTGGTGAGACTCTCGACCCTAAGCGCTTCCGTCACCGACACCTGTCGCTCTCCTCCTTGCCATTCTGTCGAGTGCTCGAGAGATCCACAGTACGACTCCACCCCGGAAGTACATGATCACCGCAACAAAGAAGATGCCCATGAAAAGCGGCCACCGGTAGGGAGTCACGGTACTGACGAAATACTCCAGCCACACCACGATCATGGCGCCGATGATGGGGCCGAGCTTGGTCCCCGCCCCGCCCACGATCACGATGAGCATGGGGACCCACGAGTAGTCGAAGCCTAGGTGAGTGGGATGAGCAAAGGAATTGTTGTAGGCGAATAGCATACCCGCCAAACCGCAGAACCCGGCGCTTATGACAAGGACGATGTACCTAGTCAACCACACGTTGTATCCAAGGACCTGCATCCGCTTTTCTCCTTCGCGCACCCCCACTACCGCGTGACCGAAAGGAGAGTCGATGATCTTCTTGATGAGGAAGTAGCAGATAACGAAGAAGACGAGTACGAGATAATAGAAGGTTATGTTCGTCCAGTTGAACCCAGAGAAGCCTATGCTTGGGTACTTGATGTCCGAGATTCCCTGCATGCCGGAGGAATTGAACCAGTCGATACTCCATGCCATCGCGTAGAGCAACTGGCTCAACCCAAAGGTGATGAGTAGGAAGTAGACCCCCGACATCCGCAGGAAGAAGAAGCTCAGGATCAGACCGCCTACCAACGCCATGATGATAGAGACGGGGATGCTCAGCCACAAGTTGTTGATTCCTGTGTGGAGCCAGAGCAGGCCGACCGCGTACACGCCGATGCCGAAGAAGGCCCCGTGCCCGAGGGACAGCATGCCCCCGTACCCGTAGACCAGGTTGTAGCCCATTCCGAAAATGGCCAGGATGAGGAACTTGGTCATCAGCAGTTGCTGAAAACCGTTGAGCAGAGGCGGAAGGATCACCAAGATCACAATCGCGAGAACCAGAAGACCCCCGTAGATTACCAGCCTGTAGGCCGGAGGCCGAGTTGATCCGATGTGTTGCTCTCCTGCCGCCTCCACCGCAGACGCGGGCTCCCCTGGGCTCATGAGCTGATCTTCCTTCCCAGAAGGCCCCGGGGACGAACGAGAAGGATGACGATCATCGCCAGGTACATAGTGAAGAGACCGAACTCGGGGAAGAGCGATTTCCCGAAGGTGTCGAGAACACCGATGAGCACACCCCCGAGCAGAGCCCCCTGCACCGCCCCGGTTCCCCCGACGATGGTCACGACAAGAGCAAGAAGAAGGGTGTCGAGCCCCAGTCCCGGGTTCGGTGCGATGAACTGCGAACCCATGACCCCGGCGAACCCCGCGAGGAACGAGGCCAGGAAGAAGACTCCGGCGGAGACGAGAGGCAGGTTGATCCCGAGTCCCTGGGTCATCTCTTTGTCGTCCATACCGGCTCGCACCATGGCCCCGATGCGGGTGCGGTCCTGGACGTACCAGAGCACCGCCGCCACGACCAGGCCCAGACCAAGAGTGAAGAGCCGGTCTTTGCCCAGGGAGATGCCTCCTACCTCCACTGCCCCCTTGAGCCAGTCGGCCGTGTACTGCATGCGGACCCTGCCGCCCCAGATCCACAGGATTATGTTGCCGATTATGAGCACGAAACCGAAAGTAACGAGGACCTGCTCGTTGGGCTGGCGGTAGAGGGCTCTCAGGAAGACCCTTTCAATCAGGAGACCCACCAGCCCGCCGGTGAGTCCTCCTAAGACTATGGCCAGCCCCCAGGGCAGATCCAGCTTGCTGGCGATCGTCCAGCCCATGTACGCCCCGGTGGCGTAGAGGGCGCCGTGAGCCAGATTGGTGATGCCCATGATGCCCAGGACGATCGACATCCCGGCAGCGATGAAGAACAGCACCATCCCAAAGGTGATGCCGTTGAAGAGGTTCGTTAAGAAGAACTCCACTATCAGTACGCCTTCCTCAAGGAGAGTACCCGCTCCTGGTCACTTTGCCGACCTGCCACAGAGGGGGAGAGCCCCGCCCGACGGCCGGGCTCTCCCCGAAGACACTGAGGTCACGCCGAGTCGGCTCCCTCTACTGAGCCACCCTCGGGTCGCGGATCCCTTCTACCGTATCGAGCGGAGCAGAGATCTCGTAGGTATCCCCCACCTTCTCGGCGGTCGTCACATACATGTTGGTGATGGCGATGCCATTCGGCTCCCAGGCGAGGGGACCGGCCGCCGTGTCCATCTTCATGCCCACGATGGCATCCCACAGCACGTCTTTGCTGTCATCTCCACCGGTGGCTTCCAGCCCGGCCAGAATGACCTTGGTCAAGGTGTAGGCGTTCTGATGCTCGGGCATGGGCGGGAGGCCGTCCCACTTGGCCTTGATGAGTTCGACGAACGTCTTGTTCAAGGGGTTATCCAGCTTCCAGGTGTAGCTTGATTGCCCTTTGATGCCCTCCACCAACTCGCCTACTTCTTGAAGCATCTGCGGGGAGTAATCGTCGGCCTGGGTGATGGTGACCAGCGGCAGTTTCTTACCGGCTTGATTGTACTGATAGATGAATTTGCTTACGGCGCCCGGGCCCTCGAGCGCGTACATCACAACGTCGGCATCTGCATCCTGCATGCTGGTGATGAACGCGGCGTAGTCCGGAGAGCCTACCGGAGTGGGAATCACCTGGAGAACTTCACCGCCGGCCGCTTTGAAGCCGTCCATCCAGCCTGCCGCGTATCCCGCTTTGCCCGCGTAGTCGGCATGGACCACTATGGCCTTCTTGTAGCCCAGCTTCTCGAAGCAGTACGTGCCGAACGGATAGGTCTGGGCATCAACAGTAGTGGGATAGATGAGATAGGTGTTGTACTGAACGGTGTCCCACATCCCATTGATGAGCGAGGTGATGATCACACCCTTCTCAGCACAGTACGGTGCGAGCGCCAAGTGAGCGTCGCCCATCAGCGGTCCGATGATGATCTTGACCCCATCTTGCTCCACCAGCTTCTTAGCCTTAGCAACAGCCGTGTCGACCGAAGTGGCCGAGTCTTCGATGATCAGCTCGACCTTCTTCCCGGCGACCATGTAGTTCGCCTCTTCCAGAGCGGCTTCGATCCCCATCTGGAAGATGGGACCGAGTTCAGCGACGGGTCCGGTGAAGTCGAGCAGGGCACCGATCTTTATAGTGCCGCCGGCCGCCGCAGCACTGGTGGTGGTCGACTCGGCCGGAGCTGTGGTCTCGCTGCTTGCCGGCGCCGCTGTGGTCGTGGTCTCAGCAGGAGCTGCTGTGGTAGTCGTCTCTTCCTCGCCGCAGCCGATGGCCGCAAAGCCCATCATCGCCGCGATCACGACAAACGCTAGAAAAAGGATCGTGAACCTCTTCATGCTTCCCCTCCATTTCTTATGAACGACCGACTTCGCCCTCTCGAACCCAACTCCATAGTCACCCCCTCCGAGAGAAACACCAGTCACACGATGTCAGCGCCTCAGAACGCGACCCGTCGGCCCGGCGCTTGCGAGCTTTCCTCGCTCCACCATCACCTGGCCATTCACAACCACGTACTCGATCCCCGAAGGCGGCTGCGCGGGATCGAGATAGGTAGAGTTATCGTACACCGTCTCCGGATCGAAGACGGTGATGTCCGCCCACATCCCTTCGCGGAGCAAACCGCGGTCCTGAATGTTGAACCTCCTGAGTGAAAGCGAGGTCATCTTCCTTACGGCTTCCTCAAGTGGGAGCAGCTTCTGCTCGCGCACATACTGTCCTAATACCCGTGGGAAGGCCCCGTAGGCTGCCGGGTGGGGCATGCCTCGCCCAGTCAGAATCGCGTCGGTGTTGAACGCTCCGTTGGGATGCTTCATGAACTTCTTCAGTCCGTCGTCGCGTTCGAGGTCCCCGCTGACCCCCGCGTAGAGGGCCAGGACCGCTCCGTGCTCGTCGACGAGAAGATCGGCAACCGCGTCGAACGGGTTCTTCGCCTGCTGCTGCCCAATCTCCACCATGCTCATCCCGATGTATCGGGAGTTGCGTTCCTTGGACGCCCACAACAACCTGATGTTCCTCCAGCCTGTCGCGCGGACCAGGTTGTGGGGCCAGGTGCCGGGCCTCCACGTAGGCCACTCGGACTTCATGTTCTCGACGTCGTGGCGAAGTCGCTCCCGCTCCGCGGGGTCGCTCAGACGCTCGACGAACCTGTCCATCCCGCCTTCGAGGGCATAGGGCGGAAAGCAGGCGGAGAGAAAGGTGTTGGCGGTGGTGTACGGGATGATATCGAAGCTGACGTCCACACCCTGAGCCCGGGCGTCGTCGTGCAACTCGATGATCTTGTCGATCGTAGGCCAGTATGGCTCCCCGAATGCCTCGATGTGGGAGTGCTCCACGGGTATGCCGTTGGCCCGCCCGATCTCGATGATCTCCTTGGTCGCCTCCAGTGCCGTCTCGCTCGAACCCCGCACATGGCAGGTGAAGACTCCACCCGTGCCTTTGAGCGCTTCGGTCACCGCTATCAGTTCGTCGGTGGATGCATACATGCCCGGCGCGTAGATCAGGCCCGCGGAGAGCCCGTAGGCTCCGTCCGCCATGCTCTGCTCGGCAAGGTTCCGCATCTGCCTTAGTTGCTCGTCGCTGGGCGACCCCCCTACAAAGCCCATCACCGCAATGCGGACGGCCCCGTGGGAGGTCAGCGGCACAACGTTGAATCCAACTCCTCGGTCCGCCAGTGCATCGAGGTATTCGGCCATGCTCTGCCAGTCGAAGCGAAAGCCATCCGACTGAAAGAACGTGGTGTAGTCCGCCAACAAAGGGAGCTTGTCGGCGACCAGCGGCGCGGTAGAGAGACCGCAATTTCCCGTCACCAAGGTGGTGATCCCCTGGCACATCAGCGGCCCGAGAACATCCATGTGCCGTGGATCAGGAAGCACGAAGTCCGCGTGGCTGTGGATGTCGACGAAACCGGGAGCGACGACCAGGCCGGTTGCGTCGACGACCCGGTCCGCTTCAGCCGCCCCTATCACACCGATCCGGGCGATCCGGCCGTTCTTTACCCCGACATCGGCGACGAACCACGGGCTCCCCGATCCGTCCACCACACGGCCGTTGATGATCAGCAAGTCGTACAACCTGCCTTACCCCCTGCAGCGGTTCAGGCTCGGACGCTGCCTGTCGGTCCCTCTGCGCGTTGACAGGCCGCCTTGCGTGAGTGTACCTTTAACTTACTGTATGTACCATAGGTTAATGAGGGATTCCGTGTCAACCACGCATGCATCTGTCCCAGATGCGGCTTCGGCTTAAGGGGGACCTTTGCTTACTCCGAAGCAGTCTTCTGTTCGCGATCTTCTGAAAAGTCATCGGGCCATAGCGCATATCGAGAGGCTGTGCGCTTTGGGCGACCGCTTCGTGGGGACCGATGGCGACAGGGCGGCACTCGACTACATGAGGGGCGAATTCGACAAGCTGGGCTTAGAAACCAGTCTCTCCCCTATCAGGGTCCCAGGGTTCGTGGACGGTGGGGCGTCTGTTGTCCTAGGCGACCGCTTGCTCGACGCCGTTTGCGCTTATTACTCCCCATCCACCCCTCCGGAGGGTGTCCGCGCCCCCCTCGCTTTCGCCGGTACCGGGGAGCCTGGTGACTACGAGGGGCTGGAGATGCGCGACCGTATCGTCGTCATCCAGGAACGGGGTCTCGGCTATGCCCGCTTCTGGCTGGGAACGTTCGCAGCCGAGGCCGCCCGCAGAGGGGCAGTCGGGATGATCGTGATCCATCCGATGCCCTGGCCCTATCGGATGTCCATGGAGGCCGGCAACTCGAACATCGAGAACCGGTTCTGTACGGAGCAGTTGCCCTGCGTATGCATCTCAGCCGTGGACGGCCAGGAGTTGATGTACCGGATCGGCCGGGGCGGAAAGGACGCCGAGGTCGTGCTCCGGGTGACCGTCGCGCTCGGGGATGTGGACAGTGCTTTCGTCGTGGCCCGTTCCCCGGGGTCCGACCCGTCGTTGCCCTGCATACTCCTTGAGGCACATCGCGACAACGGGATAGCTCCTGGAGCCAACGACAACGCGAGCGGTTCAGGTGTGCTGCTGGAGCTCGCGCGAGTCCTATCGACCCTGGAGCACAAGCGGGACCTATTCTTCGTTTCGTCAACAGCCGAAGAGGGGGTTACTCAGGGAGCCTGGACTTTCGTCAACGACCACAAGGATGGTCTCGTGGCCCGCATCCGGGCCATGCTCAACCTGGACATGATCGGGGTCGGCGGTCGCCTTAATCTGGTGGAGACCGGTTTGTGGCCCGACTGCCCCCCCATCCCGCACCCCGAATGGCTCAATGTCCTTCTTGAGGAGATCGCCCAAGAATTCGGCTACCACCTGGGAAGGATGACGGCGGAATGGGGGGTGGCTGAAGAGGCGCGTTACATCGCCGCCGGAGTACCATCCGCCTGGTTCTGGAAGCCGGATGACCCCTACTACCACTCTGTCCACGACAGCCCAGACAAGATCGATGGGAATGCCCTCAAGGCTGTCGGCGATATCGCCGGAGCGGCCGCTATCTTCCTGGCCGACGAATAGGAGCTGCAGATGTCACCGCCCTCAGTTCCCGAGCGCCGATGGGTCGAGATCGGATTCGTGGTGCTGGAGCCATCCGAACGCACAGGTCACCTGCCAGAGGACACCAGGGTGGTCCCCTACTACGTCAGGCTCAAAGGTTTTGCCGAAGGGCAACCGCAGTTAGGCGAGACAATCACGGTGGAGACTCTCCTCGGTCGCAGGGTCGAGGGGGAAGTACTCCGCATCGACCCTGAATACGGTCACAGCTTCGGTCAACCGATCGAGGAGCTTATCGACGCTGGTCGAGAAGCTCGGATGCTGCTGGCGACGCTAGAGGACGATTCGTGAGAACTCTACCGGCCGACCAGACTTACAGCGCGGTGATGCGGCGCCAAGCCGAGATCCTGAGACAAGCCGTTGGAATCGACTACGACCACTTCAGGCACGGGAGGTTGGTGTTCGACTACGAGGCCTTCTTGGCTTGCACCGGATACTCACTCGAGCAGATCATGGAGATCCAGGGACGCTGCAAAGTAGGCAACACGCCCATGCTGGAACTCCGCAACCTGACCCGTCTGGCCCGTCATCTGGCCTCTCCGGGAAAAGGCGCCCGCATATTCGTGAAGGACGAGGCGGTCAACGCTTCCGGCAGCTTCAAGGCCCGACGCGCCAGCGTTTCTGTCTGGCACTCGAAACGTATGGGCTATCCCGGTGTCATAGCCGCGACTTCGGGAAACTACGGTGCTGCCGTGGCGGCTATGGCTGCGATGCTGCGACAGAAATGCATAGTCCTCCAAGAAGTGTTCGACTCACGCGGCGTGGGACAGCCCGAGATAGTCGAGAAGGGCCGAGCTTGCGAGGCGTACGGAGCCGAAGTGTGGCAGACGACAGTCGGCCCGGAGCTCTTCTACATCCACCTGCGTTTGTTGGAAGAAACCGGTTACTTCAACGCGTCTCTATACACGCCCTTTTCAGTTGCCGGTATCCAGACCCTAGGCTACGAGGTGGGGACAGACATCTTGACCCTGACCGGCAGGGCGCCCGACGCAGTGGTGATCACCCACGCGGGCGGCGGCAATGTGGCGGGCACCGCTCTCGGTTTGGAGGCCGCCCGTTGCCACGACACCGAGATCATCGGCGCGAGTGTCAATCTGCGCGGGTTGAACATGGCCAGCGATCGTGATTTCAACCGCAAGAGCTTCACCACCGGACACACTGGATTCGGAGTGCCCTTCCTGCAGAATCCCGACCGTACCGACGTGCCGTACAACGCAGCCAGGCCCCTGCGCTTTCTCGACCGCTATGTGACCATAGAGCAAGGGGCTGTGTTCTACATCACGCAGCTTCTAGCTGAGCTTGAGGGTCTTGAGCGGGGACCGGCCGGGAATACGTCCTTGACGGCGGCGTTCGCACTGGCCCAGGACATGCCGCAGGAGGCCATACTTGTCGTCCAGGAGACCGAATACACCGGAGCGGGGAAACATCCCACCGCTCAGCTGACGTTCGCTCGCGAAAACGGCATCACGGTCACCAGGGGGCCTGGCTCCATGAACATCCCCGGAAAGGTGATCGCCATACCTGAGAAGCCCGAGGACGTAGTGTATGAAGAGGTCGATCTGATAGGCATCCGCAGGTCATACCTGCGGGGTCAGCTGGCGAGACTGGGTATCGAAGACTGCAGCGAATTGTCCGCGGATGAGGTAGATTACTTGGCGGACGAGACGCATCAGTCCACAGAGGAGTGCCTGCGACTGCTCGCAGACCTGAAGTAGGACTTTGAAAGATGTACACCCGCGAGACTGAGTCCTCCCCCGACCAGGAGGGCCTGGGCGCGCGCATACGCAAGCGGCGACTGCAGCTGGGCATGACCCTGCAAGATCTGGCCGGAGCCGCCGGACTCACGAAGAGCTTCGTGAGCCAGGTCGAGCGGGGCCGCAACTCCCCATCGATCTCGACCCTCAGGAATATCTCGGTGGCACTCGAGGTGCCATTGCTCTACTTCTTCCAGTCCGAGCCGACCACTCCTCCGGTGGTGAAGTTGGGAGAGAGGCGGGTCGTCACCTTCAACAAGACTGGTGTCACATACGAGTTCTTGACTCCCGATCTCCAGCGGAATATCGAGATGATTGAACTGAGGCTGGAGCCGGGTGAGGGTACGGGCCAGATCTTCTCCCACGAGGGAGAGGAATGTGCTGTCGTCATCCGAGGTACGATCGACATAGAAGTGGCGAACAGGACCTACAGACTCAAGCGAGGTGACAGCATCTACATCGGGGCCAGACTGCCTCACTATTCGTACAATCCGGGTAGAACGACGGCCGTCCTCATCAGCGCGATTTCGCCTCCGTCGTTCTGAGCTTAGGCCTTCGAACGCCGCCACGACCATGCTCCGTCCCCCGCGCAGCCTCATCACCGTCGATCTGGCCGCGGTACGCCACAACGTCCGCTTCCTCAGGGGCAAGCTGGAGCCCGGCGTCGGATTCCTCGCGGTGGTCAAGGCTGATGGTTACGGCCACGGTGCCCTCAGATGCGCTTGGGCCGCCATCGAGGCGGGAGCGACCGGAGTGGCCGTTGCAACCGCTGAAGAAGCCGTAGCCTTGCGAGATGCGGGTTTCGGCGAAACGATCCTCGTCATGGGTCCGCTGTATGGTCTTGACGAGTATCGAGAGATGGCCGGTCGCGGCGTGGAATTCTCCGTCGTCAGTGAGGAGATGGCCCGCTCGGTGCTGCACCTGGCCGGATCCGGATTCGAAGCCCGCATGCACCTGAAGATAGATAGCGGCATGAATCGACAGGGGCTGCTCCCCAAGGAAGTGCCGGCGTTCTTGGAATCGATCCGTGGAATCGCCGAGCTGCAACTCGTGGGGGTCATGACCCATTTCGCGGCGGTCCCGGAAGACCCCGCCTCGGTCGATCTTCAATTGAGCCGATTCCTGCCCTCTGTGGAATCTGCCAAAGCACAGTGGCCCCAAGCCTTGGCCCACGCCGCCAATAGTGCCGCCACCATGTACTGCCCCCAGGCACACTTGGACCTGGTCCGCTGCGGCATAGCTATCTACGGCCTTTCTCCCGGCCAGAACGACGCGGAGATGGAAGGCCTGAGACCTGTGCTTTCGTGGACCACGCAGGTGGCTCTCGTCAAGCGGGTGCCGGCGGGGGAGGGAGTCGGCTACGGCCACACCTTCCGCCCGTACGCTGATACCGACGTGGCGCTCGTTCCAGTGGGGTACGGCGATGGCGTTTTTCGGCTGCTGGGCAATCGTGGGGAGGTGCTCATCGGAGCCCGACGATACCCCATGGTGGGACGAATCTCGATGGACTCTTTCGCGGTCGACGTGGGAACCGATTGCCGGGTCGGGACCGGGGATACTGTAACGCTGATCGGCCGAGACGGCGAAGGCCGGGTGAGCGCTGAAGAGGTGGCCAACTGGGCCGAAACGATTAACTACGAGATCACGTGCAACGTATCCCTCGCCCGCGCCGAACGCGTCTTCGTCGGCTGAGCAAGACCACTTCAGAAGCCGCTTGCTGTTTCCACCGACCCGACCACCCGCCCTTGCCTCGATTTGTCAGGTTGGGGCAAGAACTCGTAACCAGCATGCGGCTTGACTTCGAGCTAAGTCAGCCCAGGGTCGCCTCACCTCGGTACTACGGCAGCGGGAGGCCACAGGTACGGCAGAACCTGTCTCCAGCATCATATGAGCTGCCGCAGCCGGCGCAGAGATTGCCCGCCTCGCCTTCGGCTGATGCCCCGGGACCTGCGGTTTCGCCTGCGGGCATCTCTCCCTCAGGCGTCTGTTCCGGAAGCGTGGCTTCCCCCGCGCCTACTCCCGAAGCCGAGGCCTCGGCCGGCGCCGCGACTGCCACGGCGCCCGCCGGCGGCGTTGCCGTCGGAGGATACGCTTGTCCCGGAGGATATCCCTGCGATGACGGCGGGCCAGGATGGCTCGGAGTCGCGGGGTAGCCGGGATACGGCGGGGGCGGAGGGTACGGTCCGGCTCCCGCCCACCTGCCGCTCTCTCCCAGCTTGTTCTTGAGTTCCGATGTCTTCAACCAGTAGATGATCCAGCACACCACTTGGGCTATCCCCACCGCCCAGCCCAACACCGGCACCCAGCCCATGAAGAAGGTCACGATGGCCAGCACCCCGGCGGCCAGACCGACGTTGTAGGCGAAGTCGCCTTCGGGCTGCCAGTTCCTCGACTGGTATTCGGCTTTCAATGAGTCCCTGACCTTGGTCACGGTGTATATGAACCAGCCAAGGTTGAATATGGGGATGAAGTTGAGCCACACGTACCCAGCGGGCATGGCCCGGTTGCGATCGCTCACTCGGTTGAGCAGGTTCTGCAAGTTGAGCAGGAAGAAGAACCAGGGAATCAGGAATATCCCCAACAAGATGATGCCGCCCACCGCTGCAGCCCAACCCCAGCCCGAACCCCAATCCCAAGCCCAGGACGGGAAACCCATCGGAAACATGCGGACCTCCTAGAA
Organism: uncultured Gaiellales bacterium; assembly: GCA_964497095.1. Taxonomy (GTDB): domain Bacteria; phylum Actinomycetota; class Thermoleophilia; order RBG-16-64-13; family RBG-16-64-13; genus CAVPLM01. Next base: position 5,123 of record CAZCCL010000036.1, on the reverse strand, counting down.
ACTCAGTCGAAGACCACCACGAGAGTCATGTGGTCTCAATGATACTCCCCGGGCCTGCGTCCGACTTCCGTCCGGCGGCATTCGAGGCTCTGGTCAGCCGTCTGAGTGAGAGGATGTGGGTAGCGCGAGCCCGTGCCGAACGGAGGCTGAAGCGGTCGGCTCCATCTCCGGACTGCCGGGGGCGAACCGCTCTGCCCGGGCAGCATACCAGGCCGCCACCGGACCGGCCGAGATCCCGTGCAGGATCACGCTCAGCAGAACGGTCCAACCGGCTGTAGTGATCAAGAGGGTCGTTTCGATCCCGGCCTCGCGCAACCCCTGAAGCGCTATGATCAGGAACACCACGCTGGCCAGCCCCCGCGGCCCGAACCACCCCACGAAGAGCAGGGTGGAGCCGTGCAGCTTCTTCCCCAGAAGCGACAGGGCCACCGGTACCATGCGTATGAAGGTCAGGCTGAGCAACGCGTACACGATCGGTCTCCAAGCAAGCCCATCGGAGATGATTGTGGGCGCGACCGAAGCGCCGAAGACAAACCAGACGCCGAAGGTGAGTAGCGTGCCGGTCCTCTCCGACAACCTAACGGCCTCGTGAGCGACACCCCGGGCCACGACCCCGAAGGCCAGTCCGCCCACGAAGGCGGCGATGAAACCGTTGCCGTGGATCTCGACGGCCACCCCGTACGCAAGCATGATCAGGGCAAGCGCAGCGAATTGGCGGGAACTGGCCGTTGACCATTTCGCGCGCTGCGAGCTACGCAGTAGCAGTCCTCCGATGAGGCCTATGGCCCCACCGACCCCCACGCCGAGGACGATCTCGACGATCGCCTCGACGAAAGGGCGCGTCAAGTGCTCGAACTCGGCTATGGCTACGCCGAGAAAGAGGGTGACCAGAGGGGCGGCGATGCCATCGTTGAGACCGCTCTCCACATTGATCGCCCCGCGCACCAGTTCCGGTACCCGAGGGTTCTTGAACATGGCGAGACCCAAGGACAGATCGGTCGGCGCCAGAATGGCGGCCAGGAGCGCGGACACTCCCAGACCGAGAGCGGGCACGATGAGCCACGCCACGCCGGTGCCCAGAGCGACCGTGAGCGGCAGCCCGATCAGGAGGAGACGAGTGATCAGGCCGGCGTCTTGAGCCAGGATGCGGAGCCTGATGGTCGCGGCGTCGGAGAAGAGGAGCAAGGAAAGGGTGACGGCGGTGACCAGCCGTGCGACTTCAGAGCCCGGCCCGACCTCGACCACGGCTATGCCACCGGAGCCGAGGATGAAGCCCACCACCGCGAAGACGATGGGGCCCGTCAAATAGAGGTATTCGATACGCGCGGCTGCCAGCGCATAGACGACCACGAGCGCAGCCAGGATCAGGGTCCCGGTCACTCACCCCCCTTTTCGACCCGGTGGCCTTCGGCCGACCGAAGCGGCAGCTTCTCAGCTTACCGCAGCGACCGCCTTGTCGCGCGCCTCTTCCAGCATCTTCAGGTCGGGAGGCCGGACGAAGCCGTTCTTTTGAAGCAGGTCGATAGCCGCGCGGGCCTCGTTGATGTCGGCCAACGTGGTCTTGTAGACCTCGTCCCACGTCAACTCGATCCGGGCCACCCCGTCCTTGATGGCCTGCATGGCCACGTCCGCGGCTTCCACCGCGAAGACCTCGGTCTCCTGCATGGTGGGCATGATGTAGTCGGGGTTGATGCCCTTCTTCTCGGCGAAGTTCGCCACCGAGTAGGCGGCGGCGATGGCCATCTCGTCGGTGATCTTGCGGGCCCGCACCATGAGGGCCCCCTTGAGGATCCCGGGGAAACCCATAGAGTTGTTCACCTGGTTGGGGAAGTCGCCCCGACCGGTGGCCACCACATAGGCGCCCGCTTCCTTGGCCGCGTAGGGATAGATCTCCGGCACCGGGTTGGCGCAGGCGAACACGATGGATTTCTGGCCCATGGACCTGATCCACTCCGGCTTGATGGTGCCCGGACCCGGCTTGGAGGCGGCGATGATGACGTCGGCACCTTTTAAGGCTACTTCTTCTGTATCGACGCGCTTCGGGTTGGTGGCCTCGCAGATCTCCCACTTGCGGTAGTAGGCGGTGTCGGCTTTGACGTCGTCGCGGCCCTTGTGCAGACCGCCCTTGCTGTCGAAGACGATCATCTTCTCTGGATCGGCCCCATCGGCGAGGAGCAGCCGCGCTGCCGTGCTGTTGGCAGCGCCGGCCCCCAGGAGCACGATCTTGACTTCGTTCAGCTCCTTGCCCACCACCCGCAAGGCGTTGACGAGCCCGGCCAGGGTCACACTGGCCGTTCCCTGGGCGTCGTCGTGCCACACCGGGATGTCGCACTCCTCCCGGAGGGTATCAAGCACTTTGAAGCAATTGGGCTGGGAGATATCCTCCAGGTTGACGGCGCCGAAGCTGGGTTCGGCCATCTTCACGAAATCGATGATCTTGTCGGCGTCGTGCTTGCCGTCTTTGTTGTAGCTGTTGATGCAAAGGGCCACGCCGTCCACGCCGCCCAGGTATTTCATGAGGAAGGCTTTGCCCTCCATCACCCCCAGGCCACCGGGAGGGGTCACGTCCCCATCGCCGAGCACGCGGGTGGAATCGCTGACCACGGCCACCAGATTGCCCCGGTTGCTGAGATCGAACGAGGCGTCGTTGTCATCGCGGATGGAGGTGGAGACCATGGAGACGCCGGGGGTGTAGTAGACGTTGAACCAGTTGAAGCCGTAGATACCGGCCTTGGGCATACTGGCTATCTTGCCCCGATAGAACTTGTGAGCGCCGGCCGCCAGCTCCTTGAGAAATACGGTCTGTGCTTTCGCCCGCTGTTCGGGAGTGAAGTCGTCGGGAAAGTACGAACCGAGGTCGGATAGGCTGAGATCAGGTGTCTTCATCTCTTGCTCCCAAAGCGGTATGAGCGTTTCATTTCTAGAGGCCATCATAACACAGGCCCTCTCTGGCACCGCTGCTTCTGGCGATGCCCGGTCTGCCTGCACGCCTGTCGACAGAATCGGCTTTGGGCAGTAGGATGCCAGCATGCAGGAAGCGGGGGATCATTTAGAACGCGAAGGCGGCTCCGTGGGAACAGACGGCCCCGGGGGGGTCGCGAGTAGCCCCGGGGGGGCCGCGCGTGGCCCCGGGGGGGTCGCGAGTGGCCCTGAGCAAGGCGCGCAGGCCCCTGCCATCCAGCAGTTCACCGACAAATTCGTAGAAGAGACATGGCTGAGGCTCTTTCCCCGGTCGGTCCGTCCCAACCAGGTCACAGTGGCCAGGTTCATCCTCATCCCGGTGATCCTGGTCCTTCTCCACTACGACCACCGCTGGTGGGCGCTCGGCCTGTTCTTCCTGGCCATCTGCACCGACTTCATCGACGGGGCGATGGCCCGCACCCGCGACCAGATCACGCAGTTGGGCACCTACATGGACCCGATCGCCGACAAGCTGCTCATCGGAGCGGTGCTGGCCTGGGTCGGGTGGGAATATCTGGTCGTCAAGATCATCGTGGTCTTCATCCTCATCGAGTTGGTGACGAGCGCGGTAGGAGTCAGTATCTACGTGCGGACCGGCCAGACCCGGGGAGCCAACTACATCGGCAAGGTCAAGATGGTGGTCCAGAGCGTGGCTCTGCTATTGTTCCTCATCGCCGGCTTCCTCGAGTTGGGGACTCTGAAGACCATCTCCGTATACCTCCTCTGGTTGGCGCTGGCTCTCGCCGCGCTCTCGGGAGCAAAGCATGTCTGGACCGCGATCAAGAGCAGGCCTCGGAGTGAACAGAGACCTGCCGCTGTCGAGCTCGATAGACAGCAAGAGTGACGGCCACCTCCGCCCTCGTCGTCTTCTGGGTCGTGATCGCGGCCAGACTGCTCGTCCCTCTGCTCATACCGCGCTTTCCCCTATTCGGGATCCTCGCCTGCCTGGTGCTGGACGCAGCCGACCAGAGCATTTTCCAAGCTCTGGGAATCCCCCTGGACGGATATCAGGTCTACGACAAGGCTCTCGACATCTACTACCTATCCATCGCCTACGTCGCCACCATGCGCAACTGGGAGAACCCCATGGCCTTCCAGGTGGGGAGGGTGCTGTTCTACCTGCGGCTGATCGGGGTGTTGGCGTTCGAACTGAGCGAGCAGCGGCTTCTTCTGCTGTTTTTTCCCAACGTCTTCGAATACTTCTTCATCTACTACGAGATCGTGCGTACGAAGAGAGACCCGCTCCGGTTGACCCGGAGGATGCTCCTGGCTGCCGCCACCATCCTGTGGGTCGTCGTCAAGCTGCCGCACGAATGGTGGATACACGTGGCCCGTCTCGACGCCACGGACTTCATCAAGATCAACATCTTCAGGGCCTCGCCGGACGAGTCTCTGTGGCGGGCCGTGATCGGCGCTCCCCTCACCACCACCCTCCTCGCCGGTATCGCCGCCTTCCTGGGGTTAGCCATCCGGCGGCTCCTCAGGTCGAGGGGCGCGGACCGCGTCGATGAGCGGCCCGAGGAACGACTTCACCTAGGCCCTCGACAGCGCGCTTCGACTCTGCGCGTCCCCCCTTCTGATGAGAGAGTGCCGGCCCGATCAACGGCGGCGGCCATGACGGAGAAGATAGTGCTCATCACGGTCGTTTCGATCGTCTTCGGGCAGATCCTGCCGGGGCTGAGCGCGTCGAGCTTCCGGATAGCCATCTGCATAGCCCTTACGATCGTGGTCAGTACCTATCTACTGCAGGGCGCGATCCGCCATCTTCGCAGTCGCGTGTCCACCTGGTGGGAATTCCCGATCATGGCCCTGCTCAACTTCAGCATGGTCCTTGTGTTCGAGCTGGTCCTCCCGATCGTCCGTGCCCCCCGCAACGTCGGGGCGACCTCGCTCTTCGCCCTGTTGCTCACCCTCTTTGCCACCCTCTACGACCGGTATCGCCTCGCCTACGACGCCGCGCGACTGCGTGCCGCGGCAGAGATGACCGAGACGCCATCGATAGGGGAATTGCAGGGCGAGACTCCGAGGGACTGAGCCAACCTTGCGCGATCTACGCGGGGCGGCCGCCGGCCGCCCTCCAGTCTTGTTGCGTCTTGTGGGTGCGTACGTCTAGCCGAAAAAGACCTGGGCCAGTTCCCACATGTCCTGGGGGACCAGCTTCC
>CAZCCL010000035.1:0-22362 GCA_964497095.1 uncultured Gaiellales bacterium | reverse complement strand
GGCCGCCTCGAACTTGGTGAACTCGTTGAAATCCTCGTCGCTGATCCCCGTGTTCCCGATACGGTCGTAGGTCACATAGCCGTGCTTGCCGTAGGGACCCCAGGCGATGATGGGGGGGTATTGACCGGGGCCGTCCGGGCGGAACAGGTCGATGTATATCTTGGCTCCGACGCGCATGGGGACCGCCACGTCGTACTCGATGATCATCCCCTTGTGCCGTTCCGTCCGAGGGTTCAACCCGGGATATCCGCCCTCGGCCGGCGGTACGACGTCCCCCCAAATCATTTCGTAAGGCATGGTCTGCTCCTTTCCAGACGGTGCCCGCCGGGAACCGTCCCTGGATCGCACGAGCCTCTTCCTATCGCCTCGGACGTTTTCAGATTCCCATATCCGCGATCACTCACTCAGCCGTGCGGCTGATAAACTTCGGACCGTCGGCGCCCCCGGTAATCAGGAGGATCCTCCCTCGTGGCGAACAGCAACCTGCAGAGCCACGCTATAGTGCCAGACGACATTTCCAGCCACTCGAGAGGAAGAGGGACATGACCGTCGAGGAAGCGATCGCCAAGAGGAAGAGCATAAGGTCATATCTGCACAAGGACGTCTCAGCGGACGACCTGGCCAAGATCATCGAGGCCGGTCAGTGGGCTCCGAACGCCGGGCCTTTCAACATGTCGGTCATCCGCAACGCCGGCCTTCTGCGGACGATCAACGATCTGACGCTGGAGGCCATGCTCGCCTCGGGCGACGATTTCTTGATCGAGAGGGCGTCTTTGCCGGGGTATCAACCGGTATACGGAGCACCGGTGCTGATCATATTGTCCGGACCCACGGATGCGCCCTACACGGCCCTCAACGTGGCCGTCGCTGCTCAGAACATGCTCCTCCAAGCCACGGAACTGGGGCTCGGTTCGTGTTTTCTTCGCTCGCCGGCCTTCGCGCTGAATGCGGAGGAGAACCGGGCTCTGGCCCTAGAGGCGGGCATCCCGGAGGGATGCGTCATGCACTGCGCGGTGATCGTAGGCTACACGGCGGACGAGGACAAGTATCGCCGGGGCGAGCGGGAGCCCAGGGGTACGGTCCAGTACGTCGACTAGCTCCCAGCGGGCGAAGCGTCGAGCCCGAGGCGCGCCGGGTTTCGAACCCCAGCGTCCGCCGATCCCCTCGGAGCTCTTCGCCGCCCGTCGACAGGTTCGACGAACCACACGAGCCGGACGGCTCCATTCCATCCTACGCCTTCGCACCATGATGTGGCGGACGAGCGGAGGCAAGAGCGCGGGTCGGGGGTTTTGGGGCTACGGAGCCTGTGTCCGGCCTACGCCTATTCTCCGTCACCGTTCTTTTGCCATGACCTTAACCTTCCGTTAACACCGGTACCCGGCAGACCACCTAGACTGGTCGCTACCCCCACGGCCAGGAGTCTGAAGGATGTCAGTGGCGATGGCGTGTCACCCCTCCCACGCGGTACGCCTTACCTCCCCCGTCCTTCAGGCTCCTTGCGCCGTCGTCGGAGGGCTTATTGTCAGGCGTTCCTACCTCGTCGGCCGTCAAGACCAAGACCCGATCCGGAGGCCCACTTCGTGACAACGACCGCGGAGATTCGCCAACGAACCAGCGTCGTCACCCTCGTGGGCGAATTCGACCGGGCAAACCTGGCTGATCTCCAGGCGGAGATCGAATGGTGCCTCCAGAGTACCAGCTTGCTGGTTCTCGATCTCTCAGGGGTCACGTACGCGGACGGCGCGCTCCTGTCCCTTCTTCTGGACGTGCTCGAACGGTTGGGAGATGCGGGTTGGCTCAGCGTAGCGGGGCCCAGCAAGCATGTCGAGCGCCTATTTGCGGCTCTCGGCTTGAGCGACCTCCCAGCCTTCCACGTCTATCCCACGCTCCAGAAAGCCCTGGAAGCCGCAGACAGAGCCTGATCGCGGCGAGTAACGTAGCCTCTGCGGGCCGCGTCGCCTTGACGGGCCGGTCGCCTCATCCAGTCTTCCCCAAGGCGGAGGCCCTGCGTTGTCGACTTCATGTATGAAGCGTAGCAGCAGAAAACCGCTCGGACCTTTCAGAAACGTTGCCGAGACGTAAATCTCCTGGAAAAACAGCCTTTCCTACGTCGCGGCCAGGCGCGCCGGAGGTTCTATGCCGGCTCCAACTCTTCCGGTTCGAACTCTCGGGTCTGACCGTCCGGGAACTCCACGCGGATCGGCCAGCGATCCGCCCCAAAAGCGATATAGGCTACCGTACCCTGCTTCCCCACCAACTCATGGTCGCAGAGCTCGCGGTCGTCACAGAGGCTGACGATCCTTACCGTGTCTCCTACCTTCATGGCCTTCCCTCTCCCTCCCTTCCCGACACGTGATTCCAACACCGCCGACGGGCCCTCGAGCGGGGCCGCCAGCCTCCGCCCGGCCTCCCGCCGGTCGGTCAGCATCAGCCCCGCGTCCACCCGCACGGCTCCGCGTCTTGATCCACCGGAAGTTGCCGGATCAGATCCTTGAGGTACTCCCACGAGATGCGACCCTCCTGACCGTCACTCAGTCGCTCTCGGGGTCACAGCCCTCCTCGGTCCAGTACCCTTCCCTGCCATAGTGTCGGCACAGAGCAATCTCATATTCTCGAGTGACGACCGTGTCCCGATCGTATTCGGGAGCTCGTTTGATGGCATCGCGGGAAAGTCGCACGGAGATCTCCCGGTCCCACCAGCTCACGGATTCCGCCCATCGCCAGGAGACCAGGACGTGCTTGCCCGGCCACCAGTCGCGGGTATCGACGACCAGATAACGTATCGCCCAGTTCTGTTGGTCGATGACGAAGTCGGCGACGTGACCAATGTCCCCGTCCGTGGCTGCCACCTTGTATCCCGTAACTTCCTTCGCGCTCCGGAGGTTGCTTTCCCAAGATTCATTGCCCGGGATGATGACGTCGTCTTTGATCGGGATAGGTGGCCCATAGACAGCCCAAGGATCGCCGGCTCCGTACCAATACTGCGGCCAGCCGAAGTAGTCACTAGCGGCGGTCTCGAACTGACGAGAAACGGGGACAGCTTCGTCCGGCGAAGGACCGTTCTCGATCTGTGCCTTGGTCAGATTCGTTGCCGCCAACCCGTTATCCGGGTCCACGGAGACTATCGCATGGGGCGAGAGCACCACCAGCCGCCCTCCGAGCCAGCCTCCTGCGTTCGCCACCACATACCGAACGATCCAGAATCGATCGTCGAAATAGAGGTCTTCGATCTTCCCTATCTCTCCGTCGACAGCGCTCAGAACGTATTTTCGAAGCTCATCAGCCTTGTAGAACATGTTGCTCCCTTCTCTCGTGCGCTGGTCTCGATCCTCCTCCAGCGTGCGGGTTTGCCTGCTCGTTCTACGCGCCGAAGCCGTCGGCTCCCGCCATTCCCATAGTCACCATGCGGTCCTTTTTCTTCTGAGCCTGGAGAGCTTCCTCCTTCGTCCTGTAAATGATGTCTCTTCCTCATGGCGTCGTCCTCTACCAGTCTGTGTCGCCATCTGAGCCGAAGGCGAAACACGGTGGATGGCCCTCCGTCAGCCGATGAGAGCAGTCAAGGTGGGGGGCCCCAGCGTCTGTTTGATCCCAGGGCTACGGGGCGTCACCTGAAGGCTCGTAGCACTCTCCAGGACTTGGTGTGTCCGGCCAGTGAGCGGTTTCGTCCTCGTACTCATGCCGGTATGCATCCCACCCGTAAAGACTCTGAACGGCGATGTTGCCCTCGAGCATGCAGTCGTCGTATGCGCACCGCAGTTTGACCTCCAGGTCCTCGTCGACAACGCAGTCGCCTTGCTCCATAGCTCTATCGCACTCGGCGCAGTACACCAACGACTCATCGCGAGCGTCCTCGGTGACACTGTGGAAGGCTTTCTCCTCTTCGCTCAGATCACGGAAGTGCTTCGTCATCGTGGGGCCTCCAATCGTCACCGAGCCAGCATCCAGCTAATACCGTAGTTCCCCTATCTGCCCTCAAACACTCACAGGCGTGCTCATGACCGCACCTTGCGTCCCAATGTCGTTTCTTGGATACAGTTCCCGGGTATCAGGACAGCACGATTGTCCAAGCTCATCGGGAAGGGGCGATACGATGATCCCCCGGCAGCAACATGAATACGAGAGGATCGTGGAGCGAGCCCTCAGATCTGTGTCCAGCGGTCCCTGGACGGCTCCCGATCTTGAGAGGGTACGAGAAGTCATGGGCGACGACTGGTGCACTAGCCACGCCCCGGATTGCAGGAGTTCGGACATACTCGACTGGCTCGACTCCCTTGGCGAAGACCAGCGGGAGGAGTTGCTCTTCATGGTGAACACCGACTGGAGCGCAGGCCAGGATCCCTGGGCTTTGGGCTAGCCGCGCGAGCGACCGTCACTGCTTCTCTATTGCCGGTGGCGCAATCGTCGACTCGTGGAGTCATGAAGCGGTCCTTCTCTCTATGATCCGTCGCGCTCAGAGGATTTCTGACCTCCTAAGCATGGGGAAAGCGGTCATTTGCAGGAACTTCCATGCGGGATCAGCCCGTCCTAGCTTTACGCACTCAATGGGTGCGTTTCTGCAGGCTGAGCGGGTCGAGGCCTAGATCGCCCGCAGCGACGGAGACGGCTCCGTTGTCTGCCGTCGCAAATCAACAGCCCTCGTCCTTCAAGCGGACGAGGGCTGTTGTGCACACAAGCGTATCGACCGGTAGTCACGACTCGAGCTTGAATTCCTTTCCCTCCAAAGCAGCGCGCGCCGCCGCTTCATCGGCAAAGACCCGAAAGGCCGGAGTGCTTATGAGACCGACCATCTCCATGAGGCGATAGACATCGGGATTGACCCCATATACTCCCAGAACCCCCCTCGGGGCCATGACCTGGAGAAGAGTGAAGAGCGAGCCCAGGCCCCCACTGTCCACATGTGCACAATCGCTCAGATCGAGAAGCAGCAGCCGGTTGCTTTCTCCCAGAGCTTCTTCGCCCCATTCGATGACCTTGGAGCCACTGCTACGATCGAGATCCCCCGCTACCTTGAGCAAGGGAGTCCCATCGAGATACCCTGCAAGCGTCTGCTGCATCGTCCGCCTTCCGCCCTATCCCCTTATTCTGCTTTTCCCCGTGCCGTACACACTACAAACAGAAGAAGACCTGCAATTGGGATGGATGCCTGGCTATCGAGCTGCGGGCGGAGTGCCCTTCGCACCTGTCAAGACGACTCTTCGTCGGCCAACACTCGTTCCACTGCCCTGAACCGGACCTCGATGCCTTTCAGATCATCCGACTCCGGGACGGATTCCTGACTTGCCCGCCAGATCATCCGGGCCTGGTGCATCAGCGCTGCGCGATGGGCATCATGCTCGATCCTCGGTCCAAGAGAGGCAAGTGCCTCGAGCAGCCGAAGAATCACGGGAACACTTTCCCGACCATACTGCCGTATGCGACTGAAGGCGGAATCGACCAGACGATTATAGGTCAGCGGATACGTGACCAAACGCACCTCTCCTTTGTAGGACAGCATCGCCGGGGGGATTGATCGCTCGCCTATTTGAGCTAGAGCATCGGCAAGTTGGTCGATGCAGGCTATGGCCGTATCGGGATCGTTTATGCCCGGAGAGAGTGAACGCAGGGCGATCTCAACCAATTGATCCACCGCCGATTCGACGTCCCTGCTCAGGGACCTCCGGGTACCCAATACGAAGCACTCGTTCACTTCTTCTCGGAGATCTTCACTCAGACTCCTATCTGGCCAAGCTTCAAGAAGCGCAGCCTCTTGGATGACGAAGTGGCCGGTGCGATGCTCCAACCTGAAGATCAGCCCGCGCTCATCCGCGAGCTCCAGGAGACCATCATGATCGATCGCCTGAATGTAGCCGCTCTTGTTCGCCAGGATCTCCCTGGCACCTGAGGGGAAGCCTTCCGGCAGTTCCCGCTCGCTCCCCCGCTCCTTCGATCTCCCCACCGACGTCTCGGGGAAAAGACGGTCGAGCGCAGAGCGCAAGTCGCGCCCGGTCCGTGCCACCAGGTTCTCCGCCATTATGGACGAAGCAGCGTGCTGGATGAAATAGACCAGCACACCCACTCCGGCCACGGCAAGAGCGATGCCCACGGCCACCGATATGTAGGGTACGAATTGCTGTGACCCGCTGTTCCTGACCGTACGGAGCACTAGAAGACAGTAGAGGAAGGCTGCCAGGAATGTCCCCAGAACCACCTGGTACCCCCGGTCGGCGATGAAGTTCCTGATCAGACGGGGTCCGAACTGCTGGGAAGCCGTGGAAAGACCCACTATTGTGATGGAGAAGGTCAGCGCCGCCACCGTGATCATGGAGCCGGCAATCGTAGAAAGAAGCAGGCGGGCGCCTTCCGGTCCGCCTCCGTACACCCAGTCAGGGACCACCGATCGGGTATCGCCGGCCGTGTGATCAACCCAGGGTAGAAGGAAGGAGAGACCAATAGCGACGATTATCATCGTCGTAGGTATGGTCCAGTAGTTCTGGGAGAGACGATTCCAGATGTGCCTTAGCCTTGCCCGTCCAAGCACCGCATCACATCCCGGCGTGAGGGTTCAACAGGGGTGGGCCCGAGAGAGCTCGGATCCACGTATGCCTGGGTCCCAGCGTAGCGGGGAGGAGTCCCGAATATCAAGACCTGGATGGCTTGTGACTCGCCTACCGGGTGGGATAGACGGGGAGTATGCCGTACTCGGTCCGCGGGCGAATCTGATCACCGGATCTTCAGGGTCACCGCGAAGGTCTGCAGCGGCTTCTCACTCTCCCACGGTCGTGCGTACACGAGTTTGAGCAGCGCTTGACCTTTGGCGACCGCCTTGAACGTGAAGATGAAGGTGCCGCCCCCGCCGACCAGCCTGTTAGGGGTGGGATCGGAGACATAGACAGGCTCCCCGACCTGCTTGATCAAAGCCGCGTCGTTCTTGCCGAGGAAAACGATCCATTCGTACCCGGTGGAAGCGTTCCCCGGCAGGCTCACCTCGATGGTTTCGCCCACTTTGACCGCGAAGCCCTTGCCGTTGTCAGCCCATTCAAGCCTGAGCGCCGGGCCGGCGGTAGTCGTGGTCGTGGTCGACGAGGTCGTAGTGGTGGTGGACGACTCGGTAGTGGTAGAAGGGATCGTGGTAGTCGTGGACGAGCTGGTGGTCGACGAGCTGGTGGTCGACGAGCTGGTGGTGGTGCTGGTCGTAGTGACGCTGGTTGTCGTACTGGTTTCGGCCTCGTGCGGAGCGTCCTCGCTTCCGGTGGTGCCCGCCGGCCGCTCGAAGACCTCACCGGTCTCGATGTCGATGAGCACAAACACGTTGATGATCACCGTGGTCTGCTCGACCACGACAATGGTGGTCGGGTCGAAACCTGGCCAAGCCGGTCCGGTATACGTGGGAGTCTCGGTCACCGGGCGGGGCGGGATCAGCGGGTTACCGCACTCGCAGCGCACGCGGATCACCCCGTAACGGTCCACCAGCACGGCCTGGCCGGCCTGGAGGACGGACTGGCGAGGCGTGGGGTGGCCATCGCGGTACCCATGGTTGGTGACCCGGGTATCCCGGGTGAGGATCATGGGAGTGAGTTCCGCGAAGTATGCCCGGAGCTCATCCGGTCTCACCTGATTCCCGCCGTCCCAGTGCAGAATGGGGTCGCTGTTGAGGGCCTCGCAAAAAGCGGCCGCCTTGCTTGGATTCTGCTCGAGGAAGAGCAGCTGCGCTTCCTTGTCGCAGCGGGCTTTGCTCCGCGAGCCGCCGTAGAGGGCAGGGGTATCCCCTGGGTAGGATGGGACCTCCACTCCGCCCCCGGGGGACGTTGCCGCCGGACGCGCCGGTATCTGTGGGATGGCCGGACCGCTTGGCAGCGCGAAGGTGGTGGTCGGGCCAGCGGCAACGAAGGTCTCTCCGGCGAACGAGTCCGGACCGGCGACGCCGCTCGGTTCGAGGAGGATCTCCCCTTCCTTCTGGACGAAGACCTCTCCGCCGGAAGAGAGGGAATCCTCGCCGCCGCAGGCAAAGATCGCCAGGACGAAGACCGGAAGAAAGAGACCGGTCGCTACGATCCAGACCGATGCAGCTTGCTTGTGACGACAAGGAATGCGGCAAGCCATATGCGTCTTCCCCTTCGCGCACTCTGTCTAGGGCCCGGTCGCTTCGCAACTCGGGATTCCCGCCGGCGGCGCCCGGGGCGCGCCCCAGGCAGAGCTACTACTTGCTCTTATTCTAGTATCTGGTCAGTGGCCGCCGCAACCGCGGCCGGGAACAGGCATCCCCGGCTGACTGATACTTCTCACCGTCCGCGAGGAACAAGCGGCATGCGAAGAGACTCCCTATCCCTACATGCCGGCGGCGACAGGGACGCGTGTGAGTCCCGCCGAGGCGTCGAGTTGCGTCAGCAGCTTCGCATACTGGACAAGGTGGCGAACACTGAGGTACTCGTCTCGAACGCGCTCCCGCGCCTCCCGACCCAGGCTTTCGGCAAGCGGCCCGTCACTCAGCACCCGGACCAGCGAGTCGCCGAACTCGCCGAGATGTGCAGGGTCCCGAACCAGAAGGCCGTGAACGCCGTCGGTGATCTGATCCTGGATTCCCCCCACAGCGGTCGCGACGACCGGCCGCCTTTTCCACATCGCCTCGGTGACCGTCAGACCGAAGCCCTCGTCGAGGCTCTTCTGCACCACGACGGCGGCATGACATTGGAGAGCGTTGACGATCGCCGCGTTCTCCTCCAGGTCGGCCATGGGAAGCGACGCGATGCTTACCCGTTTCCGGTCCACCGGCGGCAGGGAATGCCAGGCTCCCGCAAGCTCTCCGAAGACCCGGCCGGATTCCGGATCGTCCGCAACAGAGCCCTCGCCGGGACCGGCCAGGACCAGATGGGCACCTCTGGGTAGATTTCCGTCCAGCCGGGCAAAACCGTTCAGTACCCCGACAGGGTCCTTCAGACGGTCCCAGCGGGAGACCTGCACTACGAGCGGCGCCTCCCAGTCAGGCGGTCTTCCCGCTCGGATGATCTCGGCCTGGCGTATCACGCTGCCCCTCGAGCCGTTCTGCCGCACGAACGAGGGGGCATCGCCGTTTCCGCTGTCGCCGACAAGTCCCGACCGGGCGAGGATCGCGCGGACGGTGGCCTCCTCCAGGTCCTGGTTCTTGGCCGTGAAGGGATCGATCGAAGGTGGGACGACACTGGCGCGATCTCGATCGCAGCAATCGGGGATGTACGCTTCGCGGGAGAACACGGTAGCCGTGACGCTGTCGAGATACGGCGCCAGGAAGGCCCAGCCCCTTTCGACCTCCTCGTTCCGGTGGTCCTGTCCTATGTGGCATCGCCAGACGACGGCCCCAGCGCCGACGAGGTGCGGTGCCAGGCCCGCGGTCTGCGGGTCGTGGAGGAACAGAACGTCGCCGGGACGGACGATTCGGAGCAACTTCTCGGCGTTGACGCGCATCACATCCTCGTATTCGGCGCGCTCTCGTTCGCCCAGATCGCTGCCATCGCCGGTCCAGCCGTGGAGGGCGTTGTGTAGGCGCTTGGTGATGCGGAAGAATCCGGCGCTCCCACCTATCACGAGCCATCTCGTATCGATGCCTGCGCCGCGGGCGTAGGGCAGGAGCGCCTGCAGGATCTCCGCCACGCCTCCCCCTCGGGCCGTGGAGTTCACGTGCCAGAAGACCCGGCCCTCCATCGCGCTGCGCGCGTCATCCGTGACCTTCTTGGCCTCGAGGACTCTCGCTTCTCCCAGGAGAGGGAGAAAGCTCTCGAGCGGCTGCACGGAGATCCCTACTTCCCTCAACTGCGACATTCCCCAGGTCCTTTTGGCGTTTGTGGGGAGGACCCTCCGCTTTCCTATGTTTCTCGGATGAGCTCTGATTCCTCCGAGGGTATAGGTCGGCAGTTACACCATGAGGCATGAGAGGATCGGGAGACGCACTGCGGCGATCGTCTACCAGATTCGGACCGCACCATCGATGTAGAAGGTGTTCCCGCCGGCGACGCCCTTGTCCACGGCTACGCCGAACGTCTTGCCGGACCGAGACAGACTTCCCACTTCATAGGTCGTGACGCCGGTACCGCGCCAGTTCACCTCGCCGGCCTCCGCCTCGGCGGTCGGGGCCGTCGCGGCGTTTGCAGAGTCGACAAAACTGAGGGATGTTTCGATCGCCATTAGATCCGCGTCTAGGACCGCCGTGAAATCATGGGTGTCAACATATGTGGATTCGACGGCGACCATGGCGTTACGAACCGCGGACTTGGCGGCTGCGTCCTGAGCCTTCTCGCGCTGGCCCAGATAGACCGGGATCGCTATCGCCGCCAGTATGGCGAGGATCAGGAGCACCACCAGGAGTTCGATCAAAGCAAAGCCTTTGTGGCCCCTCACGTTCTTGCTCATAAGATCGGGCATCGCCCTTGCCTCACCTTGATCCTTGGCTTGAATAGCTCGCAAGCATGATTGACTCCCTCGACCGCTTCCTCACGTATCGGCATTCCGAGAGAGAGCTTAAGCGGCCGGTGCCGCTATGAGGCCCGGGGTACGAACGACGCAAGTGGGAAGCCGACTACAGAGGAGAATCTCGAAAAGCTTGGAGAACGAGACTGCGCTTTTCCGCGTTGGAGAGAAACGGCGCCCGCGACAGCTCCAGTTGGACCCACGGCATCTCGGCCGCGTGGGTCCGCGTGATGTAGCCGCCGCGGAACGGGCCGTTCACGCGAACGTTGTCCCCGAGAAGCTTCGCGAACGAACCCCGCAGGCCATCCATCCACTCCTGTGGGCAGGTGCCGTCTCCGTTGCTCAGGCACACCCAAGGCCGTTCGGCGCCGGGATCGGGTGAGACCGGCGGGCCGAACGCCAGCATAGTGTGACAGTCCACCCCCAGGCGGGCTCCGCTGGTGGAGGCGAGCTCGCGTAATCTCGCGTGGTAGGGCCGATGGTAGGTCTCGAGTATACTCCGGACGATGGCCTCCGGAGGGAACGGGTCGTACACAGGGACGTCCCAGCAGGTATGGGTCTTGACCACGCCATCCTTCCTCCGGTCGTCCTCGGCGCGGTTCAGATCGACGATCGCGCGGGCCACCGATGTAGTGACGAAGGCCTCCACCTCGTCTTCTATGTCATAGATCTCGGCTGCACCCTCGTCCCCGTCTTCGGCGATCTGCTCCCGGGTTAAGATGCAGTACGGAGCGACCGCGGCCGGCACATCCAAGCCTGCGTGTGGCACCGAGATCAGCAGGGGGAGCCTCATCGGCGAGGCCCGCCTGCGGCTCCGTCGCGGCGAGGATCGGCGACGCCGGTGAGCCGCCCGTTCTCACGAAGCACGAGCTGAACGCACCCGAGGTAGAAGGAGTACGGCTCGCGCCGGTCGATCTCGAAGCCCTGCAGCTCGAGCGCCGAGGGGATCTCGTCCGACATCCGGGCGGCCTCCAGCGAGACTTTGCCCGTGATGGAACAGTGCAACCGTGGCGCATCCACGGCGGAGAACGGGGTCTGCTTCTTCAGACGCACCAGTACTTGAAGGATCGAGGGAGTGATCCGCTCGCTGCCCGGGCTGCCTATGGCAAGCCACGGGACCGGACCGCGGAAGACGATAGTCGGCGCGACACTGGCCCAGGGAACTGCGTTGGGGCGCAGGTAGTACGGGTGGGAGATGTCGTCGTACTCGAACGCGCTCATGTAATCGTTGTAAAGGAACCCGAGTTCCGGGGTGGCGCAGCACGACCCGTAGACCTTCTCGATGGACTGGGTGAGCGAGACGACGTTACCCTCCGCGTCCATCACCGAGAGGTGGGTCGTCTCTCCCCCACTGGTCACGCGACCGGCCACCTGCCCCGCCACTCCTTTCGCGTATTCGACCGACAGCATCTTCTTCTGACTCACCTGCGCGTAGAAGTTGGGGTCGAAGGGACGGTCCTGCCGGTCGAGAAAGGCCATACGGATGATCTCCGCCAGCGCGACGGCCCCGGGGGCGCTTTCGAAATCGCGGAGAGCAGCCGGCAGCCGCTGATAGATGTTCAGCATCTCGACCAGCGTGCGCCCGGCGCCCGGCGGGGGGAAGGTGAAGACCCGATACGGGCCGAAGCGGCAGGTCAGAGGGCGACGCTCGATGGGCCGGGGGACTTGGGCGAGGTCGTCCAGCCGGATGAGACCACCGTTCCGGGTCATATCGGCGTCGATCTGGCGCGCGATCCGGCCCGAGTAGAAATCACGGATGCCACGCTTTGCCAAGCGGCGGAGGGTCTCTGCCAGGACAGGCTGCTTGAAGACTGCGCCGGCGGGATAAGGCTTCTCACCATTCCTCAGGAAGAACGGCGCGGCGGAGTTGGCCCGCAGCTTGGCCAGCTCCCGCCGCGTCAGGCGGTTCTGGAGTTCGCTCACCCGATATCCCTCTTCAGCGAGACGGATGGCCGGCTCGAGAACCTGGGCGAGCTTCAGCGTGCCGTAGGTCTCCAGAGCGTAGCGAAGGGTCGCCGGGGTGCTGGGGACCGTGGCCGCCGCGTAGCCCACTTTGACATCCCCCGGCGCGACCTCGTCTCGATTGGCGCGGTTGGGCGCTCTGGACGAGCCGTCCAGTGCGATAGTGCGCCCGGACGCGGCGTGGTGGATCATCATCATCGTCTGGCCGCCCAGACCGGAAGCAGCGGGCTCGCAGACCCCCAGGACGAAGGCGGCGGCGGCGGCCGCATCGATAGCGTTGCCGCCCGATGCCAGCATCTCCACGCCGGCCTCGGTGGCATGATGATGCGCCGTGGCGACCATGCCCCGCCGGGACGAGGCGACGCGTTGCACCAGCCCGAAGTGCCTGTCGCCAAGCAGAAGCTGCTCAGTATCAGATTTCGACGAGCGGGTGGGCACGGGCTATTTGACCGTCCGGGCTACCAGGAATTGCGACAGCAGCAGGGTCCGCTGCACCAGGCTGATCCGCAGCAGGGACTCCTGGGGCGTCCGCAGGTCGCGGGCCACAGGACCGAGACCGCAAAGCACCGGCTTATCTTCCGGCAGCAGCCCGGCCACCGAGGGCCACACCGAGGACTCGGCGTTGAGCGGGATCTGCCACTTCTCGGCGATCTCGCTCAGTTCTCGATAGAGTTCTAGCCCCGCCGGCCGCTTCACGAACGGCGGTCGGTCCGTAAGCAATTCCAATTCCCACTTCGGGCCTTTCCTGCCCAGGATGGCACGGATCCGCTTCTCGAGCGCCTCGGCGGCCTCAGAGCTGGGGTAGGTGATGGCGACGGTCGCCGTCACCCGATGGGGCAGGCTCATCGGTATCCGCTCTGTATGCAGCTCGACGGTCGACACCGAGATCCGCCTGCTTCGGTCGGTGAGCTGTGCGATCTCCTCCAGCTTGGTCCATGCCCAGCGAAGCGCGTCGGCTCTCCGCGAATAGCGACCGAGACGTATGGGCTCTCCGACTACTCGGAAGCGGAAACGGCGCTGACCCCTGCGCTGGGTGATCACGCGGTCCCCGACATTACCGGGACCAAGGACGAACACTTCTTTGGCTCGTTCCGCCGCCGCCCGGATCATCGGCGCACTGTACCGAGCGTGACGGCCCTCATCGGCGTAGAAGAGCACGCCGAGGGGCAGATGCCTGAGCTGACGCATGCGGCGGAGAGAGCGCAAGGAATACTCCAGCGTCAGCAACGGGCCCCTCGAGGAGCCCACTCCCTCCCCGTGCAGCCACTCGGGGTCGCGCCGGTACGGCTGCGGCGGGAAGTCGGTGTCGATGGGCACGTCGAGGTTGGCGATGAAGAGCATCCCGCCGGCGAGACCCTTGGCCGTCTCCCAGGTAAGCGCCGTGTGCTCGCTGCAGAGGTCTGGCACCGGGCGGAGGCCGAGTTCGCGAAGAGTCGTCTCCAACCTCTTGCTCGCCTGCTGGAGCCCGATCGGATCGTCCGTGCGGGAATGAAGCGCAGTCCACTCCTTGAGGTCGCGTTCCATCCTATCCCGGTGCTCTACAACGTATTGAAAAGCAGTGGTGCTCGGCTCGGACGAGCCGCTGCCGAGCCGAGGCGGGTGCGGGGTACCGAAGTACCGTGCACTCGCGACTTCGATGAGTCGTCCGATGAAACTGGTGAAGTCCAGACCCACTTCGGCCGCGCCGACGAGATACGAGCTGTGCTCCCCAAGGCTCGGAAGGCTGTTGACCTCGAGGATGTAGAGGTCCCCCCGGTCGTCGAGTCTCATATCTACGCGTGCACAGTCGGAGCACCCAAGCGCCGTGAACGCTCCGGTGGCGATCTTCTGAGCGTGCAGAGTCAGCTCCTCCCCGATAGGGGCGGGGCAGATGTGGGAGACCTGTCTACCGCTGCGACCGGTCTTGTCCTCGTAGGTGTAGATGGCCGGACCCTCGGTCCCGAAATCGAGCTGCACAGGCGGGAAGGCCTCGGGCGGGTCGTTGCCCAGGATGCCCACGTTGATCTCCCGGCCCTCGACGTACTGCTCCGCAAGCACGCCTTGGCGGAACTCCTGGTAGATCATCCCGGCGGCCGTGCGGAGCTCTTCCTCGTCGTGCACCACTTTGAGCCCAAAGCTCACCGCCTCGCTCCTGGGCTTGACGATGAGGGGATACCGCATCTCCGGGATGGGAGCGTCCGGCGTCTGCAGCAAGGCGAAATCCGGAGTCGGAAGACCGTGCTGCCTGAGGATCATCTTGGTGACGATCTTGTCGAGCGCCAGCGAGTGCGCCAGCGGACCCGAGGCCACGTAGGGTATGCCGACCATCTCCAGGATGCTGGGAACATGGGTGTAGCGCGCCTGGCCCTGGATGCCGTAGGAGACGTTGAAGACCAGACCGGGACGCTCGCCTTGGACGACCCTCGGCATGAACTCCTCGAGCCGGTCGATCAGGTCCTTGTCGCCCTCCAGGGCGATGACCTGGTGCCCATGAGCCTTCAGAGCACGCACCAGCCGGTCGATGGTCTTGCGCCCGATCGTCTCCCGGTTCGGCAGGCCGAACAGGTTGATGACGTTGGCACCCTCCCGGTTGTAGACGACCGCGACCTTCACAGCTCTCTCAGCCGGCCGGTTCTCGGTCGATCAGCTTCGTCCCGGTGAGCGCCTCCAGCATCGCCAGGAGTTGATCGTCGTCGCCGCTCGTGGCAAAGAGGTCCCCCCAACCTGAGTAGGGACTGGGCAACTTCCACTGGTCGAGATTCAACGCCACCACCGGCAGACGATGCGGCCAAGGCGAAGACTCCAGAAAATAGTACGGGCCTGTGATCTCAGCGATAGCCATCGCCTCCCGATGTTTCGCCTTATTCACGTGCACGACCACCAGATCGTGAGGCCTGGTCTTCTTGGAGAACAACCAGAGACCAAAGGGATCCGCGAGCCGGCGAGCAGGATGCTCCCTGGCTTCGAGCACACCGGGATACGCTAGGCGGAATTCCGCGACAAGGGCGCGCCTCGACTGCCGTTCGGCCTCCTGGCCAGCGCCCTCCGGGTCGTCGTTCTCCGAATCATCGTTCTCCGGGTCGTCTTCCACCGCCAGACACCCAAAACGGCTTAGGTCTCCGACCAACGGGAACCCCATCGAAACGGTCCCCGGGAGCATGTCTTCGCGCTGCTTCTCGTCTACACCCAGAATCCAGCATGTCCGCTGCACGTTCCCCCCTCGGGTGGGCCGGACGTAAGTAGGCTCCGACTTCATCATCCGCCGCTCAGAGTTACTCGAGACCCGCGCAGATCGTCGGCGCCCGCGCTAGTTTACCCTCTGGCCGATCCTCTCGCCGGGTAGTGGGCGCCCACGGGGCGGGATCTCACCGGTGACCGTTCGGGCGCCCCTTGTGTTCAATAGGATCGCGTTTTCGGGACACTGTGCCAGCGCCGCCATACAGCAGTCCTCCAACTCTGGGTCGCGCACCGCGGCGGGTTCCGTGACGTACGCGTCACCTTCCGCCGACTTCGCGAAGGCATCCGGGCACAGGACGACGCAGAGCCCGCAGCCCCGGCACGCTTGGCTGTCGATCTCGATGGTGCGAAAGGGGTCATCGGGGTCGATGTCTCCCCAGACCACACCGTTCCAGCCTTCTTCAAGTCCCTCGTGCAGAAGCTCACGGGCTTTCGAGACATACCTCTCGAAGTCCTCCGCCGGCATATCGTGTTCCACCTGGATCCAGGGGAGATCGACCCCTGCGACCTTCGCCGCCGTCTCGGGCCAAGCCAGATTGCGACGCTCGATCAACGCGGCGACCCTCATTCGGGTCAGGGCGTCCAGCACACACCCGTAGAATGCCTTTCTGCGCTTGAGGCCAACGACACGCGCAGTCCTACCGGCCCACTCCCAGGCTTCCTGGATGTAGGGGATATGATCTCTATCCGCCTCCGTAGGACCGCGGACGACCCGCCGGTCTGCGGCCGCCGCCCGCTCGGACCGCTGCCCGTCGTTCATGGCCAGCGCCTCCGCCTGAAGCTGCGCGTACCTGTTCCCGTAGCCTTCACTGAATCCATCCGGGGTTAGGTAGCTTTCGGTCGGAAACGACCGATCTCCCAAGAGGTCATCCTTGTCGCGAGACGCTGAAGCCTTCTTGCGTCTGAACCACGCCACGATTACGCTCCCTTAGACCGAGGATAAGCGAGACACCCCGACCCTGTCCCGTCGGTAGAGGGTCAGAATGCTGCCGTGTCGATTGTAGTGTGGAATACTCTAGATGTGAAATACATCTAGCTGCGGGCTATTCGAGGCTACTGCCGCCCCGCTCCGTCAGGAGATGCTTATCTGCTCGCCCCGCGCGGGCACGATGCAGACAAACTCGAAGGGCGCATCGCCCGTATTGCGGAAGCAGTGGGTCTCGTTGGGGGCAACGTAGACGTAGTCACCCGGGGTCACCGGTAGGTCTTGCCCTTCAGCGTTCACAGCCACTCCTTGGCCGGACTCTATCTTGACCAAGTGAGGAAAATCGTGTTCGTGATAAGGAGTGGCCGCACCCGGGGCTACGCTGAAATACCGCAAGACGATCTCGGCGGAGCCGTCTGCCGGCCCGAGCACTATCTGCTTCGCCACGCCCGGATAGTCGGGCGCATCGGCCTTCGGCGTCTCCTCACGTTTCTTGACCTTCACAATCCACCCTCCTGTGTATCCTACTTGCCGCCGGTTGGACAGTCGCGCCCTTTCCTACACTATACTGGCTTAAGCTGCTTGGAGGTCCTTTCCATCCAAGGCGGCGGAAGCCTGCTTGCCCGGCCATTCACGATAGCGGAGGTGGAACCGTGATCGTCCAAGCCGAAGTGAGCCTCTACCCCCTCGACGCCAAACGCGTGAGCGAACCCATCGAGGGGTTCATCGATCGCCTGAAGGAGGCACCCGTGACTCTGCGGACCGGCGCCATGAGCACGGTCATTTCCGGGGAGACAATGGACACATTCAGGGCTCTAGGCGATAGCTTCGCTTGGGTGGCCGATAGATACTCGGTCGTTCTAGTCGCCAAAGTCTCCAACGCCTGCCCTTCCGACCCCTCGGATCCGAGCTAGGCCACACCCCCCAAGGGGCACTTCCTTCTCCCGGGAACCCCTCCAACGAGGACGATTCAACTGAGCAAGGCACGCGACGGCAAGATCGGTCTATGGGCAGTGGTCGCCATCGGCATCGGCGGGATGGTCGGCGGCGGTATCTTCGCGGTGCTGGGATTGGCTTCCCAACTGGCCCATGGCGGCACACCGGTCGCGTTCCTCCTGGCAGGCGTGGTGACGCTGCTGACGACATACTCTTACGCCAAGCTCTCAGTGGCCTGATAGAGGGTGAGTTTCGTTTGGCTCAACGAGAGATTCGGCTGCATGGATGATCACGGGCCCCACGCATCATTCTCAGGAGCACCGTGTGGTTCCTCCCATCACGCTAGAATGGGCTGGTCGAGCTCCCTCGTCGTCGAGACCAACCCGGAGGCACCGTGCGGTCATCTCGCTATCTCCCCGTCGTGGCGCTGGCGGCTCTGGCGTTGATCTGGGGATACAGTTGGGTACCGGGAAAGCTCGGTGTCGTCAACAGCAGCGCTTTCGTGTTCGCGGCGCTGAGAGCGTTTCCCGCGTACCTTATCCTCCTGGCTTTGCTGCCTTTGTCCGGTCGGCCGCTGCGACCCAAGGCCATCGGGCTGACGGCTGCTCTGGGGGTGCTACAGGTCGCAGGCTTCGTGGGACTGACCACTGCCGCTCTCGTTACTGGAGGAGCGGGTCATACCGCCATGCTTGCCAATACCTGGCAATTCTGGCTCCTTATCTTGGCTTGGTTGCTGCTGGACGAGCGACTGGCGGGATCGCAGTGGCTATCTGTGGCGATAGGCTTGGTGGGGCTGGTACTGATCATCGAGCCCTGGCACCTGCGAGGTGTGCTCAGCAGTCTCTTGACCTTGGCGGGTGCGGTCTGCTTCGCGGCGGGAGCTGTAGTGGGAAAGGTGCTCAGACGGCGGCTCGAGGTCGAGCTGCTCTCCCTGACCGCGTGGCAGGGGCTCCTGGGATCGATCCCTCTGGTCGTCGCCGCGGTTGTATTTCCGGGGGAGGGCATCCAATGGTCGGGCACTTTCATCTGGTCCTTGATCTACAGCATCCTCCTGGGGACAGCTGTGGCCTCCATAATATGGCTGTACGTGCTCAATGCCCTGCCGGCCAACATCGCCGGCATCGGCACCATCGGGACGCCGGTCGTGGGCGTCTTTGCCTCCTGGCTCCAACTTGGAGAGGACCTCAGCCCCGCGGAGATCACCGGAATGCTGCTGGTAGTGCTGGGCCTCAGCCTGCTCGTGCTGTGGGGCGGAAGGGCGGCCGGCCGAAGTGCACAGGCTGACGAGGCGGATCACACGGTTCTCGAGCAAGAGGTGACGCGGCCCTGAGCGCGCCGGCGGCGTATTCCTGAACTGCTCGAGAGTCTCACGATTACCCCGGCCTCCGGGTCAGAGCACCCACGATAGGCGATTGTCCGGTCTCCCCTCGTACAGCGCACCGTGTCGCTTGTCTACAGGCCGCGTCCACGTCGGGCCACAACAGCTACACTTACGCTCTGCCCATGTAAGGAGGACCACATGACTCCACAGCAAGACGCGGACCCGACGGCGATTCGGCCGGAAAGCTGCCGCACCGAGGCGGCTGCCGCGCAGGTCTACCGAGAGCGCCTAAGGAAACTGAGCGAGGAGATCATCCAAGATTGCTCCCGAAAAGAGTGTCACACCCACATCGGTTTCGAGCCCATCCCTTCCCGCCGGGCCGTCGAGGAGGTCATCGACCGGGTGCGCGAACTGCTCTTCCCGGGGTTCTTCAGCGAGGGAAGGGTGGACCCGGTCAGCTTCCGTTATGCGATCGGCCAGGTCTCCACGGCACTCTTCGACCTTCTCTCCGAGCAGATAACCCATAGTATCCGCCACGAGTGTTTCCGGTTCGCGAAGGAGTGCACCGACTGCGAAGGCCGAGGTTATGACGCGGCCCTGCAGTTGTTGGAGGCCATCCCTGATATTCGGCGAGTGCTGGCCGCGGATATCCGGGCCACTTTTGACGGCGATCCGGCGGCAAAGACCACGGACGAGATCGTCTACAGCTACCCCGGGCTTCAGGCCGTCGCCATCTACCGGGTGGCGCACCGGTTGTTCGAACTGGACGTGCCCATGCTCCCGCGGATGATGACCGAGCGTATGCACGGTGCGACGGGGATAGACATCCATCCGGGAGCGGAGATCGGGCCGGGGTTTGTCGTCGATCACGGTACGGGAGTGGTGATCGGCGAGACCACGCAGATCGGCAAAGACGTGCGCGTATACCAGGGGGTCACGCTGGGCGCGCTCTCCCTCCCCAAAGGAGCGGGCGATCAGTATCGGGGGAAGAAGCGGCACCCTACCATCGAAGACGACGTCATCATCTACTCCGGGGCCACGATCCTGGGGGGCGATACGGTGATAGGCGCGCGGTCGGTCATCGGCGGCAACGTCTGGCTGACCGAGTCAGTACCGCCCGATACCGCGGTCATGATGGAAAGCCCGCGTCTTGTGAAGAAAAGCAGGAATTCCTGACGGTCGACTCCCGGCCGTCCTGCAATTCCCGCTCCTTGTCACTGAGTCGACTCCTTGTCGTCCGCCATGATGGCGTCTTTCGCCTGGTGTCGGCGGCGGTGCCATCCTCACCGCCTCATCGGGGTCATTTAGCCGAGCTTGGAGGGGTCTTCCTCTGTGCTCTCCATCGGCCTAGGGCCTGGAAGCCCTGGATGGTGAACCCAAGGCCGCATAGGATGTATAAGAGAAGAATCATCGCCGTCCAGTCAACGTCCACGCTTCCTCCTGTTCCTCCACGCTGATACCACCAACTCTACCAGACAGTCCTTCTGTCCCTCAATGACCGGCCGGCTTGCCGGACCAGTCACGCTGGGCGATCGCTTCGAGGTCGGGGTCAGAAGAGTCCGTTATCGTTGAGCGGCGGAAAGAGCGCCTCCGGGATGTCCTGGATGACATCCCAATGCTCGACCACCTTGCCGCCGTCGACCCTGAAGATGTCGACGATATTCCGTCCCGGCGTTCCAGGTACCAGCACCGAGTGTACGTGAAGAGCAACTAGATCGCCCTCGGCTATGACCGTCTTGACCTCGTTGCGCGACTTCGGGAACCTGTCACGGCGGAACTGTACGAAGCGGAGCAATCCTTCGGGACCATCGACCACCGAAGGGTTGTGCTGGATATACGTGTCGCCCAAGAACTCCTTGACCTTTTCTACATCTTTCTCGTTAAGGGCCGCCTCGTAGAAGCCCATCACGATTTCGCGGGCTGAACGCTTCACCTCTGACATATGATCGTCCTCTCCTATTTCACATACAGTGGCAAGGGCAGTTCTGCTTGTCTACGCGCTTGGACACTCCGGCAGTCGAGGATGGGAGTAGACCTTAACACCTACCCCCATTCCCTGCATTCACTCTTCCATGAGAATGCTTTCGATCTTGTCGACTGCTTCCCCGCTCCGGTCATCCAGTGAGGTCAACGTGATAGCCGAGGCGGCTGGGGCTCCGACTCCAAGCTCTGCTGCTCTCCGTATCTGGTCCAGCTCAAAGATCGGTTTCTTCATGAGGCTTGACGCACCAAAGCTTCTCAGGATCGCCACTCCGACTGCGTCGATGGCCACCCTGTCTCTGCTCGCGAGCATAAGCCCTGGCTTCACCTCCGATCCTTTGTCCGGACCCCCACTGACAAACGCTTCCGTCGCGTCCATGACCACCAAGTCCACCTGGTAGAACTTGTTGATCTCGGCAACCATCAGCTTCTGGTAAGGAGAGCCATGCAACTCCCACATGTAGTCGTACAGACCCCCGGGAGCCCGCTTGGCCACCAGACCCACAGAGTTCTTGAGAGACATTGTGAAATGACCGCCGAACCTGTGAGTCTTGAGACAGCACGTTTGAACGACGATGTCTGAATCAAGGAATAGCTTCGAAATGTAGAAACCCTTGAGCCAATGAGTCCCGCTATGCTCGATCTTTGCCCAGGCTTCCTTCGGCTCCTCATCCAGAACGACGACCTTGAAGTCCAAGTCTTTGGAGAGTTCCAGGATGCCTAGCTTCTCCAAGGTCTCCCGCGTATCCCCCATGCCGCTTCGTTCGGCCAGAGTAATCTCCGTTACTCCGGCCTCCTTCAGCACAGTCACCATCGCCTTGAGAGTGTCAGGATGAGTCGAGGCGGGAAAAGGGTCGGCGCTGTTGAAATTCGCCTTCAAGGCTACCCTCTTCCCAGAGAAGGCGGCCAAGTCGGTCTTGCTCAATAGCCGTCTGACTGCCGCCTCTCTGTCTGAGGATTCGGCTAGAAGGACTTCAGAGCTGTCTTGAGGATCCATGGCACCATGCCCTTGTTCTAAGTCGGTCTCCGCGGCTTATCTTTCTGGCCACGAGGTCGGAAGCATCGGGCTATCTCATGATCTTCCTCCAGATTCTCGAGATTCGTCCCTGGTCTTTTCAAACCTTGAGGTCGGCCTTGACCTCGTAGTGTTGCCAGCGATGGTCGAAGCGCGAGAGTAGCTTCCTTGCTTTGGGCGGGACCACGGCAGCTTCGTAGTCTTCCCCGGCAAAGGCCTGAACCGCTTCTACGGACTCGAACCACATGACGGTGATGAACTCCACTTCCGCCTCGAGCGTACGGCGGAACAGCTGAATCTCCCTAAAACCGGCGATTCGACGATCCTTGATGTCTACGAAGATCTCGCTCTTGAAAAGCTTCTCGTAGGGATCGGCGTCGGCAGGCGCCGTCCACCCGTGCCAGACCCGGCTGATCACTCGCTCACCTTCCCTCTGTTCAGTGAGCGTACCTCACCAATCTACTCCCGGAAGACTCTGAATACCTTGCGCGTCGATCGTCCGCGGAGACTATGATGTCACCTTGTTTCCCCCCTCACTAGTGTCCTGCGTCTGAAGTCCTCTTACGC
This sequence comes from uncultured Gaiellales bacterium, assembly GCA_964497095.1. Taxonomy (GTDB): domain Bacteria; phylum Actinomycetota; class Thermoleophilia; order RBG-16-64-13; family RBG-16-64-13; genus CAVPLM01. Next base: position 24 of record CAZCCL010000035.1, on the reverse strand, counting down.
GGTCGCGCGTGGCTGAGGATCTCG